>CAZAEY010000056.1:0-19580 GCA_964484155.1 uncultured Acidobacteriota bacterium
ATTGAGAGTCGCCGCGCTGGTGACCTGCCAAAACACGTCGCAAGGGTTAGCGCCGTCAAGAATAACGCTCGAGCCGACGTTGGCGGTGAGCGAACTCCCTACCTGGAAAATATAGGTCCCTGGGCCATCGAGAGTGAAGAGGCCGTTAGCTTCAATATTAGCCGTCGAGGAAAAACAGTAGATGCCTGGTCCGACCGTAACTCCGCTCAGTTCCGGCTCCAAGGGGGTACAGGGCCCCTCGGCTGCTAAAGCCAAGGCCAGAGTGTTCACGGAATTTCGAGCCGCAATCGCGGCATCGTCATTGACGTGGATACCAAAGGGTTCAAGCACTACAGCTGGAGGAAAGCCGGTGATCGAGGTACCCGGCGCGACACCTACATCTCCATCAATGACGGTCCCGACGTCGCCGGCAGCGGTGACCGCCGACCCCCCCACGACGGCGAAGCTTTCGGCCGAATTCAGGGATGTTTGGGCCAGTGCCGGCGCAAGGTGATATTGATAAACAAGTGCGGCAAATCCCAAGCTTGCCACGAGAAGCAAGTACCTCCAGTGCAGCGGTTTCATTTGGAGTCCTTCCTCCTGAACCCTTATGCGAAATTGTGCGCCGGTTCAGGCTTCGCGGTCTTCACTTCTTTGTCGGTGAAGATCCTAATTTTCAAAACCCCTGACCTTTCCCAAGTCACAAAACGGACATGGGGACGTTAACATGTGACGTGATGCTACCATGGATGGGTGAAAAATAAAATAGGCAGGGCGCTTTCCATTAGATGCCGGACGGACGGTTCCCTGTGTAAGCCGCGCTGGCGGATGGCCGTATGCCGCTCTTGCGGGGCCGACGATTTCTCGGGCCAGTCGTTTTGCTCGTTGCGCGTTCCGGGTTCCGCATTCTGATGTGAGCGCTGGGCGCACCAGTTTCCAGGCCGGCGCAGAACTCGGTCCTTCATTAAAGCCCTGACATTAGAGATACGCCGGATCCGCTTGAGACGCCATGGGCGATCCGCCCCTGCTGCGCGATTCGCTTGCAAGTCCCCACTCGAGCGTTACAATGGAAAGCAATGATATCCGTTCACAAAGTCGGCACCGGCAATCCCATGCGATTTGAGGTGGAAGTGCGTGAAGGAGAAAGCAAGACGCGGCACACCGTTTCGCTTTCCGAGGATGATTTCGAACGGCTTGGCCGGGAAAATGCAACGCCGGACGAACTCGTGGAGGCCTGCTTCCGATTCCTTCTTGACCGGGAGCCAAAGGAAGCGATCCTGACTCGTTTCGACATCACCGTCATTTCTCAGTACTTTCCCGAGTTTGAAAAGAAGATTCCGGGGTACTTGAAATAGAAAGCGTCGTCGAAAACGGCTGACGCCCCTTACTCCTCATTCGTCCCCGTACCGCAGCGCGGAACCGAACGTTTCCAACTACCGAGCTTCCAGCTCCAGCACGACGACCGAAGCGATCGGATCCGGGGCCTGTGCCGGGACATGAATCCGAATCGCTCCGTCCGAACTTTCCGTTTTCAAAGGCGCGCGGTCGGGATCGGACAGCAGGTACGCCTCGCCCGTCCCTGGGTCGATTTCGGGCAGTTCCAGCGGGCCTTCCGGCCAGTCGAAGACGTGCAGGTACAGTTTTCCCGGCTTCTGCGTCGCCCGCCCCCACGGCAGGGACTCGAAGGGCCCGGCGCTGGTCCCGTAGATGCTTTCGCCGTTGACCTGCATCCAGCGCCCCATCTCTCGGAGGCGCTCCACGCTGGGCTGCGGAATGAGCCCTTCGGCCGTCGGCCCTACGTTCAGCAGGTAGTTGCCTCCCTTGCTGGCGGCATCGATCAGGTTGCGGACGAGCGTCGCCGTCGATTTCCAGTTGTCGTCATAGGACTTGTACCCCCAGGTGTCGTTCATGGTCATGCACGATTCCCAGTCGACGCCGGGCAGGCCGGTGGGCGGAATCTCCTGTTCGGGAGTCCCGAAATCGCCGACGTACTCCGGACCCTTGCTCAACCCCTGCATGCCCATCCTCCCTTTTCCAACCCGATTGTTGATCAGGATGTCGGGCTTGAGATTCCGGACAAAGTTGTACAGGTCCCTTCCATCCTCTTCCGTCCACCAATCGATCCACTCGCCGTCAAACCAGAGAACGGCCGGGTCGTATCGCGTCACCAGCTCCTCCAACTGCGCCTTCATGTACTGGATGTATCCCTCCTTTTCTTCTTCGCGGATCCGGTTTCTGCCGTGTCCCGCCGTAGGATGCTTCCCCTCCTCGTCGACGTACTGCGACGGGTGGCCCCAGTCCATAATCGAGTAGTAGAATGCGAACTCAATTCCCTGCTTCCGGCACTCTTCAGCCAGATCCGCCATCACGTCGCGCCCATAGGGAGTCGCCTGCACGATGTTGAAAGGAGAGACCGCCGTGTCGTACATCGAGAAGCCGTCGTGGTGCTTGGAGGTGATCACCAGATACTTCATGCCCGCCTCCTTGGCCAGGGAGACCCATTCGGCGGCATCGAACTGCACCGGATTGAACTCCGCGGCAAACTTGGCGTAATCTTCGCGTGGAATATTCGCCCAGGACTGGATCCATTCCCCGATGTTGTCCGACCGATTCCCCTGGTAGTCTCCGGCGGGCACCGCATAGATTCCCCAGTGAATGAACATCCCAAAGCGAGCTTCCCTCCACCAGGCCATCCGCTCGTCGCGCTCCTGCGGAGTCTCCTCCAGAAAATTTTGCTGCGACGGGCGGTCCCGCTCGACATCGGCGCATCCCAAGAGCGCCAGCAGCGTCAAAGCCACTAATAGTTTCCGCATTTCATCCTCCCTGTTTTGAAAGCGATTCAATCCCGCCCGAAAATCCTGGAGGCCGGCATCCTGGAGCGCAGTTCCTGCAGGATTTCAACGGTGACCCGATCCGCGCCCTGCTTTCGGCAATAGGCCTCCACCCTCTTGACGACCATTCCACGGGCAAACGCGGGCACATTGCCGACCCGCTCGCGAGCTTCCGGATCCCAATCGATCGACTCCCGCCGTTCGATCCCGTAGGTGGCCGCCGGCTTGAGTCGGGCGGCTTCGTCCCGCAGCGAACCCGGAGTGAAGCTGCAGAGCGGATCCTCCGCCATGTAGTCTCCGGCGCCACCGTAGGCTCTCGCGCGACATCCTCCGCAAAAGGAGTTCAGTTCGCATTCGCCGCAGCGGCCGCCCAGGGCGCTACGTTTTCGGATCGTCTGAAACAGCTCCGATTCGCTCCACAGCTCCTGGAGGGGCCTTTCCGTCAGCTTTCCGGCGAAAACCGGCAAATAGGGGCAAGGCGTCACGTCGCCGTTCGGTCGAATTCCCATGTAATGGGTTCCGGCCGGGCAGCCGCCGGCACCGTCGGCGAAGGTCTTCAAATGAGGGGATTCGGGGTCTTTTTCCAGCAGAGTGCGCACGTAATGAGGCGCGCACTTGGCGTTAACCAGCATGCGCGACGCGTACTTCCGTTGAATGTCGTGCAGCGCCTCCAGCACGCCGTCGTACTCATCCCTTTCCAAATCGGAAACGAAGCTCCCGCGACCGGTGGGGACGAGAAAGTACAGATTCCAGACTTTTGCGCCGAGCTCCTCCCATGCGAAGTCCGCGATCGGCTCGAGATCGTCCGCGTTGTGCCGGCTCACAGTCGTCTGCACGATAAACGGCATGTCGAGCCGATTCAGGATCTTCGCGCCCTCGACCGTGTTGCGCCAAGCGCCCTGCACGCCGCGAAAGAAGTCGTGACGGCGGGAATCCAGCGCGTCCAGCGAAAGCGAAAGGCCGCGCACTCCCTCCTGCTTCAGGAGCTCCGCCAGAGTCTCCGTAATGCGCACGCCGTTGGTTCCCACGACGATCCACAAATCCTTTCCGTGCCCGTAGCGGATGATCTCGAGGATATCGCGTCGGAGCAGCGGCTCTCCGCCCGTCAGGATGGTGACGCACTCGGGAGCGAATTCGACGATCTGGTCGATGACCCGAAAGCATTGTTCTGTGGACAGCTCGCTGCGGTCGTCAAAAGCCTCTTCGCGCACTTTCGGACTGCGACCCGCGTCCAGGTAGCAATGGTCGCACGTCAGGTTGCACCGATAGGTCAGATTCCAGGAAATGACATACGGCCGGCTGAACGGCTTTTGCAGATTAGTAGTCATCGTTCCAGGCGTTCCGGGTTCCGGAACCCATCTGCTTTACATCCCGAACCTTTCGCGGGCTTCATCCAAAACGGAAAGATCGATACGACGGTAGCCCTTCGCCCGGGCGAAGTCTTCGATTCCCTTTCTGGCCATAGGCCGGATGAACTCCGGTATGTTGTTCAGGCGTTGCGAGGCCTCGGGAGTCCAGTTCAGATCGGAGGGGCTTTCGGAAAGGCCCATTCGATCCACCATTTCGCCGAACGGACACTTCGACTCCTTTTCCTCGCCATCGCCGCCGATTCGCACTCCCAGCGAGGTTACAACCTGCGTTTCAGAGGGGTTCGTGAGCATGCAGAATTGCCGCAAGCAGGAGGGACATTGGAAAACGATTCTCAGCTTTCCGTCGTCTCCGGTCGGCGAGGATGTCTCCTGCAATCGCATCTGAGCATCGCACTCTACGCACAGAAATTTCACGTTTCACTCCCGGCCGCCGACGTGGGCGAGGCCTGCTTAAACTCGAGCCTTTCCATCAATTTCCTTCCGATCTCCTCGACCTCTTCGACAACGGGCGCTTCCGCCCGACCCAGTTTACCCGAATCGCAAGCTGCGGCGAGAACGGGGTCGAAGGGAATGCCGCCCAGACGCTCAATGGGAAGTTCGGCGCCAGTCTGCCTACTGAACAGCGGTTGCAGCGTGCGGCATTCCGGGCATCGATAGCCGTCCATATTCAGGATGTAGCCCATGAGGCGGGCGCGCGCTTTCCGGATCGAGGCCACGCTCCGCCGCACGACCCCCAACGACACCGCGGAAGGCAAGGAGATCAGCAGGAAAACGGCCGATGAGCCGAAGTATTCGGCGTACTGGAAGGCTCGCTCGTTTCCCGGGGGGAGGTCGAGCAAAAGGAAGTCGTAGGGCTCCCAGTCGGTTCCCGCCAGAAGATCGCCCAGCAGCGTGAACTCGCGCGTTGCCCTCCACGTATACGAATCCCCGCTGGCCACCGATGGAAAGTCGATCGCTTCCTCCTCCGGAATCAGCGCGCCCAGCGAAAGAATTCCGATCCCCGACCGAGTCTTGGGAACTTCCAGCCCCCTATCTCCGGGAATGATGCGCGCGTTTCGAAGCCCCGCCATTCGGGCCAGCGACGGTCCGTTGAAGTCGCAATCCAGAACTGCCGTTCGGCGGCCCGCTCTCTGCAGGCTTGCGGCCAAAAGCATTGTGACGGTGCTCTTCCCCACCCCCCCTTTGCCGGAGGCGACGGCGACGATATGCGCCAGCCCGGCCAGGCTCTTGCGAATCCTCCCCTGCTGCCGGACCACCTGGCCCGGGATGTCGGAGCCGCCGTCGCCTGGCAGTTCGTCGTAATTCTTCATCTAGTTTTCGCTCACTTCGATAGTCCTGCTGTATAAATTGTATGGCGTGGCGCGGCGAAACCCAAGGTTCGGCAGGGAGGCCGCGCAAGGCTCCGACTCCCGGACCCGGGGGATCAGCAGCGGCTTGCCTTCAGCGGCAAGCGCTCGGATCAGCAGCCGATAGCAGACCTCTTCCCTTTCAACCAGGGAGGATCGGAGGTGAAGAATTCGAAGAACGTCGGCGTCGACTTCGTACAGGCAGCACCCTGCCAGACTCTCGGCAGCAGCCAAGGCCCAGCCCCGCAAACGCTCTCTGCGGTTGTCCAGCGATCGCGCCTGGCGCTCCCAGCATGCATCGGGCGTTTCCAGGCGAATGCCGCTTTCAGTCAAGTCCCGGACCGTCACCGGAATCAGGGATTCCGGATTCTGCAGCGGTTCCGGAAGCTCGGCAAGCACCCAGTCAAACAGTTCCGCCTCGCGAACGAACCCGGAGTTCTCGAAAAGCCGGCATGCCGCTTCGGAATCTTGTGGAATTTCGGAAATGAGCCGTTCCGGGCCCAGAACTCCCAGCTTCTGACCCAGGGAATTCAGCAGATGCCCGGCGTGCCCCTGGCGGAGAAAATCTGGGTGGGTTCCGATGCGAAACACCAGCACTTCCTCGGGACGCTTGGTCGCGATGGAAACGGATACCGGCTTCCCTGCTTCGGTCGCAATCATCGAATTGCTGGGCCACACGTCCAGTTCGCGGATATCCAGCTGGAACTGCTCCAGCGTCAAGGGAGGCGATTCCGGAAAGTAGACGTCGTAGCACTCATTGACCGCTCGCACAAGCAGGGGATTGTCGTCAGGTCGGCAGAAGCGGTAAGCGACCACTTTACTCGAGCAGCTTCTTTCTGCGCCTGGCCATTTCCGACATCCATCCAGTTTCGTTGAGCTGCTCGTCTCTCCCAGCGGTACTCTCGCTGCCCTCCGGAGACGAATATTGCCGGATCATTTCCTCCATCATCCGCAGTCCAGCCTCGACTCCCTCCTCGACAAGTTCAAGATCGATCTCGGCCGACTCCTTTTCCTCCGCCAGTTCTTCAATGCGGCGCTGCGTGCGGTCGCGCATGAATCCGGCAGGCACGCGAAGGATCCTTTCCACGGCGTCCTCGGTCCAGCGGAACGATGAATGCATGGAAACGCCGCCTTCATCGACCGCCACTACAGGATGCTCCGACTCCGGTTCGGAGGTTGCAGGGGCTCGCATGCTTTCGGACGGCGGGGGAGCATGAGCCGCTTTCCACTCTTCACCCGCGCGGCCTTTCGGAAGCATTGGTGCGCCGGTCTCTTCGCTGATTAGCCCGGAGGCGAACTCGAGGGTAACGGCCTCGACGCGATGCATGCGCGCCTTCTTTTCGATCCTGGCTTTGCAGCGTCGCATCTGGTATTTGTCTTCAATCGCATAAAGGGCGCGGCGGGCGTCCTGCGTCCAACGGACTTTGCGACCATCGTACGTCGTTTCCTCCTCAATTCCTCCCTCGTTGGCCGCGATCCGTTCGATGTCCTCCGTCGAAATCGCCTCAAAATCCTTCTCGCCGCAGACCGAACATTGAACCGGCTTGGACACTTTGGCGACCACTCCGCACTTGCGGCAAATGGAAACGGGGTTTTTGCGCGCGTGCTCCAACGCCAACGATTCGGCCAGCTTCAGCGTCGTTTGCGCTGTCCGTTTCGGCATGAACCGCTCCATGGCTTCCGTCACCAGGGAATTGGTCACCACGCTGTGCCCCTTCTCAATCGCCAGGCGCACGATGGCCGTGCGCGCGATCCCCTCCACCATCTGGGGAACCCGCTCCATTCGCTTCTCGGCCTCCGGAGTCCAGTGCACTGCCTCTTGGGCCTTCAAGTCTATTTCCGGATACTCCAGCCGGGTTGTAAACAGGACGTCGCAGGGAGACAAGCGCAAGAGGTTTTCACTGTTGCTTCCCAACCCCGTTTCGTCTTCGGGATTGTGCAGGCCGATCCGCCCGATGACGATCACCCACGGTTGAGTTTTGCGGGCATGATCTAGCATCTTTTGAAACGCCTTTCCATCGAGCAGGCTCGTCGAAACAGGGACGCCCGCCTTGCGGACGACGGCCTCCGCCACGTTCAGATGCGACTGGTAAATCTGCGCCAGTCCAGTGTCGATGATCTCCTCGTGCAGTTGATTTTGCTCCTCGAAGCGAAAAACTTTCGAAGCCCGCTCGGTCAGCACGTTTACAATTCCCTTAAAGACGGCGTAGTGAAGATACGGATCGTAGACGCCTACCAGTTCGATTTTCTTCTGAAATCGCCGCGCCAATTCAATGGCCGTGCGCAAAGCACCAAAAGACTGAGGGCTGCCGTCGATTCCAACCAGAATCGTATCCCTCTCCGCCTCTCCCTCTTTTGGAACGTGGCGCACCACCCACACGTCGACCGGGCTGTTGCGCGTCACTTTTTCGCAGACCGCACCGATCTGGCTGTCTTTGACTTTGCCTACGCCGAGCGCCCCCATCACGACCAGATCGTAGTCCTGCTCGCGAATCTCCTTGACCAGCTCCGTCGTGTGCTTTCCGTCCATCATCCTGCGTCGACAGTTGAGGTCGGCCTCCTGGCAGAGCCGGTCCATGTCCTCCAGGTAACAGTCCGAGATCAGCTCGAGGCCCATAGTGATGAGACTGTCGTGGATCTTGCGCTGACGCTCCAGCTCCTGCTCCTCAAGATACTCGGAGGGAAGCGTGTATTCCATCTGCTTGAAACGGTAGTCGTGCATCCTGGCGGCATAGACGTGGCAACCGGTCAAAGTCGACCCGAATCCTTTGCCCAGCGCTACGGCGCATTCGACGGCCCGATTGGAATGGGGCGAATTGTCAACCGGAACGAATATAGACCGATACAGGTCCTTGTCCGGTTGAGCCAGCGGCTGATATTGGACTCCAGGTGCTTGCTTCATTCGAAAACGCTCCTTAATCGGATGAATACTTTCTCCGAGCCCAGAAAACCACCAGCGCCATTCCCAATAAGACGGTAAAGAAGTTGGTCACAATTGGTCCCAGCAGCGAAGGCCGCTCAACGGGGGACATGTACAGATAAAACCAGTTGGAAAGGGCCCGTTTGTTTCCTCGCTCCTGATTGAATCCGTCCCAGATCGAGAATGAGATCGGAACGAACTGATCTTCGCGAAAGGATATGCTGCGGGAAGACAGACGGTTGCGAACGAAAACCACGGACCAGCGGCCACGGTCAAACTGGGCGGAAACCAAGAATCCGTCCCCCTCCCCCTCAGTGATGGCTCCCGATCCCCGCGCCGTGAACAGTTCCGGCTCGCCCTTCGCCAGATCGACGAACCAGAGTTCGACCGGGCGGGTGACGTCGCCGAAAAGAAAGTAAGGCTTGACCATCCCGTCGGGAAGTCGCAGAGGGAACTGGACGGCCACCGCGTCAGTGAATTCGGTCGTCCGCAGACGTCCGGTGTCGCCGGGGGCCAGATCGGGCGCGTCCAGCTGCGCAAAAGGGTCGGCTGCAAACGGGTCTTGCTCGACGGGGTCGGCTGCAAACGGATCGGACGGCTCCTCGGGCGCGCCCCCGATTCTCTCCAACCGCACCGCATCTTCCGGATCGAATGCAGGCGCCCGCAACAGCGGACTGTTGCTGCCGCTGAGATCGGCCTGCATATCGTCCCATTCAACCAATATGGCGACCCGCCTCAGATTGTAGACCGATCGCACCATCACGGAGCTGGCCGGAGGATAAAAGCTGCGGCCGGGCTCGACGATCTGCCCGAACAGCGGAAATCGGGCGACCGGGGCTTCTGAAAACAGCTCCGGCCCGGCCTCAGGCTCGATCTCGCCCTCATGAAAGATCGACTGCACCAAAGTTGCGTAATTCGGATCGGAAGATCCGGACAGCGACCAGATGTAATCTACCAGCGGCCAACGGTCCTCCGGCGCCAGCGCCCCCTCGTCGGCATACGACGGCATCGGAGTTCCGCCGATTCCGGTCATGAAAGTCCGGTAGATGTCGGCGCGCGTCCCTCCGCCGCGAAACGTCCAGGGCATCGTCAGGTTGGCGGCGCGAACGTGATAGCCCCATTCATCGGTCAGCGTCGGCGCCGTGGGCCCGTCCCCTCTGCCCAGGTCGCCGTGGCATTGGGCGCAGCCCAGTTCCTCGTAAACTACCTTGCCTCTCTCGGCAGACTCCTCGGAGTAGGATGGCGCCCTGGGAAGATCCATCGCCTGAGGCGGCCCGTCCAGCCCAGCGAAGGCGGGGCTGAAGGTCTTCAGATAAAACGCCAACTGCGTCAGCTGCCGATCGTTGAACTCAGGCCAGCCTGGCATCGCCGTGTAAGGCATTCCCAGACGGATCATCCGCTTCAGGTCGTCGTCGGTCGGGAGCACTCCGGTAGGCGTCGATCGAAACTTGTATCTGCCTCGCGTAAAGTCTCGCGGTTGCGGCTTCATGTATGGGGCCGCCACACCCAGTCCGTCGCCGGCTTCGCCGTGACATTGCGCGCAATTTTTGTCATAGAGCGCTTTGCCGGCCGCACGCTGCTCCTCCGTTCCCAACGGGGAGTACTGAGCCGACAGAAGGAGCGACGAACCCAGAACCGAAAGTGTCAAAAACCAGGCGCGATTTCTCATTCTCCGATTACGTCTTCCCTTGCCCTTGGTCGCGTATTGCTGAATTCATAAAGAAACAAGATGACTTCCCACATCTCCTCTTCGGTCAGAAAATTCTCCCAGGCCGGCATGACCGACTCCCAGGGACCGCCCGCTTCCGGCAGTCCGGGAGCTCCTTTTGCAATCCTCCAGAATAAATAGCCCTCCTGCAGAAGCGGAATGTTCTCGGGCAGGTTGGTCGGAATCGGGTTCATGGCGTAGGCGAAGTGTCCGGTGCCCCGGGTGTTGTCGCCGTGACAATAAAAGCAGTTCTCGTAATAGATCCGCCGCCCGTTTTCCACGTGCCTCCGAAAGACATCCGGATTGGCCGTTTCCAGCGGACGAAGTGGATTGTCCAGCGTATTGAGGTCGAAGCTCTTGTCGTGAACCTCGATCCGGTCCGGATTCGCAGGGTGAACCGTCCGCGTGAAAAAAGGAGCCCGCACGGGCGCTGTCATCTTCAGATAGACGTTTGCAGCGACCAGCCCTGGAATTCCGACTACCAGCAGGAGCAAAGGCACGGTGTACCTCCGATCCGTCGCGAAGCGGATCAACGGCTCCCTGAACTCGCGAAAACGCTCCTCGTCGGCGGTCACGTACACGATCTGCGCTAGCGATACGATGCCCATGTAGAGCCAGATCACCGACTGTGGAATGGGCGTCGCAAAACCGAACTGAAGCCAAAGGAAAATGGCAAGCCACCAGAAGATCGTCCAGGTCAAGATCGTCGCCCGCTTCCACCACAAGGCCAGCACGACCAGCGCTATGGGAATGACTACCCAGAAATTCATGGATGGCTCCCGTATGATTCACGTTTCATTGCAGCTTCAGCCCCAGTCGCGCCCGGCCGTCGTTCGACTGAGTCTGAACCGAATCCGTCAGGGGAGCTAACGCTCGGTCCGGACGCCCATCGATTCCGGGTCGCCGCCTGCCGCTCGGCGACTTCCAGCAGTCGGCCGAAGGAGCTTGTAACGCCGGTGCGATCCGGCCGGGGCAACTCGGTGTCGACGGTCACGGTGACGGTTCCACCCAAGCTCTGCAGATACGCGACGACAGCCAGGATTTCGCCCTCGGTCAGACTGATCGGAGGCCGATGAGCGGGCGGCATGCCCGGGGCGAATCCCTCCACAATATAGGCGTCTGGATCGTACAGCGATTCGACCAGATACTCCAAGCCGCTCATTCCAGGAATCCGGTCCTCGGCGGTTCGCCCAATCCCTTCCAGATCCGGAAAGCGCAGGGGGCCGCTGCCGCCGATCGTGTGACAGGTCATACACAAACCCTTTCCGCGCGCGATTCCTCTTCCAGTCTCCACCAACTCTTCCGGCGTCATATCGGCCCGAATTTCAACGACTTCGGGCGGATGGACTTCGGACTGAGGGACCAATTGGCCCACGTAGGTGTAAAAGCCCGTCGCCGCCAGCGTCAGGCCCGCAATCTTGAGGCCCACCGGGACTTTCATGGAGCCCCCGCGATTTTCGATTTCCAGTCATCCTTATCTCCCAGACTCGTGAGCCAGAAAACGAAACCAAGAAACAGAAAGAAAATCAAAACCGTCACCGAAACGACCTGGGTCGCGAATCCAAGCGTGGGCGTGAAGGCGTCCACGGAAGTGTCACGGATTACGCCGTAAACGTGCCAGTCCTGTCGCAGGCCGGATCGGACGTATCCCATCAATCCCATCGTCCAGGTGAAGGTCACGGCCAGAAAGATCAGCGTGTACTGGGACCGGGGAGCGATCTCGCCCCAGCGCGTCCTCCCCGCCGTCCGGGCGTTGCGAAACATAAACAGATCGATGCCTGTGACCGAAACCATTGCGAACAACACGGCCAGCACCTGGGGAACGGCCAACCCGATGCGGGTCTGCGCATCCACGTAATAGCCCAGCACGCCCAGGAAAATCACAAAGGCGGACGCAAGGGCGAAGATTCCGAACTGTGTCGCGTTTCCGATTTTGGCCCAGCCGACCGTTGCGATTTTGCCGGCGCGACGGTACAGGAGAAAGCTGATAAACGTCGTCAGAATCAATATGTTGACAGCCGTGTTCTTGGCGGACATGACGCCCAGGACGCCAAGCGCCGGATGGCTCGAACCGCCCATGGCGCGAATTTCATCGACTGTGGCGATGATGGATCGGGGAGTTGCCCAGATGATGAAACAAACTGCAACGGCTGCCAGAAGCCATTTGATGTAGGAACGAAAGCGCTCGGCTCCTTCGATCCGGCCCATTCCCAGCCACAGGTAATAATTGGCGGCCAGAAACAGATTGCCGATCAACACCGCCTGGATAATGAACAGCCAGGAAAAGGCGCCGCCCATCATAATCAGCCCCAGCGTCTGCGAAAAAGCGTAGATCTCGCTAGCCAGCCAGTAGCCTGCGAACGGAAGCGGCAGCAGTCCGATAATGGCGATGAAGTTGCCGACGTATCCCATCCAATCGTAATGAGCGCGGTCTTCGTCGCTTTGCGACTGAAGGAACTTATAAGCCGCGTAGGCGGCCGCAATCGACCCGCCGAACGCCACGTTGGCGATAATGCGGTGGATGTTGATGGGCATCCAAGTGTAGTTGTTGATGGCTTCCCACATGTTCAGCAGCGCGCCGGTCTCGGAAATTCCCGCCGGAGACGTCATAAAGGTCAGCCACGCGTTGGCGATGAACATGATCGCCGTACCCACGATGTTCAGACCGACGCCCAGCGCCAGATGGATCTGGGGCGAAAACTTCCCCCAGCCGTAGTAATAGGTGTAAAGGAAGGCGGCCTCGGCGAACAGCAGCAGCACGTAAGGGATGAACGTCGGCGAAAAGACGTGCATCAGGTAATTCATGAACCTCGGGTAAAGGATGATCAGCAGGAAGGTAAGGAAAGCTCCAAAGCCTGCGGTAAACGAAAAGGAGGCTGCCAGAAGCTTCGTAAACTCATAGGCCAGCCGATCGTATCGCTTGTCTCCGGTCCAGTAGCCGATGAACTCCACCGTGACGGCAAACATCGGGACTGCCAGAACGAACGCTGCAAACAGCAAGTGCAATTGTGCGACCACCCAGACCGCCACGCGGCTTCCCACGATCGGAAACTGGCGATACTCGGCCTCTTCATAAGGCTTTTGACGGGCCTCTTCGCGGAGGCGCTGATCCTCTTCCAGCCGAGCCTGCTCCCGCGGGGTCGCTTCTTCTTCGATCCGCTCCAGTGGACTTCGGTAGCCCATTCGCGAATCCAGATAGGTCGCAAACTCCACCGCTACGAGGGCAAGAAGGACCAGGCCCACCAAAATGACCAGCTTCTTTCGCAACAGTCCTCTCCTCCCAGCTGCCGCCTTGGCTTAGGCCCGCGACGATCCGACTACCCGGAGCAGGCGCGCCCGATGGCCGGACAAGGGTTAACCGCCGATCGTGTCCGAGGGTTTGCCCGAAAACGATTTATCATTCTAACATCCCGTCCGCGAGATGTTTTTTGCTTGCATCCCGCTCGCAGAATCTTCGAAAAACGCCCCTTCGATTCCGGGCGCCGCTTTCCGAATGTCCGCAAGGATAGCCACACCTCCCAAGGCTGTCAAGGAGCATTTCCCCCGACGGTAGCGCCATCATCGTTTTAAGATAAAATCAGAAAAAGAGGGGAGAAAACCAGCCATGAAAAATGTCATTCGTACGCTGAGCCTATTGCTGCTGCCATTTGTTTTAGCCGGCTGCGGCGCCGACGCGCCCATTGCGGAAGAGACGCTCGTCGCTCAACTCGTTCAAGCTTCCGACGGCGTTCCCATCGTGTATGAAACGCACGGAAGCGGCGCCGCAGCCGTCGTCTTCGTGCACTGCTGGGGCTGCAACCGCCAGTTCTGGACAGAACAGATCCAGCCGGTCGCCGATGCCGGATACCGCGTCGCAGCCATGGACCTGCCCGGTCACGGCGAGTCGGGCGCCGACCGGGAAGACTGGTCCATCAAGGGCCTGGCCGACGACCTGCACCGGGTGCTCGATCGATTGACCGAGGAGCGCATCGTGCTGGTGGGCCATTCGATGGGCGGGCCGGTTTCACTGGCTGCAGCGCCCGGCCTCGGCGACCGCTTGGCGGGAATCGTTTGCGTCGACACGCTTCACAACGCTGAGTTCGAATGGCCGGAAGGAATGACCGAATCTCTGGTATCCCGGATGCGGCGAGACTTCCGGGAGGGGATCGAATTATTCGTTCCCCAGCTTTTCAAGAGCGACGCCGATCCTGACCTGGTCGCCTGGGTGGTCGATCAGGCGGTGGCGTCCGATCAGGAGGCCGCCATCGGGTTGATGCAGGACTTCTCGAACTTCGATATGCCCGACATGCTTTCCAACGCCGGAGTCCCCGTCCGCTGCATCAACGCCGCGCCCGATGGCGATCGGGGAATGCACACCGCCATCGAGATCAACCGGAAGTATGCCGACTTTGACGCCGTCCTGATGGAAGGCGTAGGCCACTACCCGCAGCTCGAACAGCCGCACGCATTCAACGAGCACCTCCTTGCGCTGCTGAACGAGCTGGCGCCGTAACGGCTCATTCGCCCTCTGGGAGCAATGGAGGCAACGCATGTCCAAAGCGAATGATCGCCGATTTTTAGAGATCGCTTTCGAGCAGGCGCAAAATTCTTACCAAGAGGGCGGCATTCCGATCGGCGCTGCGATGGTCGAGAACGGCCGCGTAATCGGCCTGGGGCGCAATAGACGCGTGCAGGAGGGTGATCCGATCGCTCACGGCGAAATGGATTGTCTGCGACGCGCCGGCAGACGTTCGAGTTATCGCGGCGTGACCCTGTATTCGACGCTCAGTCCCTGCCTGATGTGCGCGGGCGCAATCTTGCAATTTCGAATTCCACGGGTCGTGATCGGGGAAAACTCATCTTTCGAGGGGAACATTGAGTTTCTCCAGGCCCACGAAGTGAAAGTCGTTCTTGTAAACGATCCGCAGTGCAAGGCGCTGATGCAAAAGTTCATTCGCGAGAATCCAGATCTATGGCGGGAGGATATCGGGGAGGCGCAGGGCTGAGATGGACGAAACGGTTGCGACGAGGTCCGGTATATTGGGCTACAATTCAGATTCCGTCCCCTTGATTGGCCTACCGCTGGTCAGCTCTGCAATTTTCAAGACCCGGTCCCAGCCGCTCCGCGCGCCTGCTCTTAATATGGGAGAAGAAACATGCATTACATTCATTTGACGATTTTTGCCGCCGTGTTTGGTCTCGCTTCCGCGGCCGTCTCGGCGACCGCCGAACGCTTCGATGAATCACGCGTCCAGCCGCGAATTCCAGCGCACACGTATTCGATCGTCGCTCGCGACGCGGAAACGGGGGAATTCGGCGTAGCCGTGCAAACCCATTGGTTCGCCGTCGGTCAACGGGTTGCGTGGGCCGAGGCGGGCGTGGGAGCCGTCGCCACCCAGTCCTTCACCGATCCGAGCTACGGCTACCTGGGCCTCGAACTTATGCGCGCAGGCAAGAGCGCTCCCGATGTGCTGGAGGCATTGATTTCGATGGACTCGGGTCGCGAGCTTCGCCAGGTGGGCATGGTCGACCGCGACGGTCGAACGGCGGCGCATACCGGCAGCCGAGCTATCCGCGAGAATTGCCATCACGTCGGAGACGGCTTTTCGATTCAGGCCAATCTGATGGAAAATTCCACCGTTTGCGCGGCCATGCTGGAGGCCTACCAAAACGCGCCGGGAGATCTGGCCGAACGGCTCATGGCCGCTTTGCGTTCGGCGCAGGCCGAAGGGGGCGACATTCGCGGACAGCAGTCGGCCGCTTTGGTCGTGGCTTCGGGCGAGCCTGCCTCGGCCCCCTGGGGAGGAAGGATCTTCGACCTCCGAGTCGACGACCACGAAGCGCCGCTCGAGGAGCTGGCCCGACTTCTGAACGTGGCGCGCGCCTATCGACTGTACGGCCAAGCCAACAGCCATTGGGCCGCAGGACGCCAAGAGGAGGCTCTTGGCGCATTCGAGGCGGCGCACGCTTTGACGCCGGACAATCATGAAATCGTCTTCTGGCACGCAGTCACGCTTGCCGACGGAGGACGGCCGTCGGAGGCTCTGCCGCTGTTCTCCAAAGCCTTTTCGATGTGGCCCAAGTGGCGGACCGTGGTCGAGCGTCTCCCGGCGTCGGGCCTGTTGCCCGACGATCCGGAGTTGATCCAGCGGATCTTGGCGGGAGAGTGAACCGCGGCCATTGAGGGTGGCGCCGGCCATAATTGTGCAACAAACGGGACAGGGTCAGGAAAATTCCCTCTCGGAGCGTTGGACAACGCACTTCGAAAAATAAAGCGACGCATTGCGTTTCGCACGCTTTGCGATCCGCCCCGAATGAACTTTTTACCCTTGGCTCCGTATTTCCTTTCAACAACGTCGAGCAGTTTGCCGGCATTGGATACAAGAAGGGAGAGAGTCATGAACTACAGACACCAGGGAATCCGGATCGACAAGATTCCGGCTGAAGACTTCGTCGGACTTTTTTTCGTTGCAGGAGTCCTTTTGATCACGCTAATCAGCGTACCGGAATCCCGTCCATTTCTCGGCATCGTGCTGCCGGCAGGCGCCTTGATCGCGGCGCTGCGATATTGGTGGCTCAATCAAACTCGCTTTTAGGCGCCTGAGAAAAATGTTGCATCTGCCGAATGCCTCGTCTGGACAACCGTTGAGTCCAGGCCTCCTGATCCGAAGGCGGCGGCAGCCGCCGATCTCTTGGCCGCACCTGCGCAGCGTCGCTTTGGATCATGGCCCGACTGCAGCACCAATGCAGGAGACGCCCTGATCATGGCTGAGAACAAAAGGCAGAACCTAATCCTTTGGGCCGGGTTGTCGCTGGCCGCCATCTCTTTGTTCTCGTTCGCACTGGACCGAACAGCGATTCCGGTCGTGATCGACATGCCGCTGGCATCCCTCGCGATCGTCGTACCTGCCGCCATCGCGCTATTGGCCGGAATCCGGGGAGAATTATCGCGTCCAGCGGGAGCCAGTCCGGTCCCCATTGCGTTGGGCTCAGTCGCGCTCATTGCCGTCCTTTTCATCGGCGCGTCGGCGATTCAGCAGAGATTCTTGTCGTATCGAGCAAGCGAGGCGGTTTTCAACAACAATGGAGTTCGACTGGTCGGTACCATTTACCGACCCCGCTCCTCTGGCAAATATCCAGGCGTTGCCTTCATCCACGGATCGGGGCCCGAAACGCGAACCGAGTACGCTTACTTCGCGAAGCTCTTTGCCCGAAACAACTTCGCAGCGCTGGTATACGACAAACGCGGCGCCGGCCAGTCAACCGGCAGGTTGTACGAGTCGGATTATCTGGACTACGCCAAGGACGCTCTTGCCTCGGTGCAATTTCTCAGAGAATCGGAGGGCGTCGATCCCGGATGCATCGGGCTCATCGGGTTCAGCGAGGGCGAGTGGGTGGCCCCGCTCGCCGCCTCGCTGTCAGAACACATTTCGTTTCTCGCAGTTGTCGGGCCAAGCGGCGTTTCGCCTGCCCAGCAAGTAAATGAAGAGATCAAGCTGAGGTTGCTGGCCCGCGGGTATTCCGAGGCGGACGTGCAACGAGCGCTGGCGCTCAATGGTCGCGTCTATGAGTATCAGCGAACCGGGCTTGAGAAGCACAGGCTTGCGGCGGATCTGGAGGCAGCCTCCAAGACGCCATGGTTTCAGGATGCCCAAGATATTCCGGCGCAACTTTATCATCCGGAGGCCTATCGCTGGTGGCGGTCAGTCATGGACTATTCGCCCGGTCCGGTGTGGGCGCAGATAGTCGTCCCGACTCTCGTCCTGAAGGGCGGCAAAGACGCCAACTCGACCGCCGAACTTGCGAAGCGAGAGATCGAGGGAGCGCTTCTCGCCGGCGGCAATCAAGATTTGGATTTCGTGTTCTTCCCCGAAGGGGACCATGCTCTTCTTCGATGGCCTTTTGGAGAAGGAGTTCCACCGCCGCTTTTTGCAAAGGGTTATCTAGAAACAATGGTGCAGTGGACGGCAAATCAACCATGCGTCAACCGGTAAGCCGCGGAATGCGACAAATGCGACCGAGTATAAAAACTCGGATTTTCAGGCGCTGGGCGTTTCCCGCCGGCGGCGGCGAAGTGGACAGTCAGCGTCAGTTTGCATTCGAATATCGCTTACAAGTTATAGAATCGAACGCACAGGAATTTTTTGAGCGGTGAGGGCTTATTGATGCCACGACTTTTCAGAGTGATCTTGCCCGTAGACGACATTGAACGGGCGTCGCGATTCTACGGAGAATTGCTGAAAACGCCGGGACGGCGCGTCTCGGCGGGTCGGCATTACTTTGACTGCGAGGGAACGATTCTCGCCTGCTACGATCCAGAGGCCGACGGCGACTTTCGAAAGACAAGGCCCCTTTCAGAGCCGATATATATCGCAGTGGAGGACCTGGAATCCGCTTTCTTGCGGGCGGAGAGCCTCGGGGCTGCGTTTTCGACGGAGGCCCCGACAGGCGTCGGTACGCTGGGCAGAATCGAACAAAGACCGTGGGGCGAACGATCGTTCTATGCGACGGATCCATTCGGCAATCCCTTCTGCTTCGTGGCAAAGGACTCGGTTTTTTCAGGGTGAAGGGAGCCCCCGGCGGACCTGATTTGCAGGTCTGAGGAATGCAGGAGACGTTTTGATGGAATATGCGAACAAGGCCGTCATCGTCACGGGCGGCAGCAAAGGCATCGGAGAAGGCTGCGTGCGGGTTTTCGCTCAAGCGGGGGCTCGGGTAGCGTTCTGCGCCCGCACCGAGGATGACGGACGAAAGCTGGCTGACGACGTGACCCGGCGCGGACCAGGCAGCGCCCTATTCATTCGATGCGATGTTTCCAAGGTCGAGCAGGTTGAAGGCCTCATCGAGTCCGTCGCTGAAGACTTCGGTCGAATCGACTGCTTGATCAACAACGCGGGATGGCATCCCCCTCACCTGCCGATCGACGAATTTTCCGTTCAGGACTTTCGAGAACTGCTCGATCTGAACCTGGTCAGCATCTTTGCCGCCTGCAAGTTCGCTTTGCCGCACCTGCGACAGGTTCGGGGAAACATCATCAACATGTCGAGCCTCGTCGGGATCATCGGCCAATTGCACGCCTCCACTTACGTCGCCACCAAAGGCGCGATCACAAGTCTGAGCAAGGCGCTGGCCATCGATGAGGCGATCCACGGAGTGCGCGTCAATTCGGTCTCCCCCGGAAACGTATATACGCCGCTGTGGCAGGAGGCGATCGACGCCGCGCCGGACCCGGATCGATGCAGGGCCGAAGGGGAAGCGGCTCAGCTGATGGGCCGGATGGGGACGATCGACGAGGTGGGCCGTCTGTGCCTTTTCATCGCCGCCGAAGCGACGTTTACTACGGGAGTGGATCACGTCATTTCAGGCGGCGCGGAATTGGGCTACGGCGCCAAGTCGCGCATGGGCGGTTCGGAGGCAGGATAACGGACGGGTCCACAAAGCGGGCCC
>CAZAEY010000057.1:0-12292 GCA_964484155.1 uncultured Acidobacteriota bacterium
TGTCTCCTGTCTCCTGACTCCTGTCTCCCGACTCCTAGCCCTCAGGCGCAGATTTCCATCCGGCGAATCTTTTCGACCAGCGTGGTCCTTTTCAGAGAGAGGAGTCGGGCGGCCTGCATTCTATTTCCGCCGGTCCTTTCCAGCGAATCCTGGATCAGCTTTCGCTCCAGCCCCGAAAGAAAAGCGATCAAGTCCATTCCATGCTCGGGAAGTTCCAGCTTCAGCATTTCCTCGGGGAGCATGAACCGAGGAGACTGCATCCAACCGGGCAGGTCTTGAGGAAGGATTTCGAGCCGGCTTCCGGACATGACATGAGCGAACTCGACTGCGTTTTCCAATTGTCGAATGTTTCCCGGCCAGGGAAACTGGGTCATGGCTTGGAGGGCCTCGGCGCTCAACCTTTTCGGTCTGCTTCCCTGTTCCAGCCCGATGTGCGTCAGGAAGTGTTCGACCAGAACCGGGATGTCTTCCTTTCGCTGTCGCAGTGCCGAAAGATGAACCGGGACGCCGTTGAGGCGGTAAAACAGGTCGGGCTGAAACTCCCCTGCGGCCACTTTCTCTTCCAGATCCACGCTCGTGGCGGCCACGAATCGGATATCGACCGATATGAGCCGGTCGCCGCCGAGGCGCTCCATTTCCTGGCGCTCCATGACGTCGAGCAGCTTCTGCTGCAGAGACTGCGGGAGCTCGCCCACCTCGTCCAGCAGCAGCGTACCCCCGGAAGCCTGCTCCAGCTTTCCGACGCGATCGGCGCCGGCGTCGGAGAAAGCGCCCCGCACATGGCCGAACAGCTCGTCGGCAAGAAACTGCTCAGAAAGCCCCCCGCAATGGACGGTCACAAATGGACCCCGCCGGCGCGGGCTAGAATTGTGAACGAGCCGGGCCATGACTTTCTTGCCGGTTCCCGTTTCCCCGCTGAGCAGAATCATGACGCCGGAGGGTGCGGCCAGCTCCAGGGTTCGGCGGGCTTCCAAGAAGGCCTCGCTTCGTCCGACCAGCCCGGGACTGCCGCTTGCCAGCTGGCTGCCAACCCTCTCGGATTGGTTGATCAATCTTTCCACGCGCTCCGAGAGCTCCCTTTCCTTGATCGGCTTGAAAATCAGGGAGGCGGCGCCTTGACGGATGGCCTCCGCGGCGATTTCGCCGTCCGGCTCGTCCAGCATGACGACGATCGGGGCCTCCGGGCAGGCCGTCCGCAGGCTTCGCATCAGTTCTTCCCGTCCTTCCAGAGCGGAGTAGCTGAGCAGAATCAAGGCGAATCCATTTGACGATTCCAAAGCCTGTCCGGCTTCGGCGACCTTTTCCCATCGGACCTCCCGGCCCTGCCCATTCAAAAAGCTCCGCAGGCGAGCCGACAGCTCCGGATCGTCTTCTACAATTAAAAGAGGGAGTTGTTCATTCTTCATCGCGACACCTTCAGTGACTCCGTGCGGAGCGTTTCGCCTCCGTTTTCATTAATTGAAGCACTTCCCGTAATTTGAGCACGTCCCGTTCCAATTCCGACTTCCACCCGTCCCCTATTCAAGGGTTGGCAACCGCGCCTTGCGGGCGCGGCGCTTTCGCGCGTGCCATTATTTTGACATAGCGGATTTGTGCACCTGATTACATTTATGCCCGGAAACGGCGATTCGACGGAAACCGCCCGCCGCCTGCTTCGGATCAGGGGGCCAGGTCCCAGAACAGAAAATGGGGGTACCCTGCGTACAGAGCGGATCCCAAGCCAATTAGCGTCGCAGCGACGGGATACAGCGCCAGCGCCGTCAGAAAACCAGCAGCCAGACCCCTTTTTTTGACGGTCGTCCAGACGATTCCGCCCGACACCGTCACGAGAATCAGGGAAAAAGGCACGTAGAATCGAGCCGGGCCGCCGGAGCACCAAGGACAGTTCGGGGTAGAGGCGTCCCAGACGTTGCAATGGGCCAGCCCCTGGGCGAAAGTGCAGCCGCAGCGAAAAAGCGCCCCGCAGACCGGCGTGATCGTCACCGCTACGATGAAGAAGAAGGCGATCAACAGGGCGCCGCCCGTCAGCAGACTGGTTCGAAGGGAAGGTCCGCTCATCTTTTCAGACCTTGCAGCGCAATAGGGCGGACGCCATCTCCGATCACCAGAATGGCGTCCGAAACAGGTCGTTCGCCGCTCAAATCCGAAGGCGAATTGACCGTCGCACCTCGCCAATAGAAGGTAGCCGAACCGCCGCCGTCCAGATTCATAGCGTGCAGGCATCCCAGTTCTTCCATCAGATCTCCCAGCTCCTCGATCGTCATTCCCACGCTGAGCCCGGGTTGACGACCGTCCACAACGGCCAGAATCCATGTCCCGTCGACTGTGATGCCAACTGCGGTTCTCGGATGCCTTGCGGTCAGGAACGAATCCTGAACCCGTTCCATGGAGAAGTCCCGAATTCTGGTTCCGTTGCGGATCAGCAGCGGCCCGCCCCCGACAATGAAGTCGAACTCCTCCCATCGAACGCCGGGATCGGAGGAATGAAAGCGGTGCCGCACGGCTATTTCTTCGCCAGCGGCCGGAGCCTGCCTGGAAAATTCCGTCTCCGGACCGGCGGAAACGACGACTCCGTGCCTGGGAATCGCCGCGCCGCCGCCCGAGCGCACTTCCCGGACCGAGCCTTCGGCTGCGACGATTTCAATTCCTGACGTCCCGGGAGGCGTCTCGGCGCCGTGCGCCGGGGTGTAGAGGACCACTTCGTTCCTAGCCCGCGCCCGGTTCAGGCCGTTCAGCCGGACTGTCCGGTCGGGCAACTCCACGTTCCACTCCATTTGCAGCCGGTCGATCTCGACGCGCTTCCCCCTATCGGCCCATCCGATCGCGGCCCGGGGCGGTCCTGGGTCGGAGTGCCAAACCGTGTCGATCTTGAGCACGCCCACCGGCTCTCCGTCAAAAGCTCCGCCAATCCGAAAGAATCCGCCGTTGACGGCGGCCACGGCGCCCACTCGAGACGCCATGGATCCGACTGTCTCCCTTCCTCCACCGGCGCGCTCGGCGGCCAGCCTCCATCTTCCGGGTCGCACGTGGAGCAGGTGGATGGAACGAGGCTCATCGGTCAGACGGTGCTCGTAAACGATTCCGGAGACGCCGGGAACGGCGTTCAGAAGGCAGGAAACCAGAATCAGCGCAAGAACGAGCTGACGCTTCATCGGTTACGGCTCGTCCTTCACTTGTACACTCCGTCGAGGCATCTCATAAAATAAGATGTGCTTGATTTTATGGCAAAACGCAAGTCGATAGTTTAGCGTGTCCCAAGGCTTGGGGAGCGGAGCCGAGCGTCGCGCAAACAGACGAGCGAGAAAGCGCCGATTAAATATGTCCGTTCAGTTTAAGGATTATTACGAGATTCTGGGAGTCGATCGGAAGGCCGATAAGAGCGCCATCAAGAAGGCGTATCGGCGCCTGGCCCGCAAATTTCATCCTGACGTCAATCCGGGAGACCGACAGGCGGAGGAGAAATTCAAGGACATCCAGGAGGCCTACGCCGTTCTTTCCAAACCGGAACGCCGACAGCAATATGACTCGTTAGGTTCAGACTGGCGGCCGGGGGCCGACTTCACTCCCCCTCCGGGCTGGCGGCCGGGCGCAACGCGGGTGGATTTCGGAGACGGTGAGGATCTCGGCGAGATGTTCGGAAGCCGGGGGGGATTCAGCGATTTTTTTGAGTCCATTTTCGGCGGTTTCGGCGCCGATGCCCGCCGGACGTCTCGAGGAACTTTTTCACGCAAGGGTTCCGACGTGGAGGCCAGTCTGCAATTGGGGCTTGAGGACGTCCATCAGGGAACCCGCGCAACGCTGAGCCTTCAGACCGAAAGGGCCTGCGACCGCTGTCGCGGGTCGGGCAGCGTCGGCGGCCTGCGATGTCCGAGTTGCGGCGGCGCGGGCAAGAAAGCCAAGCCCAGAAAGCTGAATGTAAAGATTCCACCCGGGCTCCGGGACGGCTCGGTCATTCGGTTGGCGGGCAAAGGCGAAAACGGGCGCGCGGGCGGGAAGCCCGGAGACCTCTATTTGAGGATCCATCTAAAGCCCCATCATCGTTTTCAGGTCGTAGGCGCCGACGACCTTCAGGTGGAACTCCCGTTGAGCCCGTGGGAGGCTGCGCTGGGCGCCCGCGTCAACGTCCCCACCCTGGATGGAAGCGTGGAGCTGAAAATTCCGCCCGAAACTCAGACCGGCCAACGGCTGCGCCTGCGTGGACAGGGCCTGCGCACCCGGGAAGACAAACGCGGAGATCTGTTTGTCAAAGTCAAGATCGTAATCCCGCCCAAGCTGAACGACAGGGAGCGCGAACTCTTCGAAGAACTGGCCCGAGTCTCCGAATTCGAGCCCCGCTAGGGCCCGCCTTCGGCCCGGAAGCCTCCTCCCTGTGGCTGTTCGCCTTCAATGACCCGGGCCGAAGTGACGGCCGTCTCCATTTTTCAGGCCACCTTGCCCGTCCCGGGTCGGGTGATCCCGACAGACCGGATCATCGAACAGGCTGTGCATCTGGGCGAGCGGCGCTTTGAGGAGATCGGCTGCAGGGGCAGGTCGCATCGGCCGTGTGATCCGACTGCGTCGCTCGGTTGAGATGACGACGAGACAAATCGAAAGTGTCGATTCAAAGAGCAATACTGCTGGAATTGAGAATTATTTGTTGGTATGCGGATGGATTCCACAGGGCAGGCGACCGCTTCGCTCGAACGCGGGAGGCGTCACGCACTCACGCCTGAAAGCGAGGTTGCGCCGGCTTCCGGACGGCCGTCCGATCGGTCTCGAAATACCGTTTTTCCATCATGGTTTTTGTGTTATGGTATGCGGCAGTTTTTGGGACTTTTTTCAGGACGGAGGAGGCGAAGTTGGCTCAGATTTTCCCGGAGTGGTCGAATCAGGCCCCCCGATTTGCGATCGGCGGCCTTGCCATTGCGGGGCTGCTGGCGGCGGGAGGCGTCTGGTACTTTTTTTCCCCCGAGTACACAGACGTCGGCTATCAGCCGAACCAGCCGATTCCATTCAGCCATCTGCAGCATGCGGGCGAAATGGAGCTGGACTGTCGTTACTGCCATGCGCAAGTCGAGCAGTCCGCTGTAGCCACGGTCCCGCCCAGCCAGGTCTGCATGAATTGCCACTTGCTGGTGGGGAGAGACCGGGAATCGCTGCAGCCGCTCTACTCCAGCTTCGACCTCGATCTGCCCATTGCGTGGGTGCGGGTGCACAAGGTTCCCGACTACGCCCATTTCGACCACGGCGCACACGTCCGAGCCGGCGTCGGCTGCTCGGACTGTCACGGCGATATTCGCACTATGGAAAAGGTGACGCTAATGAAGCCGCTGAGCATGAGCTGGTGCCTGGACTGTCACCGCGATCCGGCGCTGCACATCCGGCCCGCGGAAGAGATTACCAATACGACCTGGACTCCGCCTCCGGATCAGATGGAATTCGCCCGGCGAGTCATGCAGGAAAAGAACATTCAACCCCCAACCGATTGCTCCGCTTGTCACAGGTAGAAGATATGAATGGCGATCAGCAGACCTCTCAGAAGTCCTATTGGCGAAGCTTGCAGCGCCTGAACGATTCGCCTGTGTTTCAGGAAAGCGGCGACGAGTTTCCCGATGGGGCCTCCCACCCTCCGACCGGGCTGTCGCGCAGGTCCTTGCTCAAGCTGATGGGAGCCTCCTTGGCTCTGGCCGGGGCGGCCTCTTGCCGTCGCCCGGAGGACCGGATCCTGCCTTACGTCACAGCGCCTGAGGACGTCATTCCGGGGATCCCGCTGCACTATGCGACGGCCGCCTCGATTGGGACGGGAGTCTACGGCCTGGTTGTGGAAAGTCATGAAGGCCGCCCCACCAAGATCGAAGGGAATCAGTTGCATCCTTCTTCCCTTGGTGCCGCCTCTCCCTGGCTGCAGGCGTCGATTCTGAACCTTTACGATCCGGACCGCGCCCGCCACGTTCGCCGCCGTTCGGCTCCGGACGCGGAATGGGGGGGCTCTTCGTGGGAAGAGTTCTTCCAAGTCTGGAGCGAGGCGGCCGCGGAATTGGAAGCTACGGGCGGACGCCGGCTTGCGCTCCTGCTTCCGAACTTCTCGTCTCCCACTACGCGACGGCTGGTCGACGCGGTCCTGGAGCGGTTTCCGGAAGCCGCAGCGGTCGCGTACGAACCGTTTCACGACGCAAACGTTTTTGCCGGAATCCAAGCCGCGACCGGGCAACGTCTGCGGCCGGTCTACCGCCTCGAGGAGGCCGAGATCCTGGTGGCTTTCGACTGCGATTTTCTGCTGACCGAATCCGATGCTTTGGCTTCGGCCCGAGGGTTTTCTTCTGCAAGGAGAGTCGACTCCACATCCGACGGGATGAATCGCCTGTATGTGGTGGAAGGCTCGCCGACTTTGACGGGAGCCAACGCCGATCACCGTCTGTCCCTCCGCCCCTCTCAGGTGGAAGCCGGCTTGGCAAGGCTGTTCGCCTCGCTTCGCCAACAGGGGCTTGCCTTGCCCGAGCTGCCGGAAGAAGCGTCGACGGCTCTCCCGAACGCCGCACAGGCCAAGCTCGAACTCATGGCACGGGATTTGCTGCGTTCCGGACCGAAAGGCGTTCTTCTGGTTGGGCGCAGACAGCCGGCCCGTTCTCACAGCATGGCGTTGGCCGTCAACCACGCTTTGGGATCCTTGGGTCAGATCGTGACGCTTCATCCGTCGAACGACGTCGGATGCGACGCCGAAGAGTCTCTGGTACGGCTGGCCGAGGACATCGAACGGGAGGAAATCACGCACTTGATCGTAGTCGGAGCCAATCCGGCCTACACTTCGCCGGCGGACCTGGGACTGAAAGAAAAGTTTCAAAAACTGGCCTTCAGCGCCCAGTTGTCTCTGCACGTCGACGAGACCACCGAACGGATGCAGTGGCATCTGCCTCAGACTCACTTTCTGGAAGACTGGTCCGATTACCGGGCCGCTGACTCGACCCTGTCGATCGGACAACCTCTGATCGCGCCCCTCTTTGACGCCTGTCGGAGCATCGACGAAGTCCTTTCCCTGATAGTCGACGACGAAATCACTCGCAGCTATTCGCTGGTCCGGGAGACCTGGCAGGCACTTTTGCCCGCGGGAGATTTCGAAGCTTCCTGGCGGCGAACCCTTCATGACGGCGTATGGGCCGAACCGGATTCGGAGGGCGTGGCGGTCGCTGCGCCTTCGATCATCGCCGAAGCGCCGCCAGCGGTCGGCGAAACCGATTCCGAAGCGGTGGAAGTGATTTTTGCGCCTTCCAACACGTTGTTTGACGACCGCAACTCCAATAACGCGTGGCTTCAGGAGCTGCCGGATCCCCTGACCAAACTGACATGGGGGAACGCCGCGCTGATCGGCCCGTCGACTGCGGAAAGACTGAACCTCGCTGAAGGCGATCACGTCCGCCTGACTTTTTCGGATCGGAGCGTAGAGATCCCAATCCTTGTGCTTCCCGGCCACGCCGACCGATCCGCGACCCTGTCGTTCGGCTACGGACGCGGCGGCGGCGAAATCGCCCGTGGCGTGGGTATAGACGTCACTCCGTTGAGAACGGCTGCGCATCCTTTCCTCCTTGCCAACGTGAAAATCGAAAAGGTCGCCGGACGAACGCCTCACGCCCAGACGCAGGAGCACTGGAGCATGGAAGGTCGGTCGATCGTTCGCGAGGCGACGCTGGAGGAGTATCGCGCCCAGCCTGATTTCGCCACCGCGCCCGAAGCGAACCTGAAGCCGTATCCTCTCTGGGACGATCCGGAACTGACGGGCCAATACCAGTGGGGCATGGTCATCGACCTGAACGCATGCATCGGCTGCAGCGCCTGCGTAGTCGCCTGCCAGAGCGAAAACAACATCCCGATCGTCGGTCGGGAGCAGGTTCAGAACAGCCGCGAGATGCACTGGCTTCGGATCGACCGCTATTACGCCGGTCCTGCGGACGATCCCCAAGTGGTGTTTCAACCGGTGCCCTGCATGCATTGCGAGCGGGCGCCCTGCGAACAGGTCTGTCCGGTGGCGGCGACCGTTCACGACAACGAAGGTCTGAACGTGATGGTCTACAACCGGTGCATCGGAACGCGCTACTGCTCGAACAACTGCCCGTACAAGGTTCGACGATTTAATTTCTTCAACTACACGGGAAGGATGCCGGAACTGGTTCAAATGGGAATGAATCCGAACGTAACGGTGCGCTCGCGCGGCGTGATGGAAAAGTGCACCTATTGCGTGCAGCGCATCGGCGAAGCCAAGGTCCATGCGCGAAAGGAAGGACGCGCCGTTCGCGACGGAGAACTGCAAACCGCCTGCCAGCAGACGTGTCCCGCCCAGGCTATCGCCTTCGGAGACATCAGCGATCCGGACACCCAGGTTTCCCGTTGGAAAGAACAGGATCGAAACTACACCCTGCTGGCGGATCTGTACAACAAGCCGCGCACCACCTATCTGGCCAAATTGAGAAATCCCAATCCCGAGTGGGAGGGAGTCTGATGAGACGGCTCCCGAGGTTCGATAACGCCTGGTTCGGCTTCCGGTGGCGGGTCATTCTGCTGTGTCTGGGCTGTCTGGCGCTAGCTGGCTGCGCGCGAGGCTGCACTTCCAGCCGCCCCCCGATTCAGATCGTTCAGGACATGGACTCTCAGCCCAAGTACAGGCCTCAGCGGGAAAGCGAGTTCTTTTACGACGGCATGGCGATGCGCCGTCCCGTCGAGGGCACGGTGGCTCGCGGTCAACTCAGAGAGGATTCCGCGTTCTACACCGGCAGGGACGAGTCGGGGGAATACGTTCCCAATCCGTTGCCTGTCACGGAAGCCCTTCTGCAACGCGGAGGGCAGCGCTATCAGATTTACTGCACTCCCTGCCACGGTGAAAGAGGGGACGGCGAGAGCGTGCTTCGGGAGCGGGGCGGAATTCCCACCACGGACCTGCTGTTGCCGGATTTCGTTCAGATGAGCGATGGCGAACTCTTCGAAGTGGTGACCGATGGCAGAGGCCTGATGCCCGGCTATCGATATCCGATTCCTGTTGAAGACCGGTGGGCCATTATTGCCTTTCTCCGAACGCTGCAGAACGAAAACTCTCGATGAAGAACTGACCCGGGGGCACTGAATTCGTATGGCTCAAGCTGTTACAGATTTTGACTCGGCCAAAGTCGATCCGATCGAGCGCCGACCGCCTCTGGTCACCGGCGAACCGGGTTTTAAGGGAATTACCGAAACGGTCTCCCGCCCCGTGGAATGGACGCCTCCGCTGGGATGGTACATCGTCTTTGGGATTTCCCTTTCCATGTTGGGCGTTCTCGGGATCAGTGCGGCCTGGCTCTTCTGGGAAGGAATCGGAATCTGGGGCAATAACATTCCTGTCGCCTGGGGCTGGCCCATCGTCAACTTCGTATTCTGGGTGGGAATCGGCCACGCCGGCACGCTGATTTCAGCCGTGCTTTTCCTGTTCCGCCAGCGCTGGCGGACGTCGATCAACCGGGCGGCGGAAGCCATGACCCTTTTCGCCGTCCTCTGCGCTCTTCTGTTTCCGCTGATCCACACCGGGCGGCCTTGGGTCATCTACTGGACGCTGCCCATTCCGAATCAAATGGACATGTGGCCGCAGTTTCGCAGTCCTTTGATGTGGGACGTCTTCGCCGTCTCGATCTACTTTACGGTCTCGCTGATCTTCTGGTATCTGGGGCTGCTGCCGGACCTGGCCACCATCCGGGACCGCGCCAAGACCCGGATCCGCCAGTTCGCCTACGGAATTTTCGCGCTCGGCTGGAGAGGCTCGACGCGACACTGGCTGCACTACGAAAAGGCCTATTTGCTGTTGGCGGGACTGGCCACGCCGCTGGTCCTCTCCGTCCACTCGGTGGTTTCTTTCGACTTCGCCGTTTCCCAGCTTCCCGGATGGCATACCACGATCTTTCCGCCCTATTTCGTCGCCGGAGCCATTTTTTCAGGGCTGGCCATGGTCATCACGCTGATGGTCATCTGCCGCGTCGCATTCAAAATGGAGCATCTGGTCACAATGCTCCACTTCGACCGCATGGCAAAGCTCATCCTGGCGACCGGAAGCATGGTCGGCTACGCCTACGCCATCGAATTCTTCATCGCCTGGTACAGCGGCAACACCTTCGAGTACTTTGCATTCGTCAATCGCGCCATCGGCCCCTATGCCTGGGCCTACTGGACCATGGTTTTCTGCAACGTAGCCGTCCCGCAACTGTTCTGGTTCCCGAAGCTGCGCGTGCACATTCCGACCCTCTTTGTCGTGTCCATCTTTGTCAACATCGGAATGTGGTTTGAGCGGTTCGTCATCGTCGTCACGTCCCAGCACCGGGATTTCTTGCCCGCCAACTGGGCCTACTTCACGCCCACGCTCTGGGACGTCGCAACTCTGATCGGCAGCTTTGGGCTCTTTTTCACGCTGTTTTGCCTGTTCGTGCGGTTCCTGCCCATGGTGGCCATCGCTGAAGTCAAGGGCGTGCTTCCGGAAGCGCACGCCGGGCACGAGGACCAGCCGACGGAACTTCCTGAGGCAGGCGCTCCGGAAGCGCCGCTGCCGGAAGGGACCGGAGTGCTGGCCCTGTTTCATTCTCCGGACGCCGTTCGCAGGGCAGCGCAGGCGATGGACCGCGCCGGATTTCGCCACTGGGACGTCCATACGCCTTTCCCGGTGCATGGCCTGGAAAAGGACATGCGCCTGAAAAAGTCTCCGGTCGGCTGGTTCGTTCTGATCGGAGGTCTGTCCGGCGCTGCCGCCGGCATGTTGATGCAGTGGTGGGTGAGCGCCGTAGCTTATCCGCTGGTTGTCAGCGGAAAGCCGTTTTTCAGTTGGCCGGCCTTTGTGCCGATCACCTTTGAATGCGGAGTGCTGGGAGGAGCCCTCGGAGCGATCCTGGGATTTCTGTTCTTTTCCCGCTTGCCCAGACACCACCACCCGGTGTTCTCATCGCAGAGGTTTGAGAGTTTCTCCGACGACGGGTTTTTCATCTCCATCGAGCCGGACGACCCGAAATTGAGGGAAATCGACTCGGAATCCTTCCTGCAAAAACTGGGCGCTCGCCATGTCGAGCGAGTGCACTCCAAAGAGGAGCCCCTAGATGGAAAGCGTTGAGAAGTACCTGGAAGAAAAGACTTTCGTGGTCGGCGAGGATTCCCCGCTCCGCCGGGCGCCGCTGCTGGGGTTCCTACTGCTGGCAGTGGGCGGCGCCGGGTCGGCATGGCTGGCGATTCCCGACCCCACCCGCTTCTTCTTTTCCTACCTGGCGGCGTTTTTCTTCTTCCTGACCCTGAGTCTGGGCGGTTTGATCTTCGTCCTGATACAACTGGTGACTCGAGCGGGATGGAGCGTAACCGTAAGGCGCCTGGCCGAACAGGCAGCGGCCCTGCTACCCTTATTTGCGCTCCTTTTCATCCCGATCCTGCTGGGGAGCCGCCATCTGTACGAATGGACCCATGCAGAGGCGGTCGCTCAGGACCCGCTGATGCAGCATAAGGCGCCCTATCTGAACCTCTCGTTCTTCAACCTTCGGAGTGTCGTATATCTTCTCGTCTTTGCCGGCATGGGCTGGTGGTTTCATCGCCAGTCGAAAATGATGGCGGAAGGGGACCCGGTGCAACGGTTGCGGAAACTGCAGACTTTCTCCGCCCCCGCCATCGTTCTGTTCGCATTGACGCTGACGTTTGCAGCATTTGACTGGATTATGTCGCTGGACCCCCACTGGTATTCGACCATCTTCGGCGTCTATATCTTTGCGGGATCGTTTGTCGGCATTCTTTCATTCCTGATTCTGCGGGTCCAGTTGCTGCAGCGCTACGGCCTGTTGCGGGAACTGGTCAACAGCGAGCACTTTCACGATCTGGGCAAGCTCCTATTCGGATTCGTGGTGTTCTGGGCTTATATCGCCTTTTCTCAGTTCATGCTGATCTGGTACGCCGCCATCCCGGAGGAGACCGCCTGGTACGTGCATCGTCTGGAGCATGGATGGGAATACGTGACGCTCCTGTTGGCGGTCGGGCACTTCGTCGTTCCCTTCTTCTTTCTGCTGTCGCGGGAAGTCAAGCGAAAAAGATGGGCGCTTGGGCTGGCCGCCGGCTGGTTGCTGGCGATGCATTACGTCGACATTTATTGGCTCATCCTTCCCTCTGTTCCAGGGCGCATGTTTCAGCCTCACCCGCTGGACTTGACGACGCTTCTGGCAGTCGCCGGGGTCTTCGTGATTGGCACCGGGTTGTTGACCGCGCGCGAGCCGCTGATTCCACGGCGGGACCCAAGACTCGCCGAATCGCTCCGGTTCGAGAACGTTTAGCAAGCCAGGAG
>CAZAEY010000057.1:12392-17816 GCA_964484155.1 uncultured Acidobacteriota bacterium
AGCCAGGAGTCAGGAGTCAGGATGGGAGCTTCTGATTCGGCTGGCGACCCGGAACCGCGAAACCTGAATCGGGCGCGTCGAGCGCCGCTTTCCACCGCCTCGTTACGAACCGATGCGAGATTGACCCGGAGGTTTCACTCGGGGCCTGCTCCGGCGCCGGAAATCGGGACGGTCTCAAATCCCCGTCCCGCTTTCATCCGGACGATCGGCGCAAGAACGCCCCTCTTCCAAAACTAGCGCGAAAACGTGAAATCGGCCGTGGCCGTTTCGCCGTCAGCGACGGTGACGCTCGTCGATTGGGTTCCCAGCACTTCGTGCCACGCCTCCACCTCATAAGTGCCGGCGGGAATTCCCGAGATCGTGAAACCCCCATCCTTTTCGGTCACGCTGAAGTGAGGGTGGTCCATGACTGCAATATAGGAAGTCATCCACGGATGCACGTCGCATTTGACCTGAAATGGCGGCAGTTCCGGTCGATCGAAGACCCGTTCGGCTTCGGTCCTGCTAGCCGGCATCGCCATGTTGAATTCCTGGTTCACCTTGGGAAGGGCGTGCACATTGTGAAGCAATCCGTCGGAATTCAGGATCCTCAGCGTCTGGCCAGCCCGAATGCCAATCACGTGCGGAATGTATTTGCACCCTTCCTGGTCCATCACCGCCGCTTCGGAGGGCACCGGCCAGCGAGCTTCCGGAAGACCGCTCTTGATCCGCACCAGCACGTTGGCCATGGTGTTTCCCTCGCCCAGAACCAGGACTTCCGGCAGCACAGGCTCGTCATGCTTGATCGCGCAGCCGGGATCGGCATCCATTGAAATCGGGTTCAGCCGCGGAATCTCCCCTTCGAAGGTGATGGTCCCCGTAACACCGGCCGTTCCCGACGGCGGAGGCGCAGTTGGCTCGTCGGCGGGAGCTCTCTCAACGGCATCCGTCGGCCCCCCGCAGGCCAACAGCACCAAAACGAATCCCAAACTCAAAATTCCCGCAATGCCCTTTAACATGAATTCCTCCAGATTGTTTAGTTCTATTTCACCAGACATCCGATGCGCCCGGCCAGAAGAAGGTCCGGATTGAAAGGCATCGACGCAATAACCGATTGTAGCGATGGCACATCCGGGCGTCAAGAATTGCGCGGCCCAACGTTTCAGGAGGAAAAATTTTCCGGCAAGCCGCAGGGAGCGGCCCTACGCGCCGGAAACTCGTCCGCTGATTCGGAACGGAACTGTCGAACGGGGCCGCGTGTTTGCGGAACCGCCCTGGCGCACTCTGCAAAAATTCGGAATTCCCGGCTTGTCAATGCCGGGGGGATGTACTAAAGTATGGCCGCAATTGTCTACGGACAAGCTAGGATTTTGTGGGATTCTGTAGGATTTGAGAACAGTTAGGAACAGGTTGAGGGGCATTCATGGCGGGGACTGATTCACACGATCACCATCTAGGTTTCTGGCGCGCGTACATCTTTTCCGTCGACCACAAGGTCATCGGCATTCAATACGCGCTGACCAGTCTCCTGTTTCTTCTCTTCGGCTTTTTCCTGATGCTGCTGATGCGGTGGCAACTGGCCTATCCTGACCAGCCGATGCCGCTCGGCTGGATCTTCGGCGACAACCGCATGCCGGGCGGAGTCATGCTTCCGGAATTCTACAACGAGCTGGGCGCAATGCACGGAACCATCATGGTTTTTCTGGGCGTAGTGCCGCTTGCGGTCGGGGCCTTCGGCAACCTCATCGTGCCGCTTCAGATCGGCGCCCCGGATATGGCCTTTCCGCGGCTGAACATGGCTAGCTACTGGGTCTACTTCGTGGGCGGCGTGGTCATGCTCTTCAGCTTTTTCGTTCCGGGCGGAGCCGCCAGTTCGGGCTGGACTTCCTATCCGCCCCTGGCGGACATCGCCACAACAGGACAGACGGTCTGGCTTATCGGAATGGTCTTTCTGGCAACGTCTTCCCTTTTTGGCGCGATCAACTTCATCACGACCATCATCCAACTGCGCGCGCCCGGAATGACCTATTTTCGGATGCCTTTTTTCGTGTGGGCGCAGTTCGTAACGGCCTTCCTGCTGCTTTTGGCCTTTCCGCCGCTGGAAGCCGCCGCCGTCCTGCAGTTGATGGATCGGGTGGCCGGCACCAGCTTCTTTCTGCCCAGCGGGCTGGTCGTCACGGGCCAGGTCCTGGAGATCAGCGGCGGCGGCAGTCCGCTGCTGTGGCAGCACCTGTTCTGGTTTCTGGCCCATCCGGAAGTGTACGTCCTGATCCTGCCGGCCCTCGGCATCGTGGCTGAAATCATCGCCAACAATATCCGCAAGCCGCTGTGGGGCTTCCGGGCCATGATCTACTCGACCCTGTTCATCGGCTTCATGTCCTTTATCGTGTGGGCTCACCACATGTTCTTGACTGGAATGGGCACGACCATGGCGGCCTTCTTTCAGACCACGACCATGATCATCTCGATCCCCTCGGTCGTAATCCTGACGGCTTTGTTCCTGTCGCTGTGGGGAGGATCGATCCGGTTCAACACTCCGATGCTTTTCTGCCTGGCCTTTCTGCCCATGTTCGGAATCGGCGGACTGACGGGGCTGCCTTTGGGATTGACGGCCACCGACATCCATCTGCACGACACCTACTACGTCATCGGCCATTTTCACTACATCGTAGCGCCCGGGACCATTTTCGCCCTTTTCGCCGGAGTCTATTACTGGTTTCCAAAGGCCACCGGCCGCAAGATGAACGAGTTTCTCGGAAAGCTTCATTTCTGGCCGTCGTTCATTCTGATGAACGGAATCTTCTTTCCGATGCTGATTCAGGGGATGGCTGGAGTTTCCCGCCGGCTTTACGACGGAGGAGTCACCTATGCGCACGCCCAGCCCGTTCTGTACTGGAACGAGGTGATGTCCTACTGCGCATGGGGGTTAGCCATCGCTCAGATTCCGTTTCTGATCAACTTCGTTATGAGCATCTGGAAAGGCGAAAAGGCCGGCGCGAATCCCTGGCAAGGGACGACGTTGGAGTGGGCGGCGCCCTCGCCGCCTCCCCATGGCAACTTCACCGAACCGGTGGCCGTCTACCGCGGCCCCTACGAGTACAGCGTCCCGGGCTACGAAGAGGACTTTCTGCCGCAGCACGTCGCCCGGCCCGAGCCGGCTCGGGCCAGGAAGGGCAGTCCCAAGACCGAAGAACTACCAGCGGAGACTTAAAAGTTCATGGAGATTCCATATACTGTTGAACCTCGGCCCGACACCGGGGTCAACAACGTCAAGCTCGGCATCTGGCTCTTTCTGGCCTCCGAAATCATGCTCTTCGGGGCGCTCTTCGCCTCCTATATTCTTCTGCGTGTAGGACATCCCGCATGGCCGCACGGGGCCGATTACCTGAGCATCCCCCTGGCCACGGTCAACACGTTCGTGCTGATCGGCTCCTCGGTCACGATGGTCATGGCCTGGGCGTCTCTGATGAGAAGGAACGTCAGCCATTACCGCATTTACATGGGCTTGACTGTACTGGCGGGCTTGATTTTTCTGGTCATCAAGTACTTCGAGTACACAGACAAGTTCGCGCACGGCCTGTTTCCGGCGACCAATACGTTTCTAGCCATCTACTTCACGATGACCGGTTTGCACGCGCTTCACGTTTTTGGCGGAACGGCGGTGAATATCTATCTGCTCGGTCCCGGACTCAAGCTCTGGAAGAAGGCCCCGGAACAATTTACGAATCGCGTAGAGGCCGCCGGGCTCTTCTGGCACCTGGTGGACCTGATCTGGATTTTTCTGTTTCCGATTCTGTATCTTCTGTAGAAAGCAAAGGGACGATGGGTCACGACGAGATCGAAATCAGAAAGCACGTTCGAGCCTACATGATGGTGTTTGCCGCCCTCTGGGTTCTCACCGTCGTCACGGTCGCCGTCTACTATCTGCATCTGACGGGCGTCATCGGAATCGCGATAGCGCTTTTGATCGCGACGGTGAAAGGATCCTTGGTAGCCTGTTACTTTATGCATCTGATCTCCGAAAGGAAGCTGATCTACTGGATCCTGGTGCTTACCGTATTCTTTTTCATCGGGTTGCTTCTGCTGCCTGTCCTGACGGAATTGGACGTAATTGCGCTCTGAAGCTAAAATGTCGCTAAGACTGTTTCATATTATTTTTATTCTGTTTTCCACTGCCTTGGCCCTGTTGCTCGGGTTCTGGAGCCTTCACCATTCAGGATACTACTGGCTCGGAATCTTCTCGTTTTTCTGCGCGGCGGGTCTGGCGGGGTACGGCGTATGGTTTTATCAAAAGTTAAAGAAAAGAAGCATCTGACCGTTCTTGCGGCCCTGACCGCAATCCTGATTTCTCAAGAAACGGCACTGGCCTGCTCCGTCTGCTATGGGGCCGCCGAGTCGCCGATTTTGGACGGAATGAACTGGTCGATCCTCTTCATGCTCGTTCTGACCTACCTGCTGCTGGCAAGTTTCGCGGCCTTTTTCATCTACCTGAAACGCAGAGAAAAGTTGTTTTGCGAAGAGCCTCCTCGCGATGCGGCCGCGCTGGAGAGCCTGCAATCGGATTACCGAACACACGGGAGTTTCTAAATGGAGCGATACCTGGGCATGCCGGAAGCCGCTTCGGCGCACGCGGCTGATCTGGACCATATGATGGGTCTCCTGCACTGGCTGATCCTCGTGCTTTTTGTCGGCTGGTCGATTTATTTCATTTACGTGCTGTTTCGCTTCCGCCGCGCTCGACAGCCGAAAGCCAGCTACACCGGCACAAAGACGAAGATGTCCACCTACGTCGAAGGCGGGGTAGTGCTGGCCGAAGCAGTTCTGCTGATCGGATTTTCCATTCCCCTGTGGTCTCAGCGGGTGGAGCAGTTCCCCGACGAGCGGGAATCGGTCGTGGTTCGCGTCGTGGGAGAGCAGTTCGTCTGGAACGTCCACTACCCCGGGCCAGATGGAGTGTTCGGCAGAACCGCTCCCGAGTTGATGGATTCGCAGACCAATCCGGTGGGTCTTGACCGCAGCGATCCCAACGCCAGAGACGATATCGTCACAGTCAACCAGCTCCATCTGCCGGTCAATCAGCCGGCGCTGATCCATCTGACCAGCAAGGACGTCATCCACAGCTTCGCTCTCAAGGAGATGCGGATCAAGCAGGACACCGTTCCCGGCCTCAGCATTCCGGTCTGGTTCGTTCCGACAGTGACGACCGAAGAAATGAGAGCCCGGAAAGGCCAGGACGGGTACAACTATGAAATCAGCTGCGCTCAACTCTGCGGCATCGGTCATTACCGCATGCGGGGCTTCATGACCATCCATACTGAGGAGGGCTTCCGGCAATGGCTGGCCGACCGCGAGGTCGATGAAGACGAATCGGACGCGGATTTCTGGGGCCAGTAGAATCTCGGTTCCAGGCTTTCCTGATTTGCAGCGCCTTCGAGTTCCCTGCCG
>CAZAEY010000057.1:17916-19497 GCA_964484155.1 uncultured Acidobacteriota bacterium
CCTCGGACAACGCAGCGGCTATGGACTCGAAAGGGCGCCCTTTTTTTTCCTATCCGACCCGTTTGCGGTTTTCTGAATCACTTTACTCCGGAAAGAGAATCCGATAAAGTCTGAAAACCGTGCGTCGGACGAAAACCCTGATACAAGACCCAACTTTCAAATTTGTGGGGCTGTTTATTGCGTACGTCCTGATCGCCGGATTTCTCATCCGGCTCGACTGGATAGATCGAAATCTGATTGAGCCGTACACCGTTTTTATCAGCCGCCTCAGCGGCGCGGTTTTGAACGCTGTTGGCGTATCTGTTGAGACTTCGGGCACAGTGATACGGCAACATGCATTCGCGGTAGACATCCGCAGAGGATGTGATGGAATCGTGGCCACGATCGTCCTGGTCTCGGCTTGCCTGGCCTATCCTCTTCCCTGGAAGATGCGGATATTGGGATCTTTATTGGGTTACACTTTGATCTTTGTTTTGAACTTGATCCGCGTCGTGGGACTGTTTTACGCCGGCCTGACGGGATCAAGCCAGACATTTGAGTTTCTTCACGTCTATGTCTCTCAATTCGGCGTCATTGCTTTGGCGATGGTTTTCTGGATCTATTGGGTCGGGAGAGAGAAGGCCACCGCCCACTGAAAGGCTGCTGGCCTTTACCCTGCTTTTGGTTTTCTTTTTCGGCTTGGTGTGGCTGACTTTCCAACAAATACAGCCTTTGTATGGGAGTCTTCTGGCTTCGGGCGCTGAGTCCTACTACGCGCTGGAGGGAAAGAAATTTCTATTTGAGCGTTCCGGACCCGATATCCTGTTCCGCAGCTATGTTGTGCCCAGGTTTGAGGCGACGATCCAGTCGTCTGGTTTGTATGCCAACATTGTGCTGCTCGCAGCCTTGTTATTGGCGACGCCGGGAATGCGATGGAAAAGACGGGGCCTCTACCTGGGCCTTGGAGTGACTCTCCTCTATTTGACCCACCTCGCTTTTCTCATCAGCAAGGTGGAGATCGCTTTAATCGAAACAAAGCATCCGCTGGCCGGCCATGAAGCCTTCTGGAAGTTTTCGGATGACTTCTTCGAGATCATGGGAAAGGAATTCTTTCCAATCCTGATCTGGCTCCTGCTCGGGCTAAAGTACATGCTGGGAGCCCGCGACAAACCATGGGTGCCGTCCGGCGGGCGAGCCGTCGGACGCAACGCACCCTGCCCCTGCGAGAGCGGCAGAAAGTACAAATTCTGCTGCGGGCGAAACTAGTGCCCCCATTGCATTCTCCCTGACTTCCTCAATTTCAAGTAACCCGCCAGAATCAGCAAACCCGTCAGCAGGATCAGACCCCACTCGGAGAGCGTCGGAATGGGAGCTGCCGGCACCGGCGGGGGAGGCGTTACAGCGTCGGCACTGCACCCCCCAACTGTATTGGATCCGGCCATCGTCACTGGGCCTTCCACTCCGGCCAAGGCTCGACCGGTCAGGTTGGCGCCGACATCCAGACTAACGCCTGCCTCGGCGACAACAGTTCCCGCGAACGTCACTCCATTGAGAGTCGCCGCGCTGGTGACCTGCCAAAACACGTCGCAAGGGTTAGCGCCG
>CAZAEY010000058.1:0-19191 GCA_964484155.1 uncultured Acidobacteriota bacterium
CGGCGGGCGTATCCTGGAAGACGGGTGAAACGGAGCGCCGGATGGCGGAGCGACGCGGCCGCTTCGGCCGCGTTGATGTGGGGCGCAGCGTCACGAAACAGACGAAGCGCCCTCCAAACGCAGCACGCAGCACGCGGAACGCAGAACGAAGCGCGCAGCCCCGCTACCGGATCCGGACTTCGAAAGGCTCTTCGATGCGGAAGCTGAAGAGCTGCTCTTTGTTCAGCTCGACTTCCTTGCCGCGAGTCAGAAGGACGCCGGCCGTTCCGGCGCCGCCTCCGGTCGCGCCGCCGATGGCGGCTCCTTTTCTGCCACCGGCGATGGCGCCGATGACCGCGCCGACGGCCGCCGCTCCGCCGATGACCTTGGCGTCGCGACTTTGAGTGCCTTCAGCCTCAAGAGCGATGGAGTTGGTTCGAATCAGACGCTGTTCGCCGCCAAGATCGATATGGGTCAGCGTCAGTTCCATGCGAGCTCTCCCTTTCACCTTCCCGGACTCGATCGACTCCAGAAGGCGGCCTCGGACCAGCGTTCCCTGTCGAGCCACTACTTCTCCACCAACGATGAGGTCTTGATCCAGTATGGTCTCGAAACGATCGCCGGACTCATTGCTGGACGTGCTGAGCGATTCGGCCAGCCGCACCTCCAGCACGGCGCCTGCAGGGACCTGCACGACAACCGGTTCCGGCGGCGGTGGCGGCAGTTCGGAAACCGCTCTGGCCGGTTGCTCTCCCTGGCGGGGAGCGGAAGGCGGCGTGATCACTTCCGTGCGCATGTCGGGATCCGACCGGCGGGAAGGCTCGGGCTCGGGATAGTGAGTTGACGTGCTAGTTGCAACTGGTTCGGGCTGGGGCGCGGGCGACTGCGCCGGCGGCGGGCTAGACGGCTGCCGCGACGCCGCGGTCTGGGCCGCAGAACTTGCAGTTGGCGGAATCGTTTCCGGGCTCGCCTGAACGATTTCCGGCTCTGCCGCTTCAACCAATTCGCCGGGCTCTGCGGGCGGCTCGGCAGGGTCTTCCGCAACTGCCGATTCCGACGGCGCGAGGGTGTTGCAGGCCGCGCTGCACCCGGGCAGAAGGGCGAGCAGCGGCACAATGAAAAGCAGCAGCCACAGTCTCGATTGGATTTTGCGTCGCGAAGTGTATTTCATATGATCATCCTCAATTCCTTACAATCTGCGCCCTCCGGCTCCTTCGGAACCGGCCATTATCCCGCCGAATCGTTTGCATCGAGCGGATCACGGGCGCTTCAGATGTACACTCTTAGATGCCATGCCACAGTCCAGGTTTCAATTTCGAGCCCGAGAACTGCAATCGGCACGCGCCGAACTCCTCCCTCTGGTCAGACAGACTCCGCTGGTTCCTGCTGGAACCCTTCCGGGAATAAGTCTGAAGGCGGAAAACCTTCAGCTTACAGGTTCCTTTAAAGTCCGACCGGCATTCAGCCAGATTCTGGCCTTGGACTCGTCCGTGCGCAAAAAGGGGATCGTCACTTCGAGCTCCGGCAACTTCGCGCAGGCCGTCGCGTATGCCGCTAGGCACGCCGGAATTTCGGCCAGGATCGTCATGATGGAACAGGCGAGCCCACTGAAGGTCGAAAGAACCCGCGCCAGGGGCGGCGAGGTCGTATTCTGCGAAAACCGATTCGACGCCCGCGCCCGCATGGTTGGGGAAATCGTTTCCAAAGAGGGGCGAATGGAAATTCATCCCTACGATCACCCGCGGGCCATTCTGGGCAATGCGACGATAGCAATGGAAATTCTCGAACAGAATCCTGCGGTTCGGCGGTTGATCGTGCCGGTCAGCGGAGGGGGTTTGATCGCGGGAATCGCAGTTGCCGTCAGAGAGCTGGCGCCAACGGTTCAGGTCTGGGGAGTCCAGCCGGATTTGTCCAATGCCACCTATCTTTCCTTTCGGCAAAAACAGAGCGTTTCCGTCCCGGCCGCCCGCTCCGTCGCCGACGGTTTGACCGTTACGACTCCCGGATCGATCACTTTTCCTCTGATTCAGCAACTCGTCCACGATGTCGTCACAGTCTCCGAAGAAAGCATTCTCGAGGCGGTTGGTCTGCTCGCCATGGAGGAAAAGCTGGTGGTGGAACCGTCCGGCGCCGTCACCGTTGCAGCCGCGATGCAAGGATTGATCCCGACGCAGGACACGGTCTGCATTCTCAGCGGCGGAAACATTTCGCCGGAGATGCTGAGGAGCTGCCTGGAACAACGGCCTTCGTCGGATCGGCTTGCGCTCGGCCGAGCCTCCGGGGATTGTCTACTTGCCGGAGATGACGAAGAGCCCCCTCCAACGAAGAAAACCCAGTAGCCCGAATCCGGCCAGCCCCAGAAAGAGTCCGATGCGGAAGGAGGAAGGCTCAAATCGAAACACGACCTGATGGCTTCCTTCCGGAACTTCAACTCCCATGAAGATGCCATTGATGGAGACGATATCCAGCTCTTTGCCCGGGATGCGAGCCCTCCAACCGGGGTAGCGAATCAAGCTGGTGGCCAGAAATGTCGGGCTCTCCGAGTGAACCTCCACCGTCCACCCATTGGCGATGGGCTTTCCAGCCCCGACCCAGGAAGCGGGCGAATACCATCGGACGCTCCCCTTTGAAGGCCCTGTGGCGGAGGAAGTCAGCGCCGTAGCCCTGAAGTCTCGATCCGGATCGCGAAGATATCGCCACATCCGTTCTTCGTCCATCGACTCCACCGTTTCAACCGACCAGAAGAAGCCGTTGGCGTGCGGATTGCGATAGATCGAACCGAACTCTTCCATCGAGACGGGCTCCAGATGCGACAGCCTCTCTCTCGCTATGGCCGGCGCCGGCTCGGCCGGCGCCACCACGTATCTGACGTTGAGGAGGTTGAGGGCTGGAGACTGGAAGAATGCAGGATCCTCCAGATATCCCGACATGTGGATGCCGCCGATCAGGCGCGAGTAATCGCGGATGACGAGGGGCGTATAGCCGTTGACGCTGTGAACTCCTTTCAGCATGTTCACGTCCGGGCCGCCCAGGGCGACGTACTTTCGCTTCCAGTCTGCAGGTTGGGCCCGGCGGAAGTCGATCCAACTCCCTTCGACAGCCAGGGCGGTCCGATAGAGAGTGGATTCAACGGGAAGCCGAACCCTTTCCTGCAGTGCGCTCGAGGCTTCCTGAAAATCAGCCCGAAACGTCCATTGCCGGTAGGTCCAAAAATGAGATGCGGCAAGGGCGATGGCCAGAAATGCTGGAACTCGCCGCCCCTGCGAAAAGTGAAGGGCCGCCGCAAGGGCCGCCGTTCCCAAAACGAGCAGGAGCATCCAGTGCCAATGGGGTCCGAATTGGCCCCAGACGTCCGCCCAGCTCCAACTCAACAGTTCGTCCTCCCGCTGCCGACTGGCCCTCCAAAGACCGCTGTGCAGCTTTTTTTCGGGGCGGTCGATCAGGAAGTAGTAGACCAACGGGATGGAAGCCGCCGCTGCATGACCCAAGCCGGTTCCCAGGCGAGGGCTCTTTCGCAGCAATGCGTGCAGCCCGTACGCCGCCAGAACGCAAAGGGCCAAATCCAGCATGACGCCGTTGCGGGAGGCGAGCCGGAACAGGTTGTAGCCGGGCACGTAATACATCAGTGAATACAGGGGCGTCCTGTTCCCCAGATACAAGGCCGCCGAAAACAGCGCGAGCGCCCCCCAGAATGCCGATCTTCGGCGCTCGAGGAGTGCGCCGAAGACAGCCAACACCAATACGACGATCCCAACGTCGAGCATCGCCTCGGAGCCGTCGTTGGGAAACAGAATGTAGATCCTGGTCGAGATCAGAGAGGTGACCAGCGTGGCCAGGTGCATGGAGGGGCCCACGAAATCGTCGTAGGTCAAGGCGCTTCGAACGCTGAGTCCGGTCAGTTCGGCCGTAGGCAGAATCTGGACCGCGCTCCACAAGGTTCCGATTGCGTAAACGCTCGCCAGGGCGAAAAGAAAACGAAGGCGCTGTCGCTGCTTGACAACGAAGGCCGCCAAATACAGCCCGTAAAAAAGTCCGAAGAAAAGCGCGTAGAAAGTGAACTGGAAGTGGCCGCCCAGAGTCAGCGCAAGAACTGCCGCCCCTCCCCCCGCGATACGGCTGATTTCGGGTCCGGACGCAAGCTTTCTGAGAGCGTAGAAAAGGACCGGAATGGTGGCGGCGGTGATGAACAGTGCGTTGATCGGCTGGTGTCCCAAGAGGAAGCCGCAGAATTGATAGGCGATCCCTGCCAGCAGGGAGGCCTCCGCGGCAAGGCCCTCTTCCCGACACAGAAGGTAAGTGAAGACTCCCGCGATGCCGTGATAAAGCATGACTGTGATGTTGAGAGCCAGCATCGGGTGGAAAAGAAGAAACAGAGCCTTCAACGGGTGAAAGACTCCGGCCTGCGGCTCTGCCAGTAGAGGAAAGCCGGAAAAAATGTGGTGAGACCAAAACGGGGGCGACCCCTGCGCCCACTGCTCCGCGGCGAACTGCCAGAAGGGAAGGAATTGCACGAATCCGTCGCCGTCGCCAAGCAGAACCCTGGAGGCGGCCGCTTCCCAGAAAAACACGAAGGGCAGCGCGACAAGGATCAGAGGGAAAACGAGTTTCCTTATCTGGCGACTGCCTGCAGCGGGCGCGAACCCACGCCGGCCCGCCCGCGGCCCCGTAAATTCGAGACCCATCGGCTCCTCTTCATTTATGAATTGCGAACGCCCCGGTTTCGCCGTTAAAGGATAGATCCGGCGAACGCCAAAGACAAGACTCCGAAATTGCAGAGACGACGAGCGACGATCGAAACCTCCTGCAAGATTCCCATCTCGCCCCCATGAAGGCCGCGCAGCAAAGAACTCAATCTCGACTGCCGCTCTGAACGGAATTGGGAGTTGTTGGAGTGCGTCGAACCCCCTGCCAGCGCTGACCGAATGCGTCGATGGCGACCCTCTCCGAAGAGACGTAACCCGGAGATAACTGCACGCGAATCCACTCCGGATCCTTGCGGCCAGCCAGCAGCCCGTCCCCTGCAAAAAACAGAGGCTCGTCCAACAAAGCCGGAGCGTCGAGTGTCGGTCCCGTTACGATCAATTCCAGCCCGCGGTCCGGATCCAAACGGATTTGCGCCCAGACGGAGAACAGGTCGTACAGGCCGATGAATCGATTCGCTTCGCCGATGGGAAGGTCCTCTTCGACAAACTGCGGCAGGTCCAGGTCCATGTAGGCCCGGGCGATGGCGGCCTCGAAGCTTTCAGCCCAAACGTTTCCTCGATTGATCAGCACCGCAACGGTCACGTCTCGGCTGGGGTAGTGGGCCAAGGCAGCCGAAAAGCCCGGCATCACACCAGTGTGCCAAACCCTCTCCAGCGAACCCAGCAGCGGTCGCAGCTGAAGGCCCGCCCCGTACGGCCACTCGGTCCCGTCGTTGAGCCGGGCCGGGCGAAGCATATCCCGCCACGCCTCGGCTTCGATCGCCTCCCCGCGGGCAAGCATCCGGCCCCAACGAGCCAGCGTCGGCGCGTCGCTGGAGAACCCTCCGTCGCCCATCGTCGTCTGAGGGTTCAGCGGCAAACTTCGAGTTGGCCCCGATTCGCCGGGCATGTAGCCGACGGCTTCACCCGGGCCGGCGGGCCCGAATGCAAACGGACGCAGTTTCTCCAGTTGGGGCGACGCCAGCAAGGCGGAGTCCACGTGGTCGTACAATGAACGGCCCGTCGCCGCCTCCACGATCATCCCGAGCAGCATGTAGTTGGTGTTGCTGTAAGACCAGTGCTCTTCCGGGGGGAAGGCGAGGGGGCGCTGCGCGATGAACGCAAAGAGCGCGGCGCGGTCGAATTCTTCGGGCGAAGCGAAATCAAGCTCCTGAGCTGCGTATTCCGGATCGGTGACGAACTCCGGGATGCCGGATGTCATGTTCAGCAGCGACCGGATCGGGATTCCCCGCCAGTGATCAGGGACGTTCGGCAGGCGGCGCTCGATCGGATCGTCAAGCGACAACTTTCCGGCGTGCGCCAGCTGCGCGATCGCCGCGGCGGTGATCTGCTTGGAGATCGAGCCGATCTGATGCACGTCCTCAACGCGCATGGGCCTGCCTGCTTCCATGTCGGCGAAGCCGAAGGCGGCCGCATACGCCAGATCGGAACCGTCCAAGACGGCGACGCTCAAACCCGGCGCTCCCTCTCGCACCAACAATTCCGAGGCGATTGCGTCGATCCGCGACCGCCGGGAATCGACCGGAGCATCTGCGCAGGAGAGGCTCAAAGCCAGCAAAATCAGCGGCAACGAAGGTCGCGCGACTTTACGCAAATTCGTTGGACAGGGGATCCAAGACCGTCCTTGCTGTATCGCAGGCACGCAAAAGAAAATACCATAACCGCGCAACTGCTTCCGTCCCCCGTTCCGAGCGCCCGGCGCCCACACTCAGGGGGCGACCCTGGACGAGTTGGTGAAGAACCTTCGGGAAGTCATCGCCATGCTCCTTGAGGACGGCGATCCGAAACTTGAGTCCGAGTTCGTGGGACTGCAAACGATCCGGGTTGGGTAGGCATGGGGTCACTGCCGGTCCTGAAGCCCCGCGAAGTGGCCGCTCTCTTGGGTTGACTTGGCTTTCAGGAAGTTAGGCAGCGCGTGTCACATCGTCAGTACCGTCATCCTGATGGGCGAGGTACAACCATCCCATTTCACTCGGGGCGCGACATCCCACCCACGTTGCTTCGCAAGATTGCCCGGGACATCGGCATCACAGTGAAGGAGTTACTACAGCGCGACTGAAGGCTGCTCAACACGGCGAACCAGCTGCAAGGCAGGATCTGGAGCGTAGCTCGGTGCCGGACCATGGGCTGTTAACCTTTCTTGGCGTCCTCCCACAGCCCCAACAGATTGCCTTCGGTGTCAGACACATAGGCGAAGTAGCCCATGCTTTCAACCGCCTGTTTTCCCTTGACCAGCTTGCCGCCCGAAGCTTTCACTTTCTCAATGTATTCATCCACCGAAGAGACGTTTACCGTCACCTGTGGAGTCCGAACGTATTCATCGCGCTTGACGATTCCGCCGTTGATCGCGCCGGGCTCCTTCGGCAGGTAGGTCTGCTCGTCCACTTCCACGCAACGCGCGCCGACGTACACGGAACCGTCCGACATCGGCCAGTCCTGCAATTGCCAGCCGAATGTCTCCCCGTAAAATTTCTTGGCCCGCTGCAGATCGTCGGCGGGAATTTCAAAATGCACGACTTTGTTCATTTCTGGCTTCCTCCTGAAAATTCACAATTGTCTTCAATCAGACGACTGAATGGCCTCCGGGGGGGGGCGCGCGAGACCTCCTTCTTCGTGCTTTATCCCGCAGTTCGCCGAATCGATTCCCTCGCTGATCGAAGGATTCGGTCTTCCAAACCCGCTGAAATCGTAACACGATCCGCGCCGACGCGAGACGCTGGCCAGGGTCGCGGCGCGCTGACTGAAAACCTGGTTCGGTGCGAAGGCGGATTGCTGAAAGATGGAGACGTCACAGGAAATGCTGGCTCGGAGCGGGGGCAAGCCCCCTCTTCGTTAGAAGCTGCATTCCGGTGAAGGAGCGGAAACGCGCCGACCGGTCCGATTCATTCAACTCGACGATAAGTCGTCTCGATCGCTTTGGCTTCCATTCCCTCCGGATGGATGTTGTAGGCAGTGATTGTCAAACGGTCATCGTCGAGCAGCTCGTATTCCGTCCGCCAGCCCCATCTCGGCTGATCTTTTCCAACGTCGTACTCCCCCACGACGCTGAAGCCGCGCTCGGAGCCCTCTCCCTGCGAGAACATGATGGCATAGTTCATGTGGAAGTCGTCGACCCAGGAGGATTGAAAAGTCTGGGCGATTGAATTGAAAGCGATCATCTCTTCGCCGCGCCTGCGTTTTCCCTGAATCATCCCTTCGTAAGAGTGGCGAAGGAACCGACCATCGAGCACCTTTGTGATTTCGCCGGAGACCTTCGACTCGTCGGCGAGCTTGCCCGGTCCAAACCAGGTGCGACAGTCCCCCTCCCATTTTCCGATCATCTTCTCGAACAGCGCTTCCGGAGACATGCGACTCTCCTTGATTCGGCTCCTGGACTCTACATTCGCTTCCTGGACGCCCAGTGAAGAGGCGGTCGCAAACGCCATCAAAACGGAGAAAACCACTGACCATTCTTTCATGACGAAAGCTCCTCGTTCGCTGCGCCGCCCTGTCGCGGAACTGTGGACGCCTGTCATTTTAGTTGCGCGATCCGCGCCACGCAAGCCGCCCTCTCTGACTGCGGCGACCGTAACATGACCCATCAGGACTTTCACCACGGGCTTTTAAAAAGAAGCTATGATGATCTGAACGACGAGCGGCTGAATAGCAGGGGAATTTACTTGGCGAAGCGTGCCCAACCCCCTCGCCCATCGAGAGTTCCCGTTTGGCCGCCTTGCACGTGATTGCCAGAGTCGTTAATGTGATGCTCGCCAACGCGGGGAAAGGAGGATGAGATGGGAGTGCTGAAGACTGCCGGCTCGATGATCCTGCTGGCCATGGTCGCGGGATGTGGGACCAGTGAGTCCGATCGGAATGTAAAGGAGGCTGCCGAAGCGGCGGCGGTCGGCGCCCCGGCCGTCGCGCCCGATGAACCCGGACTGATCTTGATACGCGCCGAGGACTACGCCTTCAGAGCGCCGTCAACGTTCCCTTCTGGATGGGTCAATCTGAGATTCGAGAATCAAGGCGAGGAGGACCACTTCCTCCTCATCTGGCGCCTGCCGGAGGGCAAGACCTTCGACGAATATGCCGCGGAGGTTGCCGAGCCCTTCCAGGAGCACTACACGCGATACCGCGCCGGCGAGGTCGACCAAGCGACCTTCTTCGAGCAGCTCATCGCGGCGATCCCCGAGTGGTTCTACGAGGCAGTGCCGATGGGTGGCCCGGGGTTCACCGCTCCCGGCCGCACCTCGGAGACCATCATCTACCTCGAACCGGGCGACAACTACGTGCTTGAGTGCTACGTGCGCTCGATGATCGAGGATCACCGGTTCCACGGAATGGAGGGGATGCTGCGCCCGCTCATCGTCACCGCCGAAGCGGCGGGCCTCGAGCCGCCCGAGGTCGATATCGAGATCACGATCTCGAATTCAGGCCTGGTTGTCACCGGTAACCCGTCGGCCGGCTCGCAAACAGTCAGAGTTCGCGTCGAAGAGGTGCCGGAGGGCCTCATCCGCCACAACGTCCATCTGGCGAGGCTCGAGGGCGACCAGGCGGCTGCGGACGGCGCGCGCTGGCTCAACTGGGTCGATGCGCTGCTGCCCCCCGCGCCGGTCGAGTTCCTCGGCGGCGCCGGCCAGACCGTCTCCGGCCGTGAGAGCTACCTGACGGTCGACCTCGAACCCGGTCGCTATGCGTGGATCTCGGAGATGCACGGGATCGACGGCTTCGTACACGAGTTCACCGTCGAGTAATCGCAGGGCGGCTGCCAATGGCCTTCCTATCCAGTCGCAGGAAGACCTGCTGCTCCTTTCCGGTTTCAGGATCGCACCCGTTCGCCTAGGCTAGAATGGAAACCACGATGCCAGCCGGACGCCGTCGCGTTGGAGTCATTCTCTCTCGGGCAGTCTGTGCCTTGTTGCTTGGAGCGAACTTGGCTGGTTCAACGCTGGCAGGCCCCGACCCGCTGCCGACGGACATCTTCCCAAAATTCGCCCGCATAATTTTCTTGGATGAAGGTGTTGTTTTTACCGACAATTGGGATCGCCCTTTTGCGATCAACCAATCGGATTGGAGCGTTCGAGATGAATTCGTTCTGACGGCGACTCGCACCCCACCCCGGTTTCAACCCGAGCTTGAAACCTGCGACATTCCTGAAACCGTGCTCCAGAATTCAGGCAACGAGGCTGGACGTCCGCAGATTCTCCTTTGCGGGGCAAGGTTTGCGTGGCTGGCGTCGCGAGCCTATTGCGAGGAAGGACTCGACGCGCACTCGGCGCTCTATCGCTACGACAAGCGCACCTCGACCCTGGAGGAGCACCTCGACGCTATTTCCGAATGCGAAGAGATCGCCGCGATTGCTCAAGTCGGAGAAAAGCTGTTCCTCGCCTTTCACCGTCCTCATGAGTACGGCTTCCAATACGGCAGCGGAGTCGCACTCTATGACCCCGCGTCGGGTCGTGAAGCGAAGCTGCCTCACTTGCCGGCGCCCCATCCCGACGGAAGCGTTTTCGTCGGAGCGGCTTACGACCCGGAACGCGACACGGTTTGGGCGGCCACCTACGAAGGGATCCACCGTTTACAGCTCGGGAACGACGCTTGGGAAAGCCGCTATTTCGATATCGAGATCACGGAACAGGAAGAACTGCAGATGCGGCTTTCCGAGACAAAGCCGCCGGTTGCCCGAGTCTGGATGGCTCACCACCTCTTCTATTTCCCGATTGAGAGACGGCGTGACTTTGCGGCTGCATGGGGCGCCCTGAACCTGCGGGGCGACATGTATGCGCCCGCCTTTCATTCCGCGTTGACGCCGTTTTACGCCGACGCTGTCCGCAAGCTGGCCGGGACGGGCAACGATTATCAGTTCGAGCAACTCCTGCGACTGGTCATTGAGGATGAAGGCAGCCTCCAGGAAGCGGGAACCGTTCTGGATGAACTTACCTTCTCCGCGCTGACCTCGCAACAGCGCGCCGTCGTCGCGCGGCATCGCTTCCATCTTGGCCTCTCAGACGGACCGGGGGAGATAACGGAGGCGTTTGAGAGGCTGCGGCGAGAGTACTTCGAGACACTGGCCCCGGAACCTTACGCGATGCGGAGGCTCTGCGATATCACCTTTCGAGCCCCTGACTTGATCCGGCGGATTAGCCGGCGCTTGAATGAAGAGAAGTGGACGGCAAGACACTTCTCGTTCATGTCAGGGTGCGTCGTCGGCAGGTTGGGCGGGGAGCATGCGGAATTTTTTCTTCCCGCACTCAAGACAGCGCTTGCCTTCTTTGACTGGAGATCTCTTCAAATGGCCTGCTCGGCGTTTCGACCCTACGCCCACGAATCGCTTCGCCACAGGGAGATGGCGCTTCCCGTTCTGCAAGCCAGACTCGCGCAAGGGATGCTGCAAAGTCCGCAGGGCGCATCGGAGAATTGCCGCCCTGCGTCCTACTGGATCGCCAACTCGGCGGACGGGATCGACGAAATTCTGTCAAATATTGCCCGCCATCCGGATCTGCATGCCATCGCCCAGGACGTTCTGTCCGAGGTCACCGGCCAGACGTTTGCCGATTTTGACCAATGGCGGGCATGGTGGGAGTATGCCAGGAGTCGCTTCGTTCCATCGGTGGAGATTGACAGACCGGGCGCCGCCCGCCAGCGGGAACCGGATTGATTCGGACGCGGCTCCCGACACCACAATGGGAAAATTCGATTGAATTCGCGCCGTCATGCCGCTCCGGATTCAGTCCCGTATGGATGCCGCCAGGGAAGCCGGTAGGGTCTTTTCAAAAGTTTCGACGCCGCGGAGTTGTCCTTAATCTCCCCCTTCTCCGCGTCCCATCGGACGGTGGAGTCCGTTTCCAGCGAGATCATCGCCAATTGCACGGCGGTCGTCGACTGAAATCCCTCCAGCGTGTCGCACTCGAGTTGGCGACGCGTCCGCACCGACTCCAGAAAGGCGCGAGCGTGCTGCACTTCCATTCGCTCCGGAGGAGGCGCCTCGATGACCTGTCTCTCAAGCTCCTGATCCTTCGGCACGACCTCCCACCTGTCGTCGGTCACGAAAACCGTCGCCTCCTCTCCGTAAAAGAAGATTCCGTTGCTGACTTCCGGGCGATACTCGGCGGCCCCCCAGATCCGGTGATTCCAGATGACAGGACATCTCGAAAAGTCGAACTGGACATGCAGCAGGTCGGGCGTCGTGATTTTCCCTTTCAAAGCGTAGGTTCCCCCCGAAGCCCTTACGGAAGCGGGCGCGGACTCTCCCAGGATGACGCGAGTCGCGTCGATCAGATGAATCCCCCAGTCCACCAAGTGGCCGTTTCCATACTCTTTTTCCAGCCTCCATGCGAAATGTCCGATATTGGGGCTGTAGGGCAGTTTCGGCGCCGGTCCGCACCATTGATCCCAGTCAAGGGTTTCGGGCGGATCCTGAGGCGCCGCGTCCCTGACGCCGGCCGTGTAATGAATGCGCGCTTCAGCCTGGATGATTTCGCCTGCGCGTCCTTCGGCAATGTAATCGCGAACCTGCTGAAACGCGGAGCTGCGGCGCCGCTGAAAACCGATTTGAACGACGTTTTGCGCTTCTTGGGCCGCTGCCAGCATGGCCTGGCCCTCTCGAATGTCGTAAGCCAGCGGCTTTTCGCAGTAGATGTCCAAACCCTTCCGGCAGGCGTCAATAAACATCAGGGCGTGCCAATGAGGCGGGGTCGCGATGATAACCGCCTCAAGGCCGTCCATGTCCAGCAGTTGACGGTAATCCTGAAAGGTTGAGGGGCGCCGTCCCGAAAGCTCCTCCAGCTCGCCCGCGCTGTTGGAAAGGTGGGCGGAGTCCACATCGCACACGCCCAGGACTTCGATTCCACCTGCTTCCAGCGCGGCTTTCGTCACCACCATTCCCCACCAGCCGCAGCCGATCAGTCCCGCCCGGACGGGGCGCTCCGACGCGAACGCCGTCGACAGGACGTAGGGTGCGGCCATGCTGGCGGCGGCCGTTGAATGAAGAAATCTGCGGCGGTTGATTTTTTTCACCATCTTGCGGTCACCTCAATCCGTTAAAAGCTTCAGTTCATCGCCGGAACTCGTTTCGGTTCACCTTGCTTCCGAGACGAGCGGAGGCGCAGCCTCCATTTTCAGGTTCTTTACCAGAAACGCCAATCGGTCCGCAGCTTCCTCGATACGCATCGAGGTCGGTTTGCCGGCGCCGTGACCGGCGCGGGTCTGAATCCGAATCAGCACCGGCGCCGCCCCCGCGTGATGCTCCTGCAGCCTGGCGGCGAACTTGAACGAGTGTCCGGGGACCACCCGGTCGTCCGTGTCGGCGGTGGTCACCAGCGTCGCCGGATACTGCACGCCCGGCCGCAGGTTGTGGTAGGGGGAATAGGCGTACAGAGCCTTGAACTCCTCGGGATTCTCCGACGATCCGTAATCGTCGACCCAGAACCTGCCGGCCGTCCAGCGATGAAACTTCAGCATGTCCATGACTCCAACCGCCGGAAGGGCGGCGCCGAACAGCTCCGGCCGCTGCGTCATGGCCGCGCCCACCAGCAGACCGCCGTTCGATCCGCCGGAGATGGCCAGCTTATCGGACCGCGTGTAACCGTTTTCGATCAGCCATTCGGCGGCGGCGATGAAATCGTCAAAGACGTTCTGCTTGTTCAGTCGAGTCCCCGCCTGGTGCCACGCTTTTCCGTACTCGCCTCCCCCCCGGATGTTGGGCGCCGCGTAGACGCCTCCCATCTCCATCCAGGCCAGATTCACCTGCGAGAAGCCGGGCGTCTGGGTGATGTTAAAGCCGCCGTACCCGTGCAGCAGCGCGGGATTGCTGCCGTCCAGCCGGATCCCCTTCCGATGGGAGACGAACATCGGGACCCGGGTCCCGTCCTTGGACCGATAGAAGACTTGATGCACTTCATAGTCGTCCGGGTCGAAATCGACCTGCGGCCGGCGAAACAGCTCCGACTCGCCCGTCAGCAGATCGTACCGGTAGATGCTCGGCGGCGTGGCGTAAGACGAAAAGGTGTAAAACGTCTCAGTATGGCTGCGGCGGCCGCCGAATCCCGAAACGGAGCCGATTCCCGGAAACGTCACGTCGCGCAGATAGCTGCCGTCTATCCGGTGCAGGCGCACCAGCGGCAGAACGTCCTTCAGGTAGGAGCAGGCGAACAGGTTTCCGACCAGATTGACGCTGCGCAGAGGCTCCTCCCTTTCCGGAATCAGCTCGCGCAGGCTTTCCAGACCGGTCCGCATGTCCATCCGGACGATTCTTCCGTTGGGGGCTTCGAAGTCCGTCCGGAAGTATCCGATCGGGCCGTCGTTTCCAAGCGGCGTCCAGTCGTGATCGAAGTTGTCAATCAGCGGCGCCGGCAGGGCGTACGGCTCCGTCAGGTCTCGAATCCAGAGGCGGTTGCGACGGTCCGTGCCCTTGGAAGCCGAGACGAAAAGGTAGCGCCCGTCCTCGCTGACGCGGGCGCCCAGGCTCCATTCCGGATGGTCGGGCTGGTGAAAAACGAGCACGTCCTCGGACTGCGCACTGCCCACGCGGTGATACCAGATCGAGGAGTTCAGGTTCAGTGATTGAAACTCGGCGCCCTCTTCCGGTTCGGGGAATCGGGAATAGAAGAAGCCCTTGCCGTCCGGCGTCCACGACACGCCGGAGAACTTGATCCACTCCAATTTGTCGGGCAGGGTCTCGCGGGTCGCAACATCGAGCACGCGAAACTCCCTCCAGTCGGAGCCGGCCGCCGACCGGGAGTAGGCCGCATACCGGCCGTCGTCGCTGAAGGAGAGGCCGGACAAAGCGACGGTTCCGTCTTCGGACCACTGGTTCGGATCGAGCAACAGTTTGGCATCGGCGCCCAGTTTCGGCTGGGTGTATACGACAGACTGATTCTGCAGGCCGTCGTTGCGGCTGAAGACGTAAAAGTCGGTGACCCTCGAGGGAGCGGAAATCCGTTCGTAATCCCATAAGGCGGTCAGCCTGTTGCGAATCGCTTCTCTTTCCGGAATCGATTCCAGATAGGAAAAGGTGACCTCGTTTTGCGCTTCGACCCAGCGACTGACCTCCTCGCTGACTCTGGCGTCCTGTTCGAGCCACTGGTAGGGGTCCTCGACGCGCACGCCGTGATACTCGTCGACATGCTCGGATTTGCGCGTTTGCGGATACTGAAAATCCAGCGCCCAAAGCAGGCTCGTTGCGAAAAGCGAAAGGGCCAGGGCTCCCCTGAAAAGAAGTTTCATCTTCGACCTCCTCGAGTCCGGGCTTGCGCCCTCGAAAAGTCGATCCCGATACGGCGATCGATCACGCTCGTCCACCTGCGACAATCCATTCCAATACGGCTTGCAGGCGGCGTTTGCCAATAGTTTACACTGGAACCAAAGACGTGTCTCGCCCCCGACCCGCGCCACAACAGAGCCCTCGACGGGAGTCGAGGGCCCGGGAGAGGTCCCGCGCTTGCTCCCGCGGCTCGCAAACGCGCCCCTTCGGCGCCATCCCATCGCTTCCGCTCCGGGCTCCGTGTTGAAAACGTCCCCTCCAAACGTACAGCCTTTAGAGTTATCAATAGAACGGGATCTGTCCGAAGCGTGTCTCAGGGCCCGCTTTCCGAGACAGCCGCCATTCGCCCGTTTCCCCCAAGGCGCCAGTGCATTCCGGCCCAGTGAATCGAGCGGCCGCCGCCGCCGGTCTTTGGAGCGAACGGCTTCAACTCCCTGATCTGAATTTCAAGATCTGTTGGGATTCGGCGGACGTCCGATGTCATGCCTTAGCGAACCTTGAACACCACGCCAAAGCTTAATCTGAAATTATTGACAGTCGTCGATCCGAATATATCCGGAGCGCGAAAGCCAAGGTAATCCGCTTGGATGACCCTAATGGCAAGGCCGGGCGTAACGTTGACGTCGAGTCCGCCCCCAGCGACCCACGAAAACCCCGTCGCTGATTCCTTGATCACGATTCCCAATAAAACGTCGTCGATGCTGACGCGGGTGAAGCCGACGCCTCCGCGCACGAAGCCGGTTACAGCATTGTTTCGAAACGTCGCCTTCGGCCCTCCATGAAGGTGGAGTACATTAATATCCAAAGAGACAAGGGTAATCCCGCTGAATGGATCGCGAAACTCCAGTTTGCCGGGCTGCTGACTGAATTCGCCGAAGAATCCAATCCATCGGTTGACGTTGCCCTGGCCTTCCATCTGCCATCCCCAAAGGCTCTCGCCGCTCTCGAAGCGCAGCCAGTTTGCCCCTGAGCTCACTTCCGCCCGTGGAAAATCACGATCGGGCGGGTCGGTCGGCCTCGGATCCGGCGTCGGATCAATTCGCCGGGGCGCGCGCGAAGACGCCGCGATGACTTCTCGAATCAACGCGTCAGAGGCGTCGGCGCCTCGAAGGATCATGATCTCCATGGCGGTGGCCCGGCAGTCGCATCCGTCCAACCTCAACTTCTCCACGATCAGGTCTTCGGAAACGCCCTCCTTGATCAATTGCACGATCTGATCGACGGTCAGCGCTTCGCCCTGAGCGAACAGCCCGGCCGCCGCCAGAAACCCGCAAAGAAACGCTACGGTTACAGTACGCATGTTCTCCTCCAAATGAATGTGATGCTTGAAATAGTTCCTCTTTAGCGAATATTCAATCCGTCCAAGCTTCCGGCCCGGCGCTCTCGTTTCCGAGCCCGCCGGAAGATCGCGGAATCGCTACACCCCTGCGATACGATCTGTATATTGAGCGGCTGTTTCAGCCCCTCTCCGTTCTCTGGAGACCGTTTGCAACAAGAGTTCGCTATACAATAATAGTTCGCAATATATTATGTCAAGCGCTGATTCCAAAAATCGCTTCATTGATTTGAAGGGCCGGCTTCGAGTAGGATGGCTTCAAACGAAAAAGTGAGCGCCCGTGCGCCGTTGAGAGCGAGTCAGGATGGCGAAAGTCGGCAAACGAATCAGGGAGCGGCGAACCGAACTGGGGTGGACGCAGGACGTCCTGGCTCGGAAAGCGGGGATCAGCAAGGGGTTTTTGTCCGATGTGGAAAACGGCAAGCGCAGCGTCGGCGCCGAAACGCTGCTGGACATTGCGCGGGCTCTCGGCCGTTCGCTTGACTTTCTGATGACGGGCGAGGAGACGGACGTCGAACCGTCGGAGGTGCAGTTTCCGAAAGCGCTGGCCGATTTCGCAGCTTCGGAAGGACTGTCCTTTCGGCAGGCCCTGACTCTTTTGGACATGCAGCAGGGGATCATCGCGCATCGGAGCGCCCGGGAGCGCGAGGACCTCGGGACGGTCGACTGGAAGAAGTTTTACGAGGCCGTCAAAGAGTTTCTATGAGCCGACTCGATGACGCAGGGGAGGTGATCGAACTGGCCCAGGCGCTGGGGCTTTCGGGGAAGCCCGTGGAGTCCATCATCGAATTCTGCCGGCGCAGGATCGACGGGTGGCTGTCCGAAAACGGCCCGGTCGAGATGATCGGAGAGCTGGAGGCGCTGGTGGCGGATCGACTCAGGATCGTCTTTGAGGAGTTCGAGTCCGACGAGGAACTGACCTCTTTGATCCAAAAATACGTATCGATGGGAGACGCAGGGTTCGCCTCGCTCCCGATGGAGTTCGAGGGCGAGACGTTTGGAATCCTGACGGAGCGACGCCGCGTTTCGGGCGCCGCCCGCGACCGATACGTAGCCTTTATTGATTGCCGGGGCGAGAAGGCGGCCCGCCGCTTCTTCACCCGCTGGCATGAAATCGCGCACGTCCTGACGCTGACCCGGCAGGTGGAGCTGCCAGTGCAGCGTTCGGCGCGCCATCCCCTGGAGCGGCTCATGGACGAGATCGCCGGGCATCTCGGCTTCTTCGATGCGCTGTTCGACCCGGTCGTGAGCCGGCATCATGCGGGCGGTCGGCTGTCGTTTGCCGCCGTCGAAGCGATTCGCAAGGACTACTGTCCGAAGGCCAGCTTTCAGGCGACGCTGTTCGCCTGCCAGCGCCGGCTGGCCACGCCGATCCTCTACATCGAAACCGGAATGGGCTACAAAACCAGTGATCTGAGGAAGCTGCGTGCGCAGCGGAAGGCGACTTTCCGACGGAGTCGGCCGGAGGCTAAGCTGCGGGTCCAGATGTGCGTGCCCAACGAGGCCGCTGTAAAGAGCAATCTGCAGATCGTTCGAAACATGAGGGTTCCGGAATCCTCCATTCTCCGTCCGCTTCTGGCAAACGAAGACGAAGAGGCCGAAGGGCGGGAGAATCTAAGCGCGTGGCGCTTTTCCAGCGGAAAATCCCTTCCCGCCTGCGAGGTCTGGGTGGAAGCCCGCCGCCTCGCCGATCGAGCGATCGCCCTCGTGCAGCCGCTGTAATCGAGCACTGGGTCTGCAGCATGCGGCTTGCGGGCTTTCGCCTGGGTGTGGAATGGGGGCTTTTCAGGCGCGGAATTTGGCCTGGGCGTGCCATTCGAGGAGGCGCGGGTCGGGGCGCTCTCCGGGATGGACGGGTAGCTGGATTCGGCGGCCGTGCAGAGGGTAGTAGGTTCTGCCGTTTTCGAAGTCGTCTTTGAGTCTGCGGCTCACCTGAAACCGGCCGTCCGGAGCGACCGTAACGTAGCCCATTTCGTAAAGGCGATGAATGTCGGCGCGCAATAGCAGACCGTTGGAGACCGCGTGAGGGCCGCTTTCCGAAAAGGGCTTGATGTGGGCGGCGTCCAGAACCGGCAGGGAGTGCTCTCCGCTGACGGCGCAGGAGCGTCGGTAGGCGTCCAGCACGGCGATGCGGAACGTCCCCTGGCCGAGACGCGGCCGTACGAGCAGCTCTTTGCCGTAGCGCTCGCCTTCTGCAGTCAACAACGCCCGCCAGTCGGAACGGGCGCGCGCCCGCAGCAGGCATTCCTCCAGAATACGCCGGCCCTCGCCCTGCGTCAGGTCGCAGGAGGCGCCCTGTACGATGTTCGGCTTCCAGTCGCGGGGCTGCTGGATCCAGTCCTCCTCTTCGAAAAAGACCGGCTCGGAGATCATCAGGCAACCGATCGCGTAGTTTCCGTGAGGATCCCGGGCGTCCGGAGGCCGATACTTCTCGATTCGCTCCAGCATGGAGCGAAAGTCGAGGGCGCCGTTGGCGGGGCCGAAGGACTCCCAGGCCAGCCAGGCCGGCAGAATGGAGCTGCGGGCGAAGGTTCCGAATCCGGCGATCGCGTTGCGCGGGCTCTTCAGCTTGAAGAAAAAAGGAGCGCCCGGCGCGACGGCCTGAAAGCGACGGCTGCCGGAAGGCTGCCAAAAGTTGACCTCGTCCAGATCGCTCCGATCCATCAGAAACCGGTGCCAGTCGTAGTCGGTGTTGGCAATGTATCCGCGCATCGCTGCTCTCCGGGCCGAGAAAGGGCCCGGACCCCGCACAGGAATTCTATTGCAAACAGGCGGCGATGTCGCGGGATTCGTGCTACGTGCTAATTTGATTCGTCGAGGTTTTTTTTGGGAAAGTCAAGACTTTTCGGTGGAAATTTTATGCACCGGCGGGCGTATTCTGGAAGACGGATGAAACGGAGCGCCGGATGGCGGAGCGACGGGCGCCGACGGCG
>CAZAEY010000059.1:0-3767 GCA_964484155.1 uncultured Acidobacteriota bacterium
TCCCCACCATCGGCGCCCTTGCAGGCGGCAGTCGAGGCGGTGGAGCCGCCTTTTCAGCCCGTCCGATCCAGGATAGAGCTGCAGCGCCAGGCGGGTGATCCGCTGGGCCCGCTTCAGGTCGCGCGTTCGGTGCTCCATTAGCTTCGCCGCCTCCTCAAACGCCAAAAGAGATGGGCGCGGGTGGTCCTGCAGGAGTCCCTCCAGCAGGCGCAGCGCCTCAAGGTGCTTGCCTGACCGCTTCTTCAGCAGGGCCAGGCGTTCCATACATTCCTGCCGGCATTCGTTCCATTCGCCCTCGTTGAGAGCGTTCTCCAACACGCGCTCCGCCTCCCCGAAGCATCCGCGGTTCTCCAGCAACCGGGCCGCCGCCGGCGGCGTGGAGAGATTGTCGTGATGCGGGCGGTCCACGGCTTCCGCCATCGCGCAAGCCAGCGAGACAAGGCTGATCAGATCGTAACGATTGTGCTCCAGGATCGGGCCCAGCGGGAGGCTGTCGCCGGTTCGCAGGTATCCGAAATAGGCCTGAGGGATCAGGTGGGAGGGAAAGTCGTTTTGACGACTGAAGCCGAGAATCCGTCGCTCCAGAGACTGCAGGGAGCAGTCCTGCAGCCGCTCCTTCCAGAGCGCCCGGCCGGGGTGGAGGAGATCCAGGTGCGGCATCTGCCGGAAGGGGTGGGTCAGCCGCTTCAGCAGAAAGCGCGTGTCCAGCACCTGCACGTCGTAGCCTTTCCCGTTGAAGCTGGCCAGAAAGCGGAACCGATTCTCTTCGACGGTCAGCCGCAGCAGATTTCGGAGCAAAGCCGCTTCCGTCTCGAAAGAGGGCAGGAAGAACTGCTTCAGCACCAGCGCCCCGTCGCGAAAGTAGGCCGCCCCGGTCAGAAACGCAACCGTTCCGGCGCCTCCGGAAAGCCCCGTCGTTTCGGTGTCCAAAAAGAGAAATTCTTCGGGTCGCGCGTCGGAAAAGGCTTCGTCTCCAGTGAGCCGCACGAAGTCCCGCCCCTGCAGGCTCAAGAAACCGGACAGCGTCGTCCGGCCATGGCTGCTCGAGGCGGGGAGGCTGCGCGTCACGATCAACGTTTCCCCTTCGGCCCAGTCTCCTCCCAGGGCTTCCGAAAGCCGGCGGCGATTCGTTCCTTGCGAGATCTTCTCGAGCCTCCCGGACAGCTCCTGGCCGGAGGCGGGTGGAGGGCCGTAGATCTGCTGCAAGCGCTCTTTCAGGGACATGATCAGTGCACCGGAGCCAGGGCGGAGCGGGACAGCGAGGAGAGGATTCGCCGGGCGATTTTCTTGGTGTTCTCGCCCACCTCCTGCAACGGCCCCACGCAGGAAGGGCATCCCTCCGGACAGGGGCAGGCGGCGATCAACTCTGCGGTTTTCTCCAGCAGGCTTTCATGCGATTCAAAGAGCTTTTCGGCGAAACCGACGCCGCCCGGATAATTGTCGTACAGGAAGATGGTGGGATCGAAGGAGTCCAAGCCTTGCGGATCGATGGCGATTTCTTCGTCGCCGGCGCTGTAAAATCCAAGTCCGTCCGGACCGGACTGCGCGAACCACCGGGCCGACCGGTCGCCGACGCTTCGCCCGAGATCGCGAATGTCGCACATTAGAATCAGCGTCGCCACATGCTGCATGGCGTAAGACAAGCCGAGAAATCCACGGATCATGTCGGTTCGGGTCAACCCTTGGTCCAGCAACGGCTCTTCGGGGCCGGTCATCCAGTATGCGGTAGTATGCAGTTCGTGGTTGGGCAGGTGAATCTTTCCGAAACCCAGGTTTTCGGAGGTGTAAAAACGGATCTTCTTGAACCCGGGAAACTTCTTGGTCAGATGCACTTCCCCCATTTCGACCCGCGCTCCGTGGGCCGACCGGCCGTCGTCGATCTGCAGAACCCGCAAGCCGGAATATGTGATGGCGTCGGTAAAGTAGTCAACCTCGACTTCCCGCACCATGGCCTTGCGTCCGTCGTAATCGAGCGTCTCGACGAAGTACTGCTTCCCTTCGCAGATGTATATCGCGTCTTCGTGGATCAGTTCCGGCGCGCTGTCGAAGTCAACTTCGGCGACGGCCCGATTGCCGTCATCCAGATTGAAGACCACGAAGTTCTCTTCGGCAACGTTGCGAAGACTGACGGAGTTGGCCGGATACCCTTCAGCCGACCAATGGAAGTTTCGGCCGTTGCGGCACAGGGTGCCGCGCGATTCAAGAAACTCCAGGATTTCCAAGAGGTGTTCCTTTCCGAATCTCTCTTCCCGATCGAAGGGCAACTCAAACGCTGCGCATTTGATGTGGCTCAGTAGAATCTGCAGGTTGTCCGGGTGAATCAGGCCGTGCTCGGGAGACCGGTCCAGGAAGTACTCGGGGTGGTTGACGATGAACTGATCCAGCGGCAGGTTTCGGGCCACGAGCACGGCTGCCGAATGGCCGTTGCGACGGCCGGAGCGGCCGATCTGCTGCCAGGTGCTGGCCACCGAGCCCGGGTAGCCGGCCATGACGACGGCTTCCAGCGTGCCGATATCGATTCCCAATTCCAGGGCATTCGTGCTGACGACGCCCAGAAGCTGTCGTTCCCTGAGCTGCCGTTCGATCGCCCTGCGAGTGCGCGGGAGGTAGCCTCCCCGATATCCCCTCACTTTGGGAGGTTCGGCCGGATGTCGATGGAGGGCCCCTTGAAGGTATCTCAACAGGACCTCCACGTTGACTCGGCTGGAAGCGAAGGCCAGCGTCTGCACGCCCGCCCGCAAAAATGATTCCGCAAAGCGCCGGGCCGCCGACAACGCGCTCTTGCGCAGTCCGAGCGCGGGATTGACCAGCGGAGGATTGTAAAAGATCAGGTCCTTGGAGCCTCGCGGGGCGCCGTTTCGAGAGATCAGCTCCACAGGCTCGCTCAGCAGATTTTCGGCCAGTTCAGCCGGATTGGCGATAGTGGCCGAACAGCATACGAATTGGACCCGGGCTCCGTAAAAATCCAGGATCCGCTTCAGCCGCCTGAAAACGTTGGCCACGTGGCTTCCAAATACGCCGCGGTAGGTGTGCATTTCGTCGACCACGATGAAGCGAAGCGACTGAAACAGTTCGATCCATTTTGGATGGTGCGGCAACATCCCGGTGTGTAGCATGTCCGGATTAGTCAAGATGATGCGCCCCTTCTTCCGAATCGTGCGCCGCATGTCCGTAGGCGTGTCTCCGTCGTAGGTGTGAATGCCCACATCCTCTCCCAGCGCCTGCGTCAGCTCCAGCAGTTCGGCCATCTGATCCTGGGCGAGCGCTTTGGTGGGAAAAAGATACATCGCGCGCGCCTCCGGATCCTTCAACATTCGGTCCAGGATGGGCAGGTTGTAGCAGAGGGTCTTTCCCGAAGCCGTCGGCGTAACGATGACCGCGTGCTTTCCCTGGTTCAACAGATCGCAGGCCTGCCGCTGATGGCTGAACAGCCGGCGGATTCCCTTGGCCGCATAGGCGTTTCGTAAGCGAGGGTCGACCGACTCGGGAAAATCCGCGAATTCGCCCGGCCGGGATTCTATCTCTAGCCAGGCGGTGATCTCCCCGCGTCGGCGCAACGGCTCAAATGATTCCAGGACTTTTTCGACTGACATGACCGGAGCTTCCACCCGCGTGCAGCAAGCATTCAAATTAGCAGGAAATGGTGACAGGGGGAGAGGGCATGCAGTCGCTCACGAGGTGGAAAACCGCCGCCTGAGGCGGCGACTGCACCTCCCGGCACCGGCACAACTCCCAAGCAAACGACAGCTTATCAATCCGGTGTCTAT
>CAZAEY010000059.1:3867-12658 GCA_964484155.1 uncultured Acidobacteriota bacterium
TCCCGGCACCGGCACAACTCCCAAGCAAACGACAGCTTATCAATCCGGTGTCTATGTTGAAAGAAGCCTGCCCAACTTCTATAAAAGAAACCCTGTCGACTCAACTCAAACATCTCCGAAGGGAGGCTTTCCCCTCATCGAAATTTCCGCCTCAGCCGAATCCAAGCCAGCGAGGCAGCGCCAGGCTGACCTGGGGAACGAAGGTGACGATCAGCAAAGCCGCGCCCAGGGGGATGAGAAACGGCGCCGTCCCGCGGGCGACCTGGGAAAACGACGCTCCCGTAACGGAACTGAGCACGTACAGAACGAGACCCACCGGAGGGGTCAGCAGTCCGATCACCAGATTTAAAATCATGACAACACCCAGGTGCAGCGGATCGACGCCGAATTGGACCGCGATCGGCAGCAGGACAGGTACGGTGATCAGCAAGGCGGCCACCGGCTCCAGGAGCATCCCGATCAGCAGCAGCGTCAAGTTCACCAAGAGCAAGAAGACGTAAGGGTTGGCGGTGACGGTCAACATGGCCTCGGCCGCCATGCGCGGCCCCTCTTCTCGGGCGATCACCCACCCGAACAAGCTCGCTGCCGACACGATCAGCAGGATGGACCCGGTGGTCGCTGCGCTGCGCAGAAAAACGCCGTACAAGGCTTCGAGCGTCAGAGATCGATAGAGAAGGCTCAACAGGAGCAGGTAGGCGACGGCGGCCGCCGCGGCTTCGGTGGGCGTGAAGACCCCGCCCAGGATTCCGCCCAGAATAATGACCGGCGTAACGAGGATGGGGAGCGCAGTGACGAGCGCAAGGCCGATGGAAGCATTCCCTTGAGCGGCGACCTGCGGGGGATCGCTTTTACGGGCATAGAGATAGACGTACAGGCATAAGACCGCCGCCAGGACCAGCGCCGGCAGAACGCCGGCGAAAAATAGCGCTCCGATCGAAACCCCTGCGCTGACGGCGTAGATGATGGCGGGAATGCTAGGAGGCATGATGGGGCCGATCATGGCCGACGCTCCGGTCAATCCCAGGGAGAACCGTTCATCGTAGCCGCGCTTGCGCATGGCGGGCACCAGAACCGATCCCAGGCCGGCGGCGTCAGCGATCGCCGCGCCGCTCATCCACGAAAAGACGACGCTGCTGCCCACGTTTACGTAACCCAGGCTTCCCCGGGTCCGTCCCAGAAGTATCAGGAGAAATCGAAAAAGGCGATCGGACATGCCCGCAGCATTGGCCAGGTATCCGGTCATGATAAACAGGGGGACGGCCAGCAGGGGGAACGAATCCAATCCTCGAACGGTTCGCTGAAGGGCCACGCCCAGGGAAATGTCTTCAGAAGAGGCCACATACGCCAGACAGGGGATCAGCAAGGCGAAGGCTACGGGAATGCGGATGAACAGCAGCAAAGCCACCGAAACCGTCAGCAGCAGCAAAGTCATGTCCCGTGCCCCGGTCCGTTCCAGCTCGGACGTCGGCTACGCAAGGCCTGAACCAGATTCAGGAGAGCGTGCAGGGCGATCAGACTAAGCCCCACGGAGGCTGAGGCATACCACCAGCTCATGGGAATCCCCAGGGCCGGCGATGCCACCAGCCCAACCCGAACCACAAAGCCCCAGCTTCCGATAATCAGGACAAGGCAGCACCCGGCTGTTGCGACACTCCCAATACAGTCCAGCGCCAGCTTTCCTTGAACGCCCAGCCGCGCTGAAACGACGTCCACTGCGATATGCCGGCCTTCAGCCGCGACAAACGCCGCTGAAATGAACGCCAGCCAGATTAGTGCAAAACGGGCGAGCTCCTCGCTCCACGGAATGGGGGTCTGAAACGCATAGCGGGCCGCCACCTGAGCCGCCATCAGGCCAAATACGCTGGCCAGCAGCGCTACGGCGGCCAGTCTTTCCAGCTGCATCAGCCGGCGATTCAGTCGTTCCAGCTTCCCGACTTCCGCTCTCACTGATTCCTTCCCTCTCGTCGCTCCTCGGAAAAGACGGGAAGCGATTCGACCCAGCTCCTTTCGGAAAAGGGCCGCTCCTCGGCGGTGATTTCGCGATAGAGTTCGCTGAAAGCGAACCCCTGCGAAAAGCGGGCTCGGGCTCTCCCGCGAAAGGCGTCGACATCGACGTCTTCGATGACCTCCAACGTTTCATGGCTTCGCCACCGGTTCAAAATTTCCCTTTCGCTGGTTTCGATTCCGTCTCGAACCTCCGCTCCCAAGTCGCCGACGGCCGACGAAAGCGCCTGCCTGGCCTCCTCGTCCAGCCTCCGCCAGACCCTTTCCGCGATCAGGATCTGAATGGAAGACTGGATGTGGCCCGTCAGATTCAAGTATCGCTGGACTTCGTGAAAGCCCATTGCCTGGATCGTCGAAATGGGATTTTCCTGTCCATCGGCGATTCCCTGTTGCAGCGCCAGGTAGACCTCTGAAAATGCGATCGGCATGGGACTGGCGCCCAGAGCCTGACCGCTGGCTTGCCAAATGCGCGCATCCGGCATCCGGAGACGGAAACCCGTCAAATCGTCGGGATTCCGGATCGGGCGGTTGGATGTGAGGTGCCGAAGCCCGTAGAACCAGGTGTCCAGCACCCGGACGCCGTAGCGCTCGCGCAGTTCATCCCACATGGACTGAGCCTCAGGCCCCCTGGCGACTTCCAGGAGATGGTCGGTGTCGCGAAAGGCGTAAGCGGCATCGAAGAGGCCGATCGGTTCATGCCACATGGCTAGAAAAGAGGGGCCGGCAATTGCCATTTCCAGCTCGCCGGCCACCATTTGCTCCAAAAGCTCCGCCTCTCGCCCCAACTGCGCGGCGGGAAAAACAGCGACTTCCAGAGCGACGCCCCTTTCTGCGAGCTTCTGCGGGAGCTGCGACGCCCCGAACGCATGGCTGGGCGCCGACAGCTCGTAGACGTGAGCCAGCCGAAGTCGCGGGGTCCGAGCTGCATCCCCCTCGGCGCGACATCCCGCAAGCAGCCCGCAGAGCGCTCCTATCGCGATGATTCCGCCGTTCCACAGGCGCCGCATTCCACCAGCCTTCCACAAATCAGCAGGCTAACGCCCGCATTCGATCCCGAGCCAATCCAGCCGACTCGGCCGGATGCAATCCAATGTTAACAACAGCTTTAAAGGATGGCCAGACAGTGCGACGTCAAAGAGCGTCTTCCCGCCGGTGGTACAATCAGAAGTCCAACTGTGACCGCCTGCGGAAGCGTCTTGCCCAACGACTGCGGGCCGGTGAGGAGATTTTTGCCATGACGTCTCGAAAACCCTGGATGCTCCGGCTGATGCCGGGCGTCATTTTACTTCTGTTCCATCTCGGTTGCTCCGGCGCACAGGATCCGGAAGCGGAGACGGAGGACGCTCATCTCCGGGAATTTCAGGAAATGATGTCGGGCGCCACGTTTGTCGGTCACTTCTCCAGTGGCGACGGTACTTTGTCCGAGGAGCGCTATACGATTCAAAGCGTCACTCACCTGAGGGGAAACACCTGGCTCTTTCAGTCCCGCATCCAATATGGCGAACGGGACGTCACCATCCCCGTCCCTCTTCAGGTTCAGTGGGCGGGCGACACGCCTGTCATCACGTTGACCGATCTGACGATCCCTGGAATGGGCACGTTTACCGCCCGGGTCCTGATCTATCGGGAACGGTACGCGGGTACTTGGTGGGCCGGCGAGCGCGGCGGTCAGATGTTCGGACGCATCGAGAGGGCGCAGGAGTAGACGGCGTCCGTCAGGCTAATTGAAACGCCCGGGCCCGAAACAGAAATTCAACCAGGTTGCCCTCGTGAGGCTGCAGCCAGTTGAGCTTGGTGGTGGGAATCGGTCCCAGATTCAGCCGGTCGATGTTGCCGGCATCCAGAAGCTCCTTGCGAAACTCCTGATCCTGCGTGATGCCCGTCGCGACCAGCGTCGATCCCGCCTGTCGCACCATTTCCTCCTGCGGGCAATGGACGACGCTGACGAAGGGGAACATGAATTCGGTGTTTGCCAGAGTCTTGTCAGGCGAATCGCAGCGGATGACGGTCGGGCGCACGTACGCGCACCTTTCCCGCACGATCAGACGGTCGCCGTCCCGAAACCGGGCGGCAACGTCCTCGACTCCCGATTCCTCCAGTCCTTTTCGAATGTTCTGATCGATCGCCTCCGCCTGCTGAGGCACGGTAAACGCCGCAATCTTCGCCTCCGGATCATCCGGAGGCATCGGAGCGATCGGCCCCAGCCGTTCGGCGATCGCCTCGGCGATCTGACGGGTATGCCTTGGCGTCCAGATTCCAGAACAATTGATGCAGCCCCTGCCGCTGTTTAAAAGCACGCTGTCGACCATCAGATCCAGATAGCTCTCCCAGTTGTCGGCTTCATCGTCGCCGAGGAAGATCTTGCTGAACCCAGGCCCGTGCACCTGGACTCGCGGATTTCCCTGGTACTGCTCCACAGTGGCGGTTCCCCCGAAGATCAGGCTTCGCGGACAGTGTTCGAGCACCGCGGCTCCGATGTCCCCGCCGCCCGGATACAAGGCCAACGCCTCCCGCGGGATTCCCGAGGCCGCGAAGGCCTCGCTCATCCGATAAGGGGTCCAGGGCTCCTGGGGTCCCGGCTTCAGCACCAGGCCTATCTGCAGGGCCAGAACGGGCAGCCACAGACCATGAACCCCCGGGGAGTTGGAGGGCAGCACCATCCCCAGCACGGGCCCTCCAGCCTGGTAGCTGCGCATTATGCCTCCTTCCTCGCCGTACCCGCGAGTCAGAACCTCCAAGTCGAGGCCGCGGGTCAGGGAGGAGATAATCCGGTCCAGATTGGTCAGAACGTGATGCAGCTTTTCCATGTTGCTGCGGCACATGTGCTCGGGAAGTCCGGTGGTGGCCGATTGATACTTCACAAACTCGTCCGGGGTCTGTGCGCCGTCGCCGGCGGCAAGCTCCTGCTCCATGAAGCGGCCGGCGGCGTCTTTTAATCTTTCAATCAACTCCCTGCAGGGAGCTTCGCGCAGGACCTCTCTGGCTCGTCGGGCCTGGCGCATGTCGCGCTGCACCAGCCCGGGGTTGGCCAGACTCACTTCCGCCAACGGCTCGCCGGTGTCAAAATGAACCACGCGGTCCACATCCAGGCTCGTGTAAGGCTTCCCCCAGCGAAGGATCGGAAAATGGATCAATGGAAATCTCCTAAATGTTTGGGCAGCCTGAGCTGCTGCGGACTGGAGTTCAATACACGCCAACAGTGGTCGTTGCGGCCAGCGCCCGATACGGCCTGACCCCGCTGACGCCGTCCCAGGGGTATCGCTCGCAGGGGGGCTCCCGTTCGCCTTCGTCCCGCTCCAGAAAACGCGGCATGAAAAACTCTTTGGTCAGCGTCGTCAACATGGCCCGCCCGGTTTGGCCGTACTCGACCAGCCGATTCGCATCGTCAAAATCAACGACTTGAAGGACCGCCCGCGGCTGCGGCGCAAAATAAGTGATCTTGTAATTGTCAGCCGGATCGAAGGGTTTGGACGGCGCCAGGCCCATCAGTGTGTTTCCGTAAGTCGGCGTCAGATAGGCTCCGTCCAGCAACTCCTCTACGGCGAATCGATACCATTGAGGCGTAAATTCCGTTCCGCCGGCGAAAATTCCTGTAATCCCAGCGTCCCGGATGCCGGAACCGCTACCCTGCAGATTGTCGGCCAACGCTTCCAACAGCTTGGGCGTGGTGAAGAGGCAACGGATGTCGTGGTCGGCCGAGAGAATGGTCACCGCCTGATCGATCACATGCTGCCGGTAAGCCTTTGAATGATCCGTCCATCCCTTCTTGATGAGCTTGATGACCCACCTCGGATCCAGGTCGACGCAAAAACAGATCCCGCCGCGATGTTGCGCCAGGTGCTCCACCGCCAGCCGCAGTCGGCGCGGCCCGGTCGGGCCCAGCATGAGCCAGTTGGAGCCCTTTGGGAAATGCTCCTCCGGCAGGGTTTCCGAAAAAAGCTCGTAATCGATTCGAAAATCGTCGATGCTGATCCTGGTCTTTGGGATCCCTGTAGTGCCTCCCGTCTCAAAGACGTACACCGGCCGGTTTGAATAGGCTTTCGGCACCCACCGCCGCACCGGTCCGCCTCGCAGCCAATCGTCTTGAAAATGCCCGAAGCGCGCCAGATCGTCAAAGCCCCGCACCTCGCGAACCGGATCCCAGCCGGCGCTCTTTCGCCACTCCAGCCAGAACGGACACCCGGTCTCCGGACTGAAATGCCACTGCACGATTTCGCGCACGTGCTCGTCCAACCGATTCCTGGCTGCCAGCGCGCGATCCTTCAAAGTTTCAGAACTCCCCTCTTGAGAGGTCGGCATCGTCACAACAGGCCCGATTCTATCCGCCGTCCCAACGCCGGTCAAGAAACGGCGCAGAGGACAGATGCTCTCGTCTGCCGCCGAACATTCCACCCTCATTCCAACTCGACTATAATCGAACGCCCAGGCGGCTGTTGTGGGGCCGCTCCGATTTGAAAAAGTGAACTGCAATCGCTCGAAAGGCGTACCAAAATGAAGTTCTATCCAATCTTATTCGCATCAGCATTGGCCCTTCAGCCCTTCGCACTCATGGCGAAAAACGGCGATCTAGAGACAATCGATGCCACCCGCGAAGGGGACGAAAGTCAAGAGGACGAAACGATCCGGAGACAGGAATACGAAGTGGTGGTCGAGGACAGCGTGACCTATCTGCCTTCGCTCAACACGGTGGCTGCGCGATTCCCCGCTCCCATACATCAAACTCCGGCCAGCGTGGAAGTCGTCACGGCCCCGCTGTTTGAAAGCCAGAACGCCACCGTCTTGAGCGAAGCGCTGAATTACGTCGGCGGCATCGTTTCACACACCGGCTTCGGCGTCTTCGATTTTTTTACAATCCGCGGATTCGATTCGCTGAGCGGCGGGCTCATCTTGACCGACGGAATTCCGGAGCCGGAAGTCTCCTTTTTCCACCTGTACAATCTGGAACGGATCGAAGTGCTCAAGGGGCCAGGGGCGTTTCTTTACGGCGGCAGCGCGCTGGCCGGCAGCGTCAACCTTGTGCGCAAGCAGCCTGTGGCGGAAAACCTCCTCCAGTTAAACGGATCTGTCGGATCTTTTCAGACTTTTCGAGGAGGTCTGGACCTGAATCGCGTTTCCGCCGACGGCCGGCTGGCGTTTCGCCTGAACCTGTTCGGCCAGGACTCCTCCGGCTATCGGGACGACAGCGACAGCCGACAGTGGGCGATCAACCCAGCCGTTTCCTGGGCGTTGGGCCGGCAGAGCCATTTGAGCGCAAATTTTGAATTCGTCCGCAACGAATATCAGCCGGACGCAGGCATTCCGCTGGTTGGAGACCGGGTCGCCGATGTGCCTCGCACGCGATCCTACCAGTCTCCGTTCGACTTCTCAGACCAGAAGCTGTATCGGTTCCGCGTCCACTATGACGCCGTCCTGAGCGATTCTGTCACGCTGCGCAACCGCTTCTATACAACCAACATGGACTGGCGCACCGACGGGACGCTGCTGGCCGGCGCCTTCCCGAACCAGCAGGGCCGGGTGGACGTCCATCGCTTTCTGACGGTGTTGGGCGACTCTCAGACTCTGATCGGCAATCGCTTCGAGGGGCTGTTTTCCTTCCAGACCGGAAGCGTCAGCCACTCGCTGCTGGCCGGAATCGAGGTCACCCGACAGACGGACGACTTCTCTCTGGAGGTGGCGTTTCTGCCGCCCATCGATCTGATGGAGCCGGCCGAGACCGCATCCCGTCCGTTGTTTATCATTCCCGGACAGTCTCAGATCGGCGATGCGCGCACCTGGAACGTCGCGCCTTACTTCATCAACCAGATCGGCATTGGTCCGCAGGTCCAGCTGTTTGCCGGCGGACGGTTCGACATCGCTCGATTTGACGAGGAGCTTTTGGCGACCTCGCGCGACGACGATCGCTTCAGCCCCTTGGTCGGGCTCGTATACAGCCCGGCGCCCGACGTATCCCTTTACGCCAATTACGGCGAGGCTTTCGCTCCGCCATCGGTGCGCGTTGTGGGAGATCGGGAGCCTGAAGAGAGCCGTCAGGCGGAAGTCGGCGTCAAGAAGCAATTCTACAACGGCAGAATCCAGAGCACGCTGGCGGTTTACCACCTGGAACGCGATCAGATCGCGATTCCGGACAGTTTCGGGATTCCGCGACAAACCGGCAACCAGCGATCCAGAGGGCTGGAGGTCTCGCTTGCCGGCGAACCGACATCGGGCTGGTATGCTTTGACGTCCTACGCCTTTACCAACGCGAAGCTGACTGAATTCCGCGAGCTTGTGGTCAATCCATTTGATCCCGCCTCCGCGGCGATCATCGATCGCTCAGGCAACCGCCCGGCCTTCGCGCCGCGCCACCTGTTCAAGTTCTGGACCCTGCGCGATCTTCCCAACGGTTGGAGCGCAGGAGGAGGCGGACGCTTTGTTGGGCGTCAGTTCATCGCAGAGGACAACTCGTTCGGCATCGACAGCTACCTGATCCTGGACGCGGTCGTGAGCTGCCGCCACACCGATTGGCGCTGGAGCGTCAACTTCGAAAACGTGACCGATCGCAAATACCTTTCGCGAGGGTTCGGGCCCGCGTCGGTGCTGCCAGCCCGCCCCTTCGGGCTCTGGGGGAAAATCGAGTTTCTCCTGTAGCCAGCCACCCGGCACGCCGTCGGAGAGATTCGCCGCCAAAATGTGGGAGCGATCTCAGGTCTCGATTCTCTGCGCCGAAGAGTCAACCGCCCTTACTGCTTTTTGCCGGCACGCCGGTACTGCTCGCAAAACCGGTTGACCACCACCCATCGTTCCGTCA
>CAZAEY010000059.1:12758-18985 GCA_964484155.1 uncultured Acidobacteriota bacterium
CCGGCACGCCGGTACTGCTCGCAAAACCGGTTGACCACCACCCATCGTTCCGTCATCGTCAGCCTCATCTTTGGCCACGTTTCTGTCAGGCGGATTCCGTCACCTTTTTGGCCTCCCTTTCGGGAACTTTTTTACGTGAGGCTACGATTCCATTTCGGGCAATTTTATTGTAAGGCGATTCGGGTTGTTGACAGGCCCATGGGCTTTTCATTATGCTCGCTCGATGGTTGGAGGTCGTCCGGCCGTCAGCGCATTGCGAAAGCTCCTTCCTGGTCTGATCCTTTTTCTCTGGATTCTCCGCTTCTCAGTTCCGTCGTTTTTCGCTGCTCCGCCGGATACGACTACGTTTGTCGTGATGGGCGAAGGGATGGCGGCCGGAATGTCGCACTTCGGCCTCGGAGAAACGGTGCAGAGGTGGAGTTTTCCGTCGATTGTGGCCCGGCAGATGGGCGCATTCTTCCCTCAGCCGCTGTTTCAGGAACCTGGGATCGGGCGGGCTCCGGGATTTCCGTCGGCATCGACGCAGCCGCCTGCTCCCGAACAGACCACCGTGCGCATCGGCTTTCCGCCGACACTTTTCGTGTTCAATCTCTCGGTCCCCGGCATGCGGCTGGCTGACGCTCTGACGACGCGGCCGATCCCGCCGCTGCTGCACGAAGGGGACCCCCAGCAGACCGCGCTGAATCTGATTCTGGGATATCCGGTGCTTGCTCTGGGCGAGTCGCTTCCCCGCTGGACGCAGCTGGAGTATGCGGAGTCGATGCGGCCGACCATGGCGCTGATCGAGCTGGGCTATTTCGAGGCGCTGGAAGCCGCCGTCGAGGCGGACCCGGGACTGCTGCCCGACCCGGAGGAATTCCGTCGGAACTATGCCGAAATTCTGAAGGCGCTCGGCCGATTGCGCGCGTCGCCGGTCATCGTCACGACCATTCCAGATCCCATGGACACCGCGTATTTTTCGACGATCGAATCCGCCGCCGCGCTGTTGCGGCTGCCTGCGGCGGCCCTGGCGGCGTTGTATGAGTTCGAGCCCGGCACCCGAATCGCGGCGCCAGGGCTTTACGAAATCGGAGTTCAACTGCTGAGCGGCCGGGTCGGCGCCCTGCCTTCGAAGTCCCTGATTTCGGCCGAAGCCGCAGCCGTCCTTTCATCCCGCGTTCAGCAATTGAACGGTCTGATTCTGGAGCTGGCGTTCGAGCACGGCGCAGTTGCATACAACCTCCACGGGCTGTTCCGCCGCATCCGAATCGAAGGGAATGTTGCGGGAGAGCGCACGCTGACGGCCGATTACTTGGGAGGATTCTATCTGCTGAACGGATACTACCCGGGCGGCGTCGGACACGTTTTGATCGCAAATGAAATCTTAAGCCTGCTGAATCAGCGCCATTCGACTGCCTTCCTTCCGGCCAGCGTCGAAGAGGCGACCGTCAGCGACCCTGCATATCTGGCCAGGCCGGCCGCCGGCCCGCTTTACACTCTGAACAAGCTGCAACGAATGCTTCCCCCGGAGCGCCGCCCCGCATTCCTTCGCCGGGCCCGCGAATCCGAGCCGCCGGCCCCGGCGGCAGCTTTCCCAATTCGCCAGCCGAAGCGACTGAAGGGGGGCTCGTGAAGAGGATTCGCTTCCTTCCGATCGGGCTGCTGACTTCAGTTGCAGCGATTGCCTCGATGCAGGCGATGCTTTTGTCCGAGCCGCTGCAGCTTCCTCCCGGAATGGAGCAGACTCTGCCGATTCATCCGGAGAACAGCTATTACGGAGATGCCATACGCGCCGTGGACTGCCGGGATCCCGCCGAGGCCGAGCTGGGCGTCTGCCTAAACATTCAATTCGGCGGCTTTCTGCTTTTCGACTCGGCGATTCACGGGCAGGTGCGAATCCGCTTTTCGCCTCCCCACGACGGCGTCGCGGACTTCACTGTGACGCATCCGGGCGGTTTGTTCGGAGAGGAAGGGAATCTGGTCGGACCTCAGCTCTATCGGTTTCCACTCAGGGAAAACGTGCTTTCGGATCCGGACGGGCTGATCTCCTCCGGCAAGCTGAACCTGCACACTGGAGAGGTGACCGACCTGCAGGTGCACCTGACATTCGCCAACACGGGCCTGGAGGCGGTGGGCCGGGCCAACCCCGACCTGCAGCGCCCTGCGGTTTCGTTTCCGGGCCGTTACGGCTCGGCGGTCGCTTCGTTTTCGCAACGTGAGGACGGCCTGCTGGATTTCACGTTCGAAGGGAGCACTTTTCTGCCGGTGGCGCAGGCGCCCGGCGGAGAGGAATTCCGCTTCCCGCTCCCTTTTTGCGGCCCTCAGCTGGACTGCGCCACGGTCCAGGCGAGGGGGACGGCGCTGCATCCGCACCTTCGAATCAGCACGCAGGCGCCCGCACCGGCCGCAGCAGGCCGACCGATCGAGCTTCCAGAAAACTCGACGCTCGAGTTTACGATTTTCAGCGCCAACACCATGGCCGGGGACGCGTTCGATCTGGCCATTCCGGAGCTGGGCGGCCCTGCGATCGGAGGCTCGCTCCTGACCGGGCGGCTTCAGATGCAGCTGGGGGAGCGCTTCGGCAATTACATGCCCTTTCGGCTCGCTCTCTTTCCTCCGAAGGCTCTGCTGGCGGAGCCACCGGAAGCGCCCATCTCCGTGCCGGGGCTGAATTTGGGGCTGCTCGGGCACAACGTCAGCCTGCAGTTCCCCAACCAGACCTACCACGTGCGAGGCGTAGTTCTTTCGAGCGATCACTTCGATGTGCCCCGCGGAGTGGTCGATCTGCGCACCGGGAAAGCGCTGGGCGACCTGCTCATCCGCGGCTTCCTGGGGCAAAACGTCCTCTTCAAAGTGCTGGAGCTGAACGAAGGCGAGATCGAGCCTTCGTCGTTTCTGTTTCGGGGCCCTGCCGCGCTGGAGCACACCGCCACGGGTCAGACGGTGTTTCGATTCGCCGGCGCCGCCCAAATCGACTTCGGGGGATTTGTCTTCCCAACGCCCGATCTGCAAAGCGGCTGGACCGCAGGTCCGGATGCCCGACTGGATCCTTTTCTGACGATTCAGGCCATGCACGGCCCGGGGCCGGGCGACGCGGTGATGTCCGGCTCCGGCAGCGGGATCTCAGCCGACGGGAGCGAATTCACCTATCTATACTCGATCCCGTGCAATCCGGCCGGGCGGGCTTCGCAATTCGAATACACCAACCACGAACCGGCCCGCGGGGGAACCTTTCGGATGGACGCGCTGGCTTCGGTCACCTGTCTGAACTCGCGAAATGCAGCGCCCGTAGTCGGCCAGTTCGACACGGTTTCATTTACGGCCTACGGAACCTGGAGGGGTGAACCCACCCGCCACCTCGCCACCGTCCAGATCTCCACAGGGCCTGACGAGCCTTACGTGAGCATCCTGATCGATGGAGGTCTGACTTCCAACGTCAACACCGGCCGCCTGCCGGAGCAGGTGCAGCCCTGAACCCGGATTTTGCACGCGGGTCCGTCGCGAAGCGTCGGCACGCGGTGTGGATGCAAGGGGCAACGAAAGGTTCTGTTGTCGTAATCGTGAAGTGCGAGGGGCAGGTCGAGGAGCGGCGGCGCAGCTGCAAGACCCCGGGGGCTTGCGCCCCATATCGGAGCGCCGCGCCCGCAAACCGGTTCCGGGACGGCACGACGTCACTGTTCAAGTGAGACTGTGATCGCAACCGGTTCCGGCGCGCCGAGTTCCTGCGATCTGGGATGTGGACTGGCGCCGCCGAGGGCCAGACGAACTTCTCCCGGGTCGAAGACCTGCATTCCATTCTCGTCAAACTGCAGGAAGTCCTCGGGTTCCAGAACGAATCGAACGGTTTGGCTCTGCCCCGGTTCGAGTAGAACGCGCTGAAACCCCTTCAGTTCATAGTGCGGAACGCGGAAGGGCGCATCGAGGTTCGTCAGATACAGCTGGGCCACTTCTTCTCCAGTTCGGTCTCCGATGTTGGAAACGGTCGCCTCGATTTGCAGGCTCTCCCCCGGACGCAGCCGTTCACGACTCACTTTCAGATCCTGATAGGAAAAGCGGGTATAGCTCAGGCCGAATCCAAACGGGTAGAGGGGCGCAGCCGACATGTACCTGTAAGTCCGATCCTGCATCGAATAGTCGTCGTACGGGGGGAGGTCTTCCACCGACATCGGAAAGGTGACCGGCAGCCTGCCCGAGGGGGAGATCTCGCCGAAAATCGCGTCGGCGGTGGCGTTTCCGCCCTCCTGTCCCGGATACCAGACGTAGAGCACGGCATTGGCCATTTCGTGCACTTCCGGCATGGCGATCGCGCTTCCCCCGAATACGACGGCGATGATCGGCTTGTCGCCCGCCTGGCGAACCCTGCGCAGGAAATTGATTTGATTCGCAGGAAGGCGAATGTCTTCCCGGTCGCTCATCGTCGGAGACAGGATCGACTCTCCCTCTTCTCCTTCCAGCAGCGGGGAAAGACCCATGGCCACGACGATTGCATCCGCATCGTGGGCCGGACCCGACGTCCAGTCGACCGGATTCAGGTTTTCCCGGTCGAGTAAAAAGCCTTGGCGATATTCGACAGTCGTGCCGGCGTCCACCTTTCCGGCGATCCCTTCCAGGACTGTGCTGAAGTTAGGGTTCAGACCGTAATAATTGCCGAGAAGCACGTTGACGTCAGCGGCGTTCGGGCCCATCACATAGAGGCTTCGAATTCGGGGGGAAAGCGGCAGGACGCCGTCGTTCTTCAACAACACCAGACTTTTCCCCGCCGCCGTCCGCGCCAGCTCGCGGTGCCGGGGCGAGTCGACCACGTCCGGCCCGAGATCGGTCCAGGGGACGTTTTCCGGATCGTCAAAGAGTCCCAGACGAAATCGCGTCTGCAGGAGGTTGGTCAGTCTCGAGTCGATCTGCGCCTCGTCGATGAGTCCTTCCTCAATGGCCTGTTTGAGAAAGGGAGAGCTGCTGCCGCAGTTCACATCGACTCCGGAGTTGAAAGCCAGGGCCGCCGATTCCTGAGGCGTTGTCGTCACATTGTGGGTCTGGTGAAAGTCCACCAGCGCCCAGCAATCTGAAACGACGTGGCCTTGAAATCCCCATTCCTCTCGAAGGATCTCATGCAAGAGCATCGGACTGCCGCAGGACGGCTCGCCGTACGTTCGGTTGTAGGCGCACATGACCGCTTCCACATTCGCTTCCTGGACCAGCGCCTGAAAGGCCGGAAGATAGGTCTCCCGGAAATCCTTCAAAGGCGGTTCGGCGTTGAAATGATGGCGGTCGCCCTCGGGCCCGCTATGTACGGCGAAGTGCTTGGCGCAGGCGGCGGTCTTCAAATATTGAGGATGGTCCCCCTGCATCCCCTTTACAAATGCGACCCCGATGCGGGAAGTCAAAAAGGGATCTTCTCCATAGGTTTCCTGACCGCGTCCCCAGCGAGGATCCCGAAAGATGTTCACGTTCGGGGACCAGAATGTAAGTCCCGCGTAACGGCCTCGATTGCCCAGAGCCTGAGAGGCGTTGAATTTGGCCCGTCCTTCGTCCGAGATGGCGGATGCAACCTGATAAATGAGGTCCGGGTCCCAGGTCGCCGCAAGCGCAATGGCCTGGGGAAACACCGTGGCGCGACCGTGGCGAGCCACGCCGTGAAGCGCCTCGTTCCACCAGTTGTAGGCCGGAACCCCCAGTCGCTCCACGGCGGGCGCGTCGAAGTTCAACTGAGAAATCTTCTCTTCCAGGGTGAATCGAGACACCAGATCGCGAGCCCGTTCTTCGGCCGGCAGGTCTGGGTCTAGATAGGCGGGGCGGGATTGAGAAAGTGCCAGCCCGAGAAAACTGAAAGACAGCAACGTCAATATACAGCACCGTGGATTCATCGCCTTCGTCCTCGATGGAATTTCAATTCTTCACTGGAATGCGTCCATCTTATGGAGGCGGCTGGGCCGCGTCAACGCAGGCTCGATCTCCTGGTCGGTCCATGGGCCGCTCTGGATCAACGGGCCCTGAGGCGGACTCGCACACTTGGCTTCCGATCCTTCGCCGAAATGACAAAGCGGCCAGCCTGCGTCTCCCGCTTCCCGGGCCGCGGCGAACCTTACTGCGAGCTTGGAATGACGACCGTTTCGACGTGAGCGCCCGGGCCCGGGCTCAAAGTCAGCGAAGTCTCGATTGCGTCACCTTGCGCCGTCTCGACCCTGACCGAATAGTCGCCGTAAAATCCGCGGGCGGCGAATCGACCTTCGCGGTCGCTCTGGCCGACTTCG
>CAZAEY010000060.1:0-18818 GCA_964484155.1 uncultured Acidobacteriota bacterium
GGTCAGACAGCCTAAGGCTCTTCCTCTTGAATTCTTCCGGTCATTGGAACGAAGCGGACGCTGGTGATGCTTTCCTCCTGAAGCTCACCGTTCCGGCGAGTCAATTTGATCAGCGTCTGCACGCCGCCGACCCGTCCTTTGGGCATGATCAAGCGTCCTCCTTCGGCCAACTGTTCCACCAGCAGCGGCGGAACTCGTTCGGCAGCCGCCGTCACCAGGATGACGTCAAAAGGCGCCTCTTCCGGCCATCCCTCATATCCGTCTCCAACTCGCACGTGGACGTTGTCGTACTCGAGTTCCTTCAATGTTCGTTCGGCGCGAAGGCCGAGTTCGGGGATGATTTCGATCGTGTACACTTCGCGGACGAGCTCCGCCAGCACGGCGGCCTGATATCCGGAGCCGGCGCCGATCTCCAGGGCCTTGTCTTCCGCTCGAGGCTCCGCCGCCTGGGTCATCAAGGCCACGATGTAGGGCTGCGAGATCGTCTGATTCAAGCCGATCGGCAGAGGCCGATCGGAATAGGCATGCGCTCTAATTTCTTCCGGAACGAAAAGGTGGCGCGGAACGCGGGCCATTGCATCCAGGACCCGGGAGTCTCGGATGTCTCTTTGAGCGAGCTGGACCGTCACCATCGACTGGGCTTGCTGACGCCAGTATTCCTCCCTGTCCTGAACGGATGAAGGCATCCCCGCGCAGTGGATCAGGAGAAGACAGCAAAGTCCCAATGAACCGTAAGCATTACGTAGATTCATATCCATTACCTATTTAAACTGTTTCGGGCGGCAGGTTCCAGTTTTAGCCTGGCGCGGCCGCAAAGCCGCCCAAGCCGGATTCTGGACATATCAATGGAACGCCGGCGGGTCGCACGCCGCTTTGAATTTTAATCTGCGAACCCAGGAGGAATTATCCGGAATGAACCTTCAGACAAAGGCCGCAAGGAACACCGTCCTGATCGGCGTCGATATGGGCGCGACCAACATTCGAGCCGCCCGGATCCGCCAGGGGCGGTTGCAACAGTTCGCGACGGAGAAGATTCCCTCCCAGGGCTCGGAGCAGGAGATTCTGGACTGCGTGCTGCAGGTCGTCGAATCGGTCATGAACGAGCAGGTCGCAGGGGTCGGCTTCGGAGTCCCCGGCGTGGTGGATGAAATGGGAGTCGTCTACGATGTCATCAACGCCCCCGCCTGGAAGGAAGTAGCGCTTGGCGAGATCCTTCAGGAACGCTTCGGAATACCGGCGCTCGTCAATAACGATGCGAACTGCTTCGCACTTGGAGAGAAGCACTTCGGAAAAGGGCGAGGCTGCAGTTCATTTGTTGCGCTGAGCATTGGAACCGGTCTGGGAGCCGGCCTGATCGTCCACGACCGCTTGTACGGCGGCGCGCACTGCGGGGCCGGCGAGTTCGGAATGATCCCCTACCGGGACCGCGTTCTGGAGTACTTCGCGAGCGGCCAATTGTTCGAAAACGTTTATGGGATCGCCGGCACCGAAGTCTTTGAAAGGGCCCTGAATAACGACCCCAGGGCATTGCGGCTCTACGAAGAGCTGGGGGAGCACCTGGGCGAAGCGATCAAGATCGTCCTTCTGGCCTTCGACCCGGAGATGATCGTCCTGGGCGGCTCCGTCAGTAAAGCCTACTCTTTTTTCAAAGATTCCCTTTGGAAGCGCGTCAGCGATTTTCCCTACCAGCGGGCCGTCGAACAGCTGCGCATTGAGATTTCCGATGACGAACACATCGCAGTCAAAGGCGCCGCCGCGCTTTTCTTCGACGGCTGACCGCCCATCTTGACATCACTGTAGGACCGGAATCCTGCCGGTCATTGCCTGAATCGCGGGCTGGAAGCCGGAGCGGCTACTGCGCTCTCGAGAATCGCCCCTCCAGGTCGCGAGCGGCCTGGCTGAGCGCCCGCACTTGCCGCCGCTCCGTGTCGACAGACCAGACGAACTGCTCCTCGCGCCCGGTCTCTTGATTGCGAGCGGACAAACCGATCATCCAATTCGATCCCGTGCGGGACACTACTTGCCAATGCAAGAACTCCAGATCGTCCAGCAATCCAGCGTGCAGCCGCAAAGCGCTTTCCGCTCTATCTGTCAGAAGCTGGAAGGCGGCCTCCGCTTCCGGGTCCGGCTCTGGCGGGACTGCGGCTTCCGTCTCCGCTTCCGGCGTCGACGGTGCGGAACCGGATCTCTGAGGTTCCGCCTCCTGGGGAGGCTGGATTCCGGGCGACTTCGAAGCCGTAGTTCCCGCAATCTCGTCCCGAACAAGGCGCGGTCTGTCGCCCTGCAGTCTTTCCGGCTGCGACGGCCGCCGCGGCTCCTCGCGAGGCGCTGTGGCAGCGGCGGGTACTCCCCTGACCGGGGTTCCGACGCGAGCATCCGCCTGATTCGGCGCATCGTCCGGCGCCGGCTCCTCCGGAAGCGGGACGGACTCCGCTTCCAAGTCAAGCTCCGCCTGCTGCGCAACTTCCAGTTCCGGCTCCGCCTCGACCGCTCGCTCGGCCCCGGGAAACAAGATCAGCAGCAGAAGTCCGAAGGCGACCGCCGCCGCAATTCCGAAGATCAAGAATTTCCATGGTCTTGGGCCCGAGCGGGAAAAGGTTTCATCCAGCAGGGAGGGTTTATCCCTCTGGCGGGCGGGCGGGCCTTCCCTTTTCGGTTTCCTCCCGCCGTAGATCTGTCCGTACAGATTCGACCCATCCGTCGCCGCTCCCGCTTCCAAGCGAATGACGTTGAGAGCTTCCTTCAGCAACTGCAGCTTCTGAACCGCCTCCGCCCGAAGCGCCGGGTCATCGTTTACACGCTCGGGGCGCCATTGTTCCGAAAGCTTTCGATACGCCGCCTCGGCCCGATCCAACGGCGACCCCTCCGGAAGTCCCAGGATTTGAAATGCGCGTTTGCGGTCCATCGTCTTGGTTAGATGAGTCGTGCGGAAATAGGCCCTTGATTACTCGTCCGCCGCATCCTCGGCCCGAATCATCAGGCTTTCGAAGGGATCTTCCGAAATCAGCCCCCAGCGTCCCGATTCGACCTGCCGTGCGAAGAACTGCTCCTCGCGGCGGGAGAACTCGAATGTTCTGAAGGCTCCTTCGGTGGTTTGAATCGTAACGGTGATCTCCGGCTCCGGAAAGTAATCCACCGTTTCCAAGCTTTCGAATTGGATGTCGGAAAGAGGAAACCAGATTCTGTGAGAGGGTACGCTGCGGTCCTTCAGTTCCTCCGGCTTCTCGATCAGCCACTGAAAATCTTCCCTCCTTAGAACGATTTCGGTGTCGGGATGCTTCAGGGTCAGCCGGGATACCTCATCCTGTGGAATATCGACGACGTCTTTGTTGCGAAAATCCCAAAGCGGTTTGGCGGCGCTTTCAAAAACCGTCTTCGCCAGCGTCACAACCGGATTCCGCTGCGGGTTCCTGGCATAAACGGCCTCGCCGCTTTCGCTTCCAAACTCCAGAGAACTCCAGGCGTCGGAGCCTTGCGTTCGCATGCGAACCGTGATGCGCGGCGTCGCCAACCCATAAGGGGCGAGGTCCGACGGGCTCTCATCGACGAAATCCCGGACATCGGCGCCCGACAGCGATGAGAGAAGCGCCGAGACGGCGGTTCGGTCTGCTTTTTCCTGAAGCGGACTTTCGAGGAACCAGTCTTCATTCCGACGGACGAGGGTGATGATCTCATCCTGACGTTGCAGTTCCAGGGCAGCCAATTCATCTCTTTCAAAGCGGAGGAGCTTGCGGCTGCGCCAGGAGGAAGGATCCTTGTCCAGCGCGGAGGCCAACAACTGGGAGGTCAGAAAGACTTCCTTTTCATCCGAGAGGCGCACGTACACATTGGTCTCGGCGAAGTCGCTGTTTCCGATCGCAAGCTCGCGGTCGCCGTCCGGCGTGGAGATCGTCGCCCGCAGTCGCGGGTCATCCAGTCCGTAGGCGGACAAGTCCCGTTCGGCTTCAAAGCCGCGGTTCCGACGGGCTTCAGTTAGGCGCTGCAGAAGGGTGCGGATTTCGGATTCCGAGGCCGGGGCCTCCAGCGGCCGTCGCAATTGCCATTCCTCCCGGTCCTTGACCAAAAGCACCGGATCCCGTCCCCGGACGGAGATTTCAATCGACTCAATGCGATCCTCCTCCAGGCGAAGCAGACTCTCTTGCAACTGCTCGGCTTTCTGGCGGTCTTCCAAGCCGGCGATCTCATAGAAATAGACGAACGCTGCGAGACCCAGGAAAACGATGAGAAGAATGAGAACCTTTCTCATGACTTGCTCCGTCTCAACGGCGGCGGAACCAGACGGTCAGGCCCACCGCCAGGGTCAACAGGGGAAAGAACAGAACGGTGGCCCAAAAAATCATTCTGGACTGCGTCTCCGTCAGGACGATCGAGCGGCTGGTCGGGTCCCTCGGTCGAATGGAGATCAGGTCCGCGTCTTCAGCCAGCCAGCTGACCATGTTCAGGAAAAGATCCGAGTGCACTGGGTGACTGAAATACTGATTGGACGCGAAGTCTGAGTCGCCCACCACGATCAGGCGGGACTCCACCGGCTCGCCGGCTTCGATCGACGGCTCTCCCTCGTCAGAATGCTCGTCGGAATCCGTCTCCAGGTCCGCCGCCGGGGAATCCTCCGCTTCCGGCACATCCGCCTGCTCTATGACTCCCGGAATCGTTTCCTGAGGTTCCGCTTCCGCCTCCGGAAACGCATCCCAGGCGGCGTCGATCGTCATAGGCGCTTCGCCCGGAGTCACAGACTTTCGCGAAGCCACCGCCAGCGTGATCGGACCCGGCTCGTCTTCTCCTTCATCGAATCGAACCCGCTCGGCTTCCAGATTGGTCTCTCCCCAACTTCGATCGGACGTCTTCAGCAGCTCGACGGTCTGATAGGTCAGCAGGCTCTCGGTCGTTTCCAGCCCGCGGGCAAACGGAAAGAAACTCATCATCCCCCTGACGTCTCTGGTGATGGGATGATCCGCGTATTCGGCCACAAGCGGCGCCGCCGGCCCGAGACCGAGAAGCTGTCCCAGCCCGCTGGCGTCGATGACCACGTTGTCTTGCAATTGGACGCCGTACGCAGCGAGAAATTCTGCGGCTTCGAAATCGTTCTGAGGGTCGGCCAGAAGCAGAAACTTCCCGCCCCGCGCCAGATAATCATGAAGCAACGGGATTTCGTGGGCGAAAAAGGGCGTCCGCGGTCCCACTGAAACGATGACCGCAGCATCGTCCGGTACTCGGTTTTCCTGGGCCAGGTTGAAGGGCTCGACGCGATAATTCTGCCGTTCCAAAGCGTCTCTGGCCGCTGAAAACCCTTCAGGGTCGGCGCTGGCGGGATCCCGTTCGCCGTGTCCCTGCAGCAAATAAACGACCTTTTCCTCGTCGCGAGTGACCCGAATGATGGCGTTGGTGATCCGCTCCTCGGAGATTTCCTGGACGGTTTCCCGACGCGGTCCGGCCGCCACGATGATTTCCCCGCCGCGGGTCACCTCGAACTGGGCCGCACGGGCGGGATCCTTTTGCGGATCGACCACTTCATACCCGATCTGACTGGAAAGATACTGGTATTCGCGAGCCAGGTTGTGGAATCTCCCGGAGCCGGCCTCGTCAGTAAAGAACCCGATCAATTCAATCCGCCGATCCAGGCTGCGGGCGACGCTGGCCGTTTGCTCGGACAGCGCGTGCTGCTGCCCTTCGGTCAGGTCGACTCTCTTGTGATGACGCGTGTTCAGAAAGTTCAGCAGCACCAGGATCGCCAGGACCAGGAAAAAGCTGGCCAGCGCCGTCCCCCCTTCCCGACCGGTTCGAGAGGACAGCTTTTCCCGTATGGCCGATAGGTTCAGCAGCGCGCCCAGAACCGCCAGGGCGGCTCCCCCGTAAACCAGCGTCTGAGCCTTCCAATCCCAGACCAGCGACGTCGAATAGAGAAAGTACCCCGCCGCCGCCAGCAGAATCCCGAAATAGGCCAGATTTTCCTTCATCCTGCTCATGACCGTCATTTCCTCCATTTGACTGAATCGAGGGAGAGCGAGGTTAGAAACAGTCCCAGGAAAATAAATGAAATATAGAAGACCAGGTGCTGGGTGTCGAAAATCCCGCGGGTAAAGTCTTCGTAGTGATTCAGCACTGAAAGATAGCGAAGCACTTCGTTTTGGATCGTCGAACTGGGATCAGCGCTCGCATCCAGCACCCATAGAATGATGAACACTCCGAAAGTCAGGACGGCAGCCACGATCTGATTCTCCGTCACAGAAGAAATAAACAGGCCGACGGCAAGCATGGCGCCGGCCAAAAGCAGGGCGCCCGCCAATCCAATCAACAGGGGAGGCATCGGCGGCTTGGGGCTGCTGAACTGGATGACGATCAGGATGTTGATCAGAGCCGGCACGAACATGACAAGGACGAAAATCAACCCAGCGCTGAACTTGCCCAGAATCAGCTGAGCGGTAGTGATAGGGGCTGTGAAAAGCAGCTCGATGGTTCCACGCCTTCTTTCCTCAGCAAGCATTCCCATGGTGATCATGGGCATAACAAAAAGAAGGATAGTGCTGAGGACGCCTAAAAAGCTTTGGGCGACCATGGTGGGAACGTCGACCGGCGCCGGGCGAAAGGCCTGACTCATGGCCGCCTGCTCTACGTAAAAGCGCATGATGAAGTGGAAGAAGTAACCGGAAACCGCGTAAAAGACGGCCAGCACGACATAGGCGATCGGGCTGACAAAGAGCATTCGCAGTTCTTTGCCGACCAGGGTCACGAAGTTGCTCATGCCGCTTCCTCCTCCTCTTCCGTGGTCAGCTTCAGGAAAATCTCTTCCAGCGTCATCGACTCCGATCGGATTTGATAGAGCTCGAAGCCATTCTGCAAAACGGCGCGCGAAAGCAAATGTCGAATTTCCTTGCCGGCTTCTGTTTCCACCCAGACTCGGTCGTGCCCGTTGCGAGGCTCGGCAAGGAGAATGTTTTTGACTCCCGGAATCGTCGAAAGCAGTTCGGGAAGCGAGGCGGCGGGCCCTGCCACCTCCAATTCGATTCGTTGTCCGCCGCTGAGCTGATTGGTCAGATTCTGCGGAGTGTCCACGGCCACGATTCTCCCGTTGTTGATGATGACTACTCGTTCGCAGGTCATACTCACTTCCGGAAGAATGTGCGTGGAGAGGATGATCGTGTGCTCGCCCCCGAGGCTTTTGATCAGCTCCCGGACCTCGATGATCTGCTTGGGATCCAGACCCACCGTCGGCTCGTCCAGTATGAGGACTTCAGGCATATGGATCATAGCCTGAGCGAGTCCCACGCGCTGGCGAAATCCCTTGGAAAGGTGCTTAATCAGGCGCCCTCCCCAATCGGACAACCCGCATCGCTCCTTGACCTCGGACAGTCTCAACTGCACCTGGCTTTTCTCGACTCCCTTAATTCTGGCCGCAAATCTCAAGAAGGTGTCCACGGTCATTTCGGTGTACAGCGGCGGGTTTTCGGGAAGGTAGCCGACTCTGCGCTTCACTTCAAGAGGCTGTTGGAAGACGTCGAAACCGGCCACTATCGCCGTCCCCTCGGTGGCGGGGAAAAACCCGGAAAGAATGCGCATCATGGTAGTCTTGCCGGCGCCGTTCGGCCCCAGAAAGCCGAGGATTTCCCCTTTGCCGACCTCGAACGTCACATCGTCCAAAGCCTTGACCGTTCCGTACAATTTCGTGAGACGGTTGACCTGAATCATGCCATCCCTCCACTCCCGTTCCCGAACCAGGCCCAATGTCCGGACCCGGACCATGCCGACCAAGCCCGGTCGAGATCCGGGTTAACTCTTTGCATTGAAACAATTTCCCATTTTAACATCCCGCTTTCGAACCATATCCGCGCCGTAACGGCCGCCGGCGATTGGATTCGCCCGAATCCGGTCGCATGCAGGCCCGGGTCTTAGGTCAAAATGCCCGTCTTAATTATTTGCTCAGACCCTGAGAGGAGTCGAGAACGATATGAGGACCGGCAGCCATCGGAAGCTGCGGGAAGCCTCAACGGTTTGCGAATCCGGAGGAAACGGTGGCCTCTTCACTTCCGAATCGCCGCTTTACATACTCGTCCAACATTTGCATGAACTCCATCGCAATCGAAGGCCCCTTCAAGGTCCGTACGTGGCGGCCGTCAACGTAGACGGGAGCCTTTGGAGATTCTCCCGTTCCAGGGAGCGAAATTCCGATATCCGCGTGCTTCGACTCCCCCGGTCCGTTGACGACGCAGCCCATCACGGCTACTTTCAATTCCTCCACGCCTGAATAGGAGTCCTTCCACTCCTTCATTCTTTCATTCAGGTGGAAGTGTATCTGTTCGGCCAGGTCCTGAAAAAACGTGCTGGTCGTTCTCCCGCATCCGGGGCAGGCGCTGACCTGGGGAGCGAAATGCCGAATCCCCAGGGACTGGAGGATCTGCTGGGCCACGCGCACTTCTTCGGCTCGGTCTCCCCCCGGGCGAGGCGTCAGGGAAATCCGGATGGTGTCGCCGATCCCTTCGGCAAGCAGTATTGCCAAGCCTGCCGTACTGGCGACGATCCCTCGCGAGCCCATCCCGGCTTCGGTCAGGCCGAGGTGCAACGGGTAGTCGCAGCGCTCCGCCAGTTGGCGATAAACCTCCAAGAGGTCCGGTACGGCGGAAACCTTCGCGCTCAGAATGATCCGGTTTCTCGGCAGTCCGATCTCCGTGGCCGCGGCCGCCGACTCCAGCGCGCTGACGACCATCGCCTCGATCAACACTTCTCGGCTTTCCCTGGGATCCGGCAGCCGAGCGTTTTCATCCATCAGGCGAGCCAGCAACTGCTGATCCAGCGATCCCCAATTGACGCCGATACGCACGGGCCGATCGTTTTCGAGAGCTACCTCGATCATTCGACGAAAATTTGCGTCCCAGTGCCGCCCCATTCCCACATTTCCAGGATTGATGCGGTATTTCGCCAGGCGGTCCGCGCACTCCGGAAACCGCGTCAGCAGCAGGTGGCCGTTGTAATGGAAATCGCCAATGATCGGGACCCTGACCCCATCCCGCTCCAATCGGTCGAGGATGGCGGGAATCGCCCGCGCCGCTTCCTCGGTATCGACTGTAACCCGGACCAGTTCCGACCCCGCCTCGACCAGCTCGGCGACTTGTCGCGCCGTAGACTCCACGTCGGCCGTATCGGTATTGGTCATCGACTGCACCGCAATCGGGTTGTCGCCTCCGACTGCCACGCCGGATATGTTTACTTCCAGACTCCTGCGACGCTGAAACATCCCTTGGATTGTACAACAGGGCCTGAAATGGGGACAAACGGTTCCGCAGGAGGCGGGAATCCAGGAATATGGGAATACGGGAATACAGGAATACAGGAATTCAGGAATACAGGAATTCAGAGGGGAGGTGAATTGGATGGAGTTTTAAAAGGTTGATGCTTTGAACGCTGGAACGGACACCGGACCCCATGCCTCCCGTTGACCTGAGCGGCGCGATTATTGGAGCGACGCGGCTGCTTCGGACGCGTCTATCTGGGGCGCACCGGACGTGAACTTTCAAAGCGCCCTCCCTGAAACGCGTTCCGTGGGGATCGACGGGGCCCGAGACGGGCCCCGTCGATCTGCCAGTCGGCGCTCGCGTCGGCGCCGTTTTCTTCCTGGGCCGGCCCCGGCACTTCGAACGCGGCACGCAGAACCCCCGGAACTCCAGAACCTCTAAACCTCGGAACCTGCATCATGGGACCGGCTTCCGGCCAGTCGCTCCGGACTGGCCAACTCCCGTCACCCCCGCCCGGCCGAATCCTCCAGCAGCGTCTCGTCGCCCCAGACCCGATTCAAATCGCCCGTCATCGTCACGGCCGATCTGCGCAGATTTGGCGGACACAACAGGTGGAAGAAGAGGAAGACTGGAATCTCGAGCGGCGCATCAAATTCCTCCAGCCACTCGGCAGCTTCCCGCCAGCTTCTTATCTGCCGGAGAAATCGATCGGCCCGGCGGAAGGCCTGCACCGCAAATCGCCTCTGGGCGGCCGATCTCCCGGGAACGGGATATTGAGTCTCGAGGTGAGCCTGGGCCGGGTTGCGACGAACTTCCTGGCGAAGCGCTTCCGAATCGATCCAGTCTCTCCAGAAGCTTCCGGAGGCGTACTTCTCCGGCTCGGCCAACTCGAAGGCCCGCGCCAGGGAGGAGAACACCTCTGCGTCGGAACTGCCGCGCACGGCTTCCAGCCCCTTGGCCTCCAGTCGGGTCCGCCAGATCAGCTCCAGATGCATCGGAAAGCGCCTGTCTCCGGGAAGCTCGAATTCCGAGATGCTTCCCGAGTGCAGCGCGCCTCTCAGCACTCGCCTCAGGTCGCCTGCTTGAAACCGGCGGCGCAGTTGAAAGGTCCAGTCTGCAAAGGCGTCTTCGGACAGGTCCGACTTCCTCCAGCGCAGCCAGAGTCGCAACCATTGCATCTGATCCCAGCGGTAGGATTCCTTTTCTTTTCCCGCCGCTCGTTCGACGACAACCTCACCGGAGGGGCTGACGGTCGTCTTCCATTCTTCGACTCGACGGGAAGAGCGACCGAGCCCGGTCCAGTCGAAGAAATTGACGCGGACTTCGAATCGGCGGCTCCGGACCGATTCCAGCGTGCCGGACACCGTCCAATCCGGGCCTGCGGAAGGAAGGTCTCCGCGCAGCAGTTGCGAGTAGGCGGAAAAGTCGGCGGCCTCCTTCTTCCAGCGAATCTGCGCCAGTTGTCGCCGGCGAGTCGACCGATGGAGCTCCAGGGCGGCCGTCAGTGAAAGGCGGCGCCGTACGGCGGCCAACGCCGTGCTTCGGTAGGAGCGTGTCACCTCCCGCAGCGGCGGCGGCACTCGGATCGTCCCCCGGTGACCGGCCGCGGCAGCGAGCTCGAACGCCATGCCGGCGTCCCTTGACCGTTCCTGCAGCAGCCGCGCTTGTGGAGTCCCGCGCCGGCTGAGACGCAGGCTGAAGCTTCCTCTGCTGCGTGACTGAGCCCGCGCCTCGGCGCCCGCTTCGATGAAGAATGTCGAATTCCAGCGCATCGCTGAAGTGCCGACGCCGAACGCCCAGCCGGGGGATTGTCTCCACCGAAGGCCGAATGCCAGCCGAACCTCGCCCGTCCAGTTGGCTTGCGTCACCTGGCTTTCGGCCAGAAGGCCCATCGCGTCGCCGTCGAAGGGGTCCACAAACCGCCTCCAGCTTTCGAACAACGCGTCGCGGACCGTCGATGATTCGTCGACGACGGTGACCCAGATCAGATTCAGCCGGGTCCTCGTCCGCGCGCTCCACAGCCCTTGCAAGGCGTTAAGGTCGACGCCGGCCTCAACCAGTCCGACAGCGCTCCACTGAATGGCGAACTGGCTCTGAGCGACTCGGAAATTTCCCAGAAAGGCGTTGCCCGGGAACAGGATCCTGGCTGACAACGAACCCTGTGGAGTAAGCCTCCAGCGGACTCGATCGGCGAGTGTGCCGGAAGCGGCCCGCCGAAGCGCAAAGGTCAGATCGATGGGCCGCGGCTGCTTCAGCTGCGACAGCGGTCGGACGAGGCCGTCGGCGGAAAACGGACCCGCCTCGAATCCGATCTCCACGGCCAACGTCTCTAAAATGCGGCTCAGGCCTCCTTCCAGCTTCCAACCTGCAGTCCAACGAGGCATGCGGGCAGGATATCCGCACCTCCGCGCGGAGGCAAGAGGCGTCTGGCCGAAGGTATGGAAGACGCTTATTTTCTCGACTTCAGCTCTCGGAGCAGATCGTAAATGATCCTGGCGGTCAGACCCCAGACCGTTTCCTCTCCGAAGTGGTAGTAGCAGACTTCCACGTCGGCCCCGAGGCGGTGCAATATGCGGGTCTCGGGATGGGTCTTTTGAAAGAATTCGACTGGGATCTTCAACAGGTATGCCACCTCGTCGACCTGTGGCGTCAAGGGGGAATCCGCGGGCAGAACGCCGACAAATGGAGTCACTCGATGACCCGTTATGGCGACGAAGTCGTGAAATGCGCCAAGCAGCCGAATCCGGCTTCGGTCCACCCCGATCTCCTCTTCCGTCTCTCGCAAGGCAGTGGACTGAAGGCTGGGGTCTTCGCTCTTCCGGATCCCGCCGGGGAACGAAATCTGCCCCTTGTGAGTCGGCACGTCATCGGTGCGCCGAGTGAACAGAAACTCCGGCCCCGACGCTTCGTCAAGAATCGATACCAGGACCGCAGCTTCGCCGACGGCGGACTTCTCTTCCACCCTTCGGGGCAATGCGGAAAGAAGGCGGCGGATTCGCGATTCGAGATGCTTCATCAGTCACGAGCGAGCGAAAAACCGCATATCTGGAATCGACCGCTCAGGCCCGCAGGCGCGGTCAGGCGAAGAGTTTCCACAGCAACAAGAGGATTTGAATGACGGTTGCAACCGGTCCCATGAAATCGATCGCCAGTGAAACTCCGAGGCTGGACAGTCCGTCCCAGCTCAGCCCGCGCCAGGTGAACTCAGCAGTGGAAACCTGGACGATCAGACTTAGCAATACTGCTGCCGTCGCGTGGAAAAGAACTTTTACAGGATCCAACGGTTGCCGATCCCCCCATTCATGCAGTGGAACCACAAAAACGATTGCACAAGTCTCCCTGACGGATTCCGAATTTCGCAGAAGCGAATGGTGCCGGAGGCGGGATTTGAACCCGCATGCCCTTTCGAGCGCCACCCCCTCAAGATGGTGTGTCTGCCAAGTTCCACCACTCCGGCACGAAACAGCCCCGATGAGAAGTCAGGAGTCGGACCGCGGACGGCCTGCCGCCTATTCCGGACCCGGTGGCTCTCTGTCCGCAGGCGGCGCCGGCGGCGCTTCGGTTGCGGGAACCGGTTCCTGCACGCCCGGGCCGCTGCGATAAGGGAGGCTATCCATCACCGAAGTTCCCGAGTCTCGCGTATAGAGAATGGAAAGCCCCAACGAAGTCAGCATGAAGATGACAGCACAGGCCGTCGTTGCTTTTCCCAAAAAAGTCGTGGCTCCTCGGGCCCCGAAGGCAGTCTGGCTGCTCGCTCCACCGAACGCGGAAGAAAGATCTCCCGCTTTTCCGGACTGCAAGAGGATGACCAGAATCATGATCAGGGAAACGAGGACGTGAACGATCAGAAAAATTGCATACATTCCGAACGATTTCCTAAAAGCGAACGATTCCAACAAAGGAATCGGCATCAAGGCTGGCGCCGCCGACCAGCGCTCCGTCGATATTCGGCTGAGCCATCAGGCCGGAAATATTGTCCGGCTTGACGCTCCCCCCATAAAGGATGCGCAAACGCTCTGAAAGTTCCTGTGAGAAGACCTCAGCAAGCCACTCTCGGATCATGAAATGCACCTCTTCGGCCGTTTCAGGGGTGGCCGTTTCGCCGGTTCCGATCGCCCAGACCGGTTCGTAAGCGACGATGATACGGGATAGCGATTCGGCTGTCAATTTGTCGACGGCCTGCTCCAGTTGCCCCAGCACTACGTCTTCCACGCGCTCCCGCGCACGTTCCTGCAGGGTTTCTCCAACGCACAGAATGGGGATCAGAGAGCTTTTCAGCGCTCTTCGCAATTTCAGATTGACCTGCTCGTCAGTCTCTTTGAAATGTTGACGCCGCTCCGAATGTCCCAGAATGACGAACTCGCACCCGCAATCTTCCAGCATCCTCGTTGAAACTTCTCCGGTGTAGGCCCCTTCGTCATCCCAGTGAACGTTTTGAGCTCCCAACCGAATAGAGGAGCCCTTGAGCGCCTCCGCCGCGACGTCCAGTGAAGTAAAAGGCGGACACACCACCACTTCGACGTCCTCGTAGCCGTCAAGTTCCCTGTGCAGACTCGCGGCCAGCTCCTCGGTTTCTCTTCTCGTTCGATGCATTTTCCAGTTTCCAGCTATGACAGGTTTGCGCTGCATTACTGCATCCTTTCACTGAGCACTTCTATGCCCGGCAGTTGCTTCCCCGCCAGAAACTCGAGGGAGGCGCCGCCCCCAGTGGAGATGTGGGAAATCTGATTGGTCACTCCTGCCTTCTTGACCGCCGAAACCGAATCTCCGCCGCCGATCAGGCTGTACGCCGAACTTGCGGCCACGGCCAAAGCAATCTCAATCGTCCCGTCGGCGAAATCATCGAGTTCGAACACCCCGAGCGGACCGTTCCAGACGATTGTGCCGGCCGCTGAGATCTCCTTTTGAAAGGCCTCAACGGTCCGGGGGCCGATGTCCAACCCCATCCAACCTTCAGGGATGGCGTCGACCGAAACGACTCTTGACTCGGTCCCGGCTTTGATCTCGCGGGCGATTCGAACGTCCAAAGGGAGCAGCATTTCGACGCCGCGCTCCCTTGCTTGCCGCATCAGTTCAGAGGCCAGCTCCAGCTTGTCCTCCTCCAGCATGGAACTGCCGATCGCCTTTCCCTCGGCCTTCAGGAAGGTAAACGCCATTCCGCCGCCCACCAGGATGGAATCAGCCAGCGACAACAGGTTTTCGATCACCTCGATCTTGTCTGAAACCTTCGCTCCGCCCAGGATTGCCGCCAACGGCCTGCCCGGATTGCGCAGCACGCGCTCCAACGCCTGCAATTCCTTTTCGATCAGCAGCCCGGCCGCTCCTCGGCCGAGAGCTTCCGGCACTCCGACGGTGGACGCATGGGCCCGATGCGCTGTGCCGAATGCGTCGTTGACGTATTCGTCCGCAAGGGCGGCAAGCTTCGCAGCAAAGCGCGCGTCGTTTTTGGTTTCCCCTTCATGAAAGCGGAGATTCTCCAACAGAAGGAGCTCGCCCGGCAACAGGCTCTTGACCGCTTTCTCTACCTCCTGTCCTACGCAGTCCTCGACGAAATGAACGTCTCGGCCAAGCAGCGAAGCCAATCGCTCCGCCGCCGGCCTGAGGGAGTACTCGGGGTCTGGTTTTCCCTTGGGGCGCCCCAAATGAGAGGCAAGAACGGCTCTCCCGTTCCGTTCGGAGATCATTTGAATCGTGGGCAGGGCTGCCCGGATTCGGGTGTCGTCCACTACCCGGCCCTCGGCCACGGGTACGTTGAAGTCGACTCGGACAAAGACTCTTTTCCCGTCCAGGTCCAGATCACGAATAGAAAGCTTGTCACCAGGCATCAGCGGCGGCCCTACAGCTTTCCGCCTACAAAGGCAGTCAGCTCCAGTACGCGGCTCGAGTATCCCCACTCGTTGTCGTACCAGGCGAGCACCTTCGCCATTCGGTCGCCAATGGTCTTGATGAATGGGCCGTCGACGATCGCCGAATGCGGATTCTTCACATAATCCACCGAAACAAGCTCCTCCTCAGTGTAGTCGAGAATTCCCTTCAGGGGGCCTCCTGCGGCCTTGCGGAAGGCTTCCCTCAGAGATTCTTCCGAGACCGGCTTTTCGAAAGTCGCGGTCAAGTCGATCAGCGATCCCGTTGGAGTCGGCACGCGGATGGCGTAGCCGTCCAGCTTTCCCTCCAGTTCCGGCAATACGATCGTAACTGCTACGGCGGCGCCCGTGGTTGTGGGAATCATCGACAGGGCGGCGGCCCGGGCCCTTCGCAGATCCTTGTGCGGAAGGTCGAGAATCTTCTGGTCGTTCGTGTAGCTGTGAATGGTCGTCATCAACCCTCTTTGCAGCCCGAAGCCATCGTTCAGCACCTTGGCAACCGGCGCCAGACAGTTGGTCGTGCAACTGGCGTTGGAGATGATGGAGTGTTCGGCCGGGCGATAGACCTCCTCATTGACGCCCAGACAGATCGTAACATCCGGCCCCTTTGCCGGAGCCGTAATGATTGCCTTTCTTACCGAACCGCGAAGGTGTTTTGCGGCGTCCTCGCGCTTTCGAAACAGGCCCGTTGCTTCGATCACGACCTGCGCGCCCGTTTCCGGCCACGGGATCTGCGCCGGATCCCTTTCCGAAAAGACCCGAATCCTTTTTCCATTGACAAGGATCGAGTCGTCGTCGTGTTCGACCTTCGCCTCCAGCTTTCCGTAGACGGAGTCATACTGAAGCAGATGCGCCAGAGTCTTGGAATCGGTCAGATCGTTGACCGCAGTGAACTCGACTCCCAAGTCGCGTTCCAGAGAGGCCCTCAAAACGTTCCTCCCGATTCGACCGAATCCATTGATCGCAACTTTTACAGACATGAATAATCTCCTCCCTGACAAGGACGGCGTCTGATTGCCTGATCCCGGCGTCGCATGCATTTCGCCGGGGCGGCATTCCCCGCGCTACATGCGGCGGATGAGACTGATGGCCTTCCGCCGTTCTGATTTTGTTTGATTAAGTCAGCGCCTGCCCACAGACGAACCTTCGCCCGGGATAGGCGGTTCAATGCTACTCCAGCTTCCAGCGATCTATGTTACCTGTCCCATCGCCTCTCAAACAAGCGGCCGGCAGTCCGTTGTGAAAGCACGGACTGCTAGAGATCTTCATATGGGTTCGAACCGTCAGGCTGAGTGCGAAAGCGGCGGTGCCCCCACAACCAGCATTCCGGGCGCTCGCGTATCACTGCTTCGAGCAGAGCGTTAAACCTTGCAGTGTTTGTTTGCAGATCCCGCATGCGATCATCCGTCAATTCCATTTCCAAGGGCGGATAAAAGCGAATCTTGTAGAAGCCCTTCCGCTCTTCAGGCAGGATGAACCCGGCAATGACCGGGAGGCGGAGGTTGCAGGCGATGGCGGCGACTGCGGACGCTGTACAGGCCGGCCGGCCGAAAAGAGGGGCGTACACCCCGTCCTTTGCCATGACGTTCTGGTCGATCAGAAATCCCACGTCCCGACCTTCCCGCAGGCTTTTCAGTACCCTGCGCAGCGAACCAGATTTCGGAATCACTCTGTTGCCGAAGCGGCTGCGAACCTTGCGCGCCCACCGATCCAGGTAGAAGTTGTCCAAAGGGCGCACCAGGAAGCTCAATGGTTCGGCCAGGACGGCGTGAGCCGCCGGAAGCAATTCCCAGGCGCTGATGTGAGCGGTGACAAACAGAACCGATCCGGCATCCTGTTTGGCCTGGCGGTAATGCTCAACCCCTTTTCCTTCCTCGTAGCTGACCCTGAGGGCTAGCTCCCGGGGTCCCGATCGCATCAGTCGGCTCAACTCCACGACGTGATCGCCCACCTGGCGGAAGCTTTCCCTCAGCACGCGCTCCTTCCACTCGTCGCTCTCGTCGGGAAATGCGAAATTCAGATTGATCCTTCCGATTCTGCGGTGCTTTCGGTCAAGCCTCCACGCCAGATCAGCCAGTCCGCTGCACAGTCCATAGGCCGCGGTCGCGGGGAGACGCCCCACAATCCAGAAAAATGCGCGTATGAGTGCGTACGGGACGGCGTCGCGAATCATCGATCAGGAGTCGGACTTCAGGAGCAGAAGCGAAAACCATGCTCGGGGATCGCTGAAATGCTTGCCCTGACGCAGCCCGTAGGCGGCCATCTGGACGGCAAGGCGGTCGGGGTCAAACTTTCGGGAAACTTCGACCAGCAGCCTTTCGCCCTCTTTCCAGTCGATCGTCTGCCCCGGAAACGGCAGAAACGTTTCGTGGTCCAACCGGGCCCGGACGTACATCTCCATTTGCTGCCATTCCCGGTTGAATACCGGCGCGTACTCAAAATTCGATGCTTCGAAGTCACTTCCGATGGAGCCGTTGAGGCTTTCGAAAATATTGAGAATGAATTTTCGGGTCACACCCGACGCGTCGTCATAAGCCCTTCGGATGACTGACTCGTCTTTTATCCGGTCCACGCCCAGCAGCAGTACGTCGGATGGCCCGACGGCCAGGCTCAAGACTTCGAGAAACCGAGTCAGGTCGGCGCGCATGAAGTTTCCAATGCTGCTCCCCAGAAAAGCCAGAAGCTTCGGCCGGCCTCGGTCGATAGCCTCCAGTCCCTTTTCGTAGGTGGCGTTCAGCCCTTCAAAGCGAACCTTCGGGAAATCGGCGCGCAACCGGTCCCGAGAGCCTTCCAGAGCCGCGGCGCTCACATCGATCGGAACGTATGTCACTCGCCGGCCTGCGGCAGTCATCTGATTCAAGAGATGTCCCGTCTTGTTCGAGTAGCCCGCGCCCAGTTCCACCAGACAGGAAGCCGTGGATTTACGTACGATTTCTTCTGCGTGCCTTTCCAACAATGAAGTTTCGGTTCTGGTCAGGTAGTACTCCGGCAGCCGGCTGATTTCATCAAACAATCGCGAGCCGATGGAATCATACAAAAAACTGGCTTCCAGCCACCGTGGCCAGTCGAAAAGCGTCCTGGCCGCCAGGACTCGCGGGTCTTCCAAGTGCACGCCGCTGCAGGGTCTCCAGATGCCCGGAGAGATTGATTCCCACTTTCCCCGCTGGTCCTCCGCCAAGATGTAGGATTCCGTTTCAATCATGAGGTTCCTTTTGCAAGATCTGACTGTACTCCTCCGGGATCTTGCGCGCTCGTCCGTTGGCTCCCGTCACGGCATGAATCGTCTTTCCCTCCGCCAGGACGCAGCTGCCGCCCCATCCGATCAGACGATAGCCAAAGACGATCCGCCTGGAACGAAGCTCCGCCAGTGAAGTTTCAACGAAAATCCTGTCATCGTATCGGATCGGAGCCAGATATCGGCAATTCGCTTCAATCACTGGAAGGTACAGCCCTCCCTTCCGCTCCATATCGGCATAGGTAAAGCCTCGAACGCGGCAGTAATGCGTCCGGCCCACTTCAAACCAGATGAAGTAGTTGGCGTGGTAGGCCACTCCCATTTGGTCGGTTTCCGCGTATCGAACCCGAATCACCGGGCGCCAATCCTTCTCCCCTGCCTCAGCGGATGCGTTCGCCATGACAACCATATGGTAGCGCGGAAGCGGTTCCATGACACCTGAGGGAGTCGTGCGAGGGAGTCGTGCTGCGTTCTGCGTGCTTCGTGCTGCGTGCT
>CAZAEY010000061.1:0-18801 GCA_964484155.1 uncultured Acidobacteriota bacterium
GCCGCAGCAGGAGGCGTAGGGAATATGCGGGTTCATGGGCGGCGGCGTTGTTTTTGGGAGATCTTCACAGCTCCGCAGCGACTTCCCGCCTGCTGGACTCGGAAAGGAAAGAGCGATGCGAAACTGGAAGGCTTTGGTTACGGTTTTGACTGCCGGGTTGTTCTTTTGGGTTTCAGGGGCCGCCGGACCGGAGTCCGAAGCAGGGATTTCATCCGCCAAGCCCGCGCCCGTTCAGGTCACCTTCACGACGCACGAGCTGGAGAACGGCCTCCGCATTATTTTGAGCGAAGACCGTAGCGCGCCCACTTATTCGATTGCCGTCACGTACAGAGTGGGCTCCAGAGACGAGCGCAAGGGCCGTACCGGTTTCGCTCACCTGTTTGAGCACATGATGTTTCAGGGTTCGGAGAATGTGGGCAAGGGAGAGCATTTCATCCTGGTGCTGAACAACGGCGGCAGCATGAACGGCACGACCAACGCCGATCGGACCAACTATTTCCAGACTCTGCCTTCCAATCAGCTCGAGCTCGGCCTGTTTCTGGAGGCCGATCGGATGCGTTCCCTGGACATCAGCCAGGCGAATCTGGACAACCAGCGCAACGCAGTCCAGGAGGAGCGTCGCCAGAGAGTGGACAATCAGCCTTACGGCCGCACGTCCGAGACGTTGATCGGCGTCGCCTACGACAACTTCGCCTATCAGCACTCGACGATCGGATCGATGGAGGATTTGAACGCGGCGACTTTGGACGACATTTCCGAGTTCTTCCGAATCTACTACGCTCCCAACAATGCGGTCCTGACCCTGGTGGGGGATTTCGATTCCAATCGTGCTTTGGATCGCATCAGGCATCATTTCGGCGGGATTCCCCGGCAGCCGGACCCGCCCGATCCGGATCTGACGGAACCGCCACAGAGTGCGGAACGAAGGGCTTCGGTAAACGACCGGTTCGCCCGACTGCCGCGCATCGACATGGCATGGAAGATCCCCCCCGGATATAGCGACGATTGGTACCCGCTTTCGGTTCTCGCATCCATTCTGGGAAGCGGGCAGTCCTCGCGGCTTTTTCAAAAGCTAGTCAGGGATGAAGAAGTCGCGCTTCAAGCGTCGTCGGGAGCGCAGGCCAGAACCGGCACGGGGCTCCTGACCGCCATCGCCGTCGGGCGTCCAGGAATCGATCTGGAAAGTATCGAGGATCTGATCGACGCTCAGGTCGAACGGCTTCAAAACGAAAAAGTTCAAGATTGGGAACTGGAAAAGGCTTTCATGCAGCTTCGCCGCCAGCGGGCTCAATCGCTCGCTTCGAGCCTATCGCGGGCGGTCCAGCTCGGCAACCTCGCCGTCACTCACGGGAATCCCGATCTGATCAATACTATTGAAAAGCGGATCCAGGAGGTCACGGCCGAAGATATTCAGCGGGTTGCGCGCAGGTATCTGGTCAAGACCAACAGGACGATTGTCACGACTCTCCCCGAAGCCAGAAGCGAGCCGAGCCGAGCATCGGAGTGAAAGGAGCGGAGATGAAAAGGAAGGGAGCGATTTTAAGAGCATTGATCGTTCTTGCGGCTCTGGCCGCGCTGAATTCGTTTCTGCCGGCCCAGGAGACCGGCGGTGAGGACAGAGATGTTCCCTTGAGCGAAGTCGTCAGAAAGGGCAAGGCTCCGGTTTCCGATGAGATTCTGCGAGTGCAACTCCCCGATGCAAAAAAATTTACGCTGTCGAACGGATTGATCGTGCTTGTCCTGGAGGACAAACGATTTCCGATCGTCACCTCCCAGTTGCTGCTTTCGGGGGCCGGCGCGCTGAACGATCCCGGCGACTTGCCGGGTCTGGCGTGGGCTACGGCTCATATGTTGACGCAGGGAACCGTCAAACGCTCAAGTCGCGAGATCACCGAAGAAGTCGCCCGGCTGGGCGCGACTTTAAACGCCTCGGCGCCTTTCGGATCCGAAGCGGCCACCGTTTCTTCCTCAGGGCTTTCCGACAACTTCGAGGAATGGTTTTCATTGAAATTGGAAGTCGTTTTCAAACCAAGCTTCCCAGCCGAGGAATTGCAGCGCTTCGTCAGCCGACAAAAGGTGAGCCTGCAGCAGCAGCGCACGCAGCCGGGGTTCCTGGTCAGCGAAAGATTCAGCCAGGCCGTCTATGGAAGCCATCCGGCGTCCATCGTCTCCACGACGCCCGAAGCTCTTGACCGACTGGCGAGCGAACGGCTTGCGGCGTGGCATGCTGAGCGCTACGTTCCGCAAAACGCCATTTTGGCCTTTGCAGGGAACGTCGACGCCGCGAAGTTGAAGCCCAAACTGGAGCAATGGATGCAAGGCTGGGGACGAACGACGTTGACGGACCCGGTTCCGCCGGACCCGGAGCCCGCGAAAGCGAAGCGGATTCACCTTGTGGATCGACCCGGCTCGCAGCAGACCACTTTATGGTTGGGCAATATCGCCATCCGCCGCAACCACGCTGACTACGTGCCGATGATGGTGATGAACCGGATTCTGGGAGGCGGCGCCGCAGCCCGGCTCTTCCTGAACCTGCGGGAGGAGAAGGGTTACACGTACGGCGCCTATTCGACGGTGCAGGCTTTTCGCTATTCCGGTCCCTGGAGGGCCTGGGCCAATGTACGTACCGAGGTCACGGAGGGGGCGCTGCAGGAGTTCTTAAACGAGATTCGGAGAATCCGGGAGGAAAAAGTGCCGCCAGAGGAGTTGGAAGACGCCAAACGGGCGATGGTTGCCAATTTCGCCCTCTCCTTGGAGCAGCCGGCGCGACTGTTGGGATACGCGGTAACGCGGGAGATCTTTGACCTGCCCGAGGACTATTGGCAGAAGTACCCGGCCAAATTGCTCGCCGTGACGGCGGAAGACGTGCAGAGGGTCGCGCGAACGCACTTGAACCTCGACGCGCTCCAGATAGCGGCAGTCGGCGATGCCAGCCGGATCCGTGAGACTTTGGAGGCATTCGGACCCGTAACGTTTTACGATTCGATGGGGCGGTTACCGGAAGAAGAGGCCCGCCAAGCGGGCGAGTCCGAATCAAGATAGCCTGTTGCCTTGGAACGGGCGTCGCTTTCGGAACGTGGTGAACAAGCATTGAGCTGAAATCGAATTCTGCGGCTCGTCATGCGCAATTTCGCGAATCTGCCAAGGCCGGGACAGATCCGTCAGACGCTTTGAGCCGGCCTTCGGCCTTTCGCCCCCTTCATCGATGCGGCGCCCGGCTGCCATGATGTCGAGAGCTTTAATGGAGTCGCATCCTTCAAGTATCGTGATGAGGCCGACACAATGAAGGGAAACGAACCAAGCAATAAGATTTTCGGAACCGACGGCGTTCGTGGCCGGGCGAACGTTGCGCCGATGACCGTGGAGACTGCCCTGACGCTGGGCCGTGCAGCCGGCAAACTGCTTCGGAGGCACGAAGGAAGACATCGCGTCGTCATCGGCAAGGACACTCGCCTGTCCTGTTACATGTTCGAAAACGCCCTGATTGCTGGCTTTTGCTCGATGGGAGTCGATTCTCTGATGTTGGGTCCCTTCCCCACCCCGGGGGTTGCGTTCATTACACGGGCCTACCGGGCCGATGCAGGCATCGTGATCTCGGCTTCCCACAATCCCTACTATGACAACGGGATCAAGTTTTTCTCTTCCGACGGGTTCAAGATGCCCGACGAGTGGGAAGCTCAGATGGAGACGCTGGTGGCCGAAAACGATTTTGAGAACAGCCTTCCAGCCGACGACCAGATCGGCCGGAATTCCAGAATCTACGACGCGGACGGAAGGTATATCGAGTTTGTCAAAGCCACTTTCCCCAGGCGCCAGTCGCTTCGCGGCTTGCGAATTGCGCTGGATTGCGCAAATGGAGCGGCTTACAAGATCGCGCCTCTGGTATTGCGCGAACTCGACGCCGAGGTATTCGTTACCGGCAACGCCCCGAACGGATTGAACATCAACGACAGATGCGGCTCGCTGCACCCGGAGACGATTCGAGGGGCAGTCAAGTCCCACCGAGCCGATGCGGGAATCGCTCTGGATGGAGACGGAGACCGGTTGTTGATGGTCGATGAAAACGGCCAGACGCTTGATGGCGACGACATTCTGGCAATCTGCGCAAGTGAGATGAAGAGAAATGGAGAGCTTCGAAACAACCGCATCGTGGCAACTGTCATGAGCAACTTCGGCCTGCTGAAGTTCCTGGAAGATCAAGGGATTGAAGTGATCTTGTCCCAAGTCGGAGACCGCTATGTCATCCAGGACATGCTCAAGCACGATGCTAATCTCGGAGGTGAGCAAAGCGGACACCTCATCTTCTTGGATCAGAATACAACCGGTGACGCTCTTGTGTCCGCTCTTCAGGTTTTACGGATCATGGTCGAGACCGGATTGCCCTTGTCTCAGCTCGCCGGTCAGATGAAGAGGTATCCTCAAACGACGGTCGATGTTCCCGTGGCGTCGAAACCATCCTTGGAGAGCCTGGAGTCGGTTCAGGCGGCCATCGCCAAATCGAAGGCCTCCTTGGCCGATTCAGGAAAGGTGCTGGTTCGATATTCGGGGACGGAGTCGCTCTGCCGGGTCACCGTTCAAGGGCCCGACGATGAACTGGTCGGGAAATTGGCTGACTCAATTGCGATATCCATTCGCGCGGAGATCGGGTCTCAGCAGCGCTAGCAGCCCGGTGGGGCCGATCAGGCCCGCACAAGCGCCTTTACCGGTTCCGACCGTTTTTCCGTGCATGTATGAAGCGACCAGAGGCTCAGCCATCGCATCGCGCCCGGTGGAGTACAATTTTGTGACATGAACCTACGCATAACCTCTCTCGCGGTCATGCTCCTCCCTCCGCTTGTCTCGTGCGGTCCGTCTGAGGCGCCGCCGGTCCCGCCGGCGGTCGAACAGCGTCCGCACGAAGTCGTCGCCCCGCATGGCGCCGTCCGCATCGACGAGTACTATTGGCTGCGCGACGACGAGCGCAAGGATCCGGAGATGCTGGCACACCTTGAGGCCGAGAACGCCTATGCCGACGCCGTCCTGGCTCCGCTCGCCGGCCTGCAGGCGGAGCTGTTCGAGGAACTCGTCGGCCGCATCAAGCAGGACGACGCGACCGTGCCGGTTCGCGAAGGCGATTACTTCTATTACACGCGATTCGAGGAAGGCGGTGAGTATCCGATCCACGCCCGGCGCAAGGGCGACATGGAAGCGGAGGAAGAGATTCTGCTTGACGTCAACGAAATGGCCAGAGGCCACGGCTTCTTCCAGGTTGCAAACCTGAGCGTGAGTCCGGACCAGCAGCAACTCGCCTACCTTGTAGACACAGTGGGCCGCCAGCAATTCTCCCTTCACGTCAAGAACCTCGAAACCGGCGAAGTTCGCGACACCGGGGTCGCCGGCGTGTCGTACAGCCTCGTCTGGGCCAAAGACAACAGGACAATCTTTTATGTCTGGAACGACCCTGACACCTTGCTGACCAAGCGCGTGAAGGCGCACCGGCTCGGGACCGAGCCTGCCGAAGACCGGCTGATATACGAAGAGCCTGACGACAGCTTCTACATCGGCGTTGGCGCGACGCAATCCAAGAAGTACATCTGCATTGCTTTGAGCAGCACCGTATCCAACGAACAGCGGTGCGCCGACGGCGACGACCCGACTGAATTCCGGCTCATCGCGGAGCGTGAGCGCGACTTCGAGTACAGCGCCGATCACGTCGGCGACCGTTGGGTGATCCACACCAACTGGGATGCGCAGAACTTCAAGCTGATGGAAGTGGCGGATGGCATTTGGAACGACCGTGGCCGCTGGACCGACGTCGTGGCCCACGATAAAGACGTGTTCATCAGCGGCTTCCAGTTGTTTGAGGACTTCATCGCGATCGGCGAGCGATCGGGCGGATTGACGCGAATTCGCCTGCTGCCCCTCGAGGGAGAGGAATTCCACGTCGCCGCCGACGAACCCGCCTACGCGATGTCGCTGAGCGTCAACAGGGAACCGGACACCGACTGGTTGCGGTATACCTACACCTCGCTGACCACGCCGACGACCACCTATGAGTTGAACGTGAAGTCCGGCGAGCGAAATATGCTGAAGGAGGAGCCGGTTCTCGGCGGTTTCGACAAGAACGACTACGAGACCGAGCGACTATGGGCCCCGGCTCGCGACGGCGCTCGAATCCCGGTGTCCGTGGTGTATCGCAAGGGATTTCAGCGGGACGGCAGCGCCGCGATGCTGCAGTACGGCTACGGCTCATACGGCGCCAGCAGTGACCCGAGGTTCAACCCCAATATCATCAGCCTGCTGGACCGCGGCATGGTTTACGCAATCGCGCACATCCGCGGCGGTCAGGAGATGGGCCGGATGTGGTACGAGGAAGGCAAGCTCCGGAAAAAGGTCAACACATTCACCGACTTCATCGACGTAACGCGCTTCCTGGTCGAGGAGGGGTACGCAGCTCCGGACCGTGTGGCGGCGCAAGGCGGCAGCGCCGGCGGCCTGTTGATGGGCGCTGTCGCCAATATGGCTCCGCAGAACTACCGCGTCATCATCTCGATGGTTCCGTTTGTCGACGTGGTCACTACGATGCTGGACCATTCGATTCCGCTGACGACAAACGAATTCGACGAGTGGGGCAATCCTGAGAATCCGGACGACTACGCATACATTCTGTCTTACTCGCCGTACGACAATATCTCGCCGCAGGAGTACCCTGCGATGTACGTCAGTACGGGCTTATGGGACTCTCAGGTGCAGTACTGGGAGCCAGCCAAGTACGTTGCGCGCCTGCGCGACGCAAAGACCGATGACAATCTCCTGGTTTTCCGCACCCAGATGGAAGCCGGTCACGGCGGCCGCTCCGGGCGATTTCAGCGATTTCACGAGATTTCCGAATACTACGCGTTCATATTCCATCAGCTCGGGGTTCGCTGAGGGTGGTTTGCGAATGGAGCCGCACCAGCTCCGGTGAGGAATCAAACGCCGCCAGGGAGGGCGGGACGGATTGATTCCGAGGGCGGCGTCTTCGACCAGTGGAAAATAAATCTGAAAAGTTGCACGCCTCCCGGCAACCCTTCCCGTCTCCGGCGCCTTTGTTTCCCACTTCCGGAGCCAAGTCCGCCACACAGAAATGCAGATGCCAAAACTGCTAAGGTGAGAGCCGCCTGATGTGGGAATCCAAATGTGGAAGTGCTTATGTTGGAGTCCTATCTCCCACATTAGCACCTTTTCACGCCCCCCAGAAGGGCCAGCTCCAACCATTTCCAGAAGCAGTCCACGTCCTCGAAGCCGATTTCCCTCAGCCACCCAAGCTGGGTTTCCACGTCGAGCAACTGATTCGATGGATCCTCGTCGGCCTCCGCAATTCCCATCGCGTTTAAAAACCTGCGATGGAGTCTGGGAGTTGGAGAAGCGACGTGCTCGAGATTGAAAAAGACGCCGCCGGGAGTCAGTCGAGAATGGATCTCGGCGTATAGCGATCGCTTTCGGGAATCAGCGCAATGATGGATGGCGAAACTGGATACGATGGCGTCGAATTGACCGATTTCCGGAAGCGCGTCGTCCAAGTTATGTTCGACGACCTGAACTTTTTCGTCGCCGAAAAATCTTTCGCGGGCCGCGTCCAGCATCGTAGGGGAGAAGTCCAGCGCCACGCCTTCGGCGTCGGGCCTGTCAACGCGCAACATCGCCAAGAGCCGGCCGTCGCCCGTTCCCAGATCGAGAATGCGCTCAAGGCGCCGCGGAAGCAGTTCCAGAAGAACCGCTTCCCCTTCGGCGCGATGCGGAATCTGATCCGCACGAGCCAGGTAACTGCGGGCATGTCCAGCCGTTGCGTACTCGTTGAGCTTTCGTCGTTTTTTCATCACGTCAACTTTCGTTTTCAGAACGGAACCATTCTATCCGGGTTAACGATACGGTTGCCGGCCCGCATTTCGCAAGCTCCGCCGGTTGTCGAAGAAAGCGATGGCTGACCGCAAGTGAAGCGTCGGTGGGCTCTTCTGAGCGTTCGATGCGATCGGTTGCCCTTGGCTCGGGACTTGAACATAATCGAACCGTCCCGGTCGATCAGTGGGGGTCCTTCCGGCGAAGGTCCATTAGCCGGCAAGCGAATGACAGCAGAGACTTCATGAGCCGAAAAACTCAGCGAGCGTTTTCCGACCAGAAATCGAAGAACTGCAGAATTCCCCTCGCCGCCGGGATTTGGGCGTTTTCCCTCAGGTCAGCGCTATGCTGGGCCGCGATTCTGCTCGGCGCCTGCGCTCCCGCGCCGGAAGCGACGGACGCTCGCGCAGCGCTCGACCCCGATACGGGCAAGCCCTGCTGGAACGAAGACGAGTTGGACGGTCGAGACGGGCGGCCGCTGGCGCTCCATCTCTTCCAACCGACTTCGATGCTGAAGGCGCCGAGCGCGCAGCCGGATCGCGCGCGATTCCCAGTAGTCGACGTTCATTCCCATCCCGGCTTTCGGTTCGATCACTCTGAGGAACGTTTGGTGGAATTCGTTTCGACAATGGACGACCAGAACATCGCAGTCAGCGTCAGTCTGGACGGCGGCCTGGGCGAACGATTCGACCGGCACTCCCGCTACCTGTGGGACCGTTATAGCGAGCGCTTCGTCATCTTCGCCAACATCGACTGGCGAGGCGACGGCGCCGAAGACGATCCTTCGACATGGGCCTGCCACCAACCCGATTTCGGCCGCCGGACGGCCGAAGCCCTTGCAGAAGCTCGTGAAAAGGGCGCAAGCGGCCTCAAGCTGTTCAAGCAGTTCGGACTCGGCTATCGAAATCCGGACGGCACGTTGGTCAGGATCGATGACTCCCGCTGGGACGAGATCTGGGCCGCCTGCGGTCGCCTGGGAATGCCCGTCCTGATCCACACTGCCGATCCGGCTGCCTTTTTCGAACCGACCGACGCGCACAATGAGCGCTGGGAAGAGCTTCGAAGACGTCCCGAATGGAGTTTCCACGGCCCCGATTGGCCGTCTCGCGAAGAGCTTCTGGAAGCAAGAAATCGAGTCATCGAACGTCATCCGGATACGATCTTCATCGGCGCTCACGTGGCCAATAATCCAGAGGATTTGGAAACCGTCGGAAAGTGGCTGGACCAGTATCCGAATCTGTACGTCGAAATCGCCGCCCGGATCGCAGAACTGGGACGGCAGCCGTTTACGGCCAGAGAGTTTTTTCTGAAATACTCAGACCGGATCCTGTTCGGAACAGACGGGCCCCGTTCTACGGAAAGATTAATGCCTCACTGGCGCTTTCTGGAAACTCGGGATGAATACTTCCCGTATGCCGAGAATCCGTTTCCTCCTCAAGGGCTCTGGCGAATCTACGGTCTGGAATTGTCCGATGAGGTGCTTCGGAAAGTCTACTATCAGAACGCAGCTCGAATCATTCCGGGAGTCGAGCGAAGAATCTCCCTCCAGCAGCCTGGATTGACTTCGAACGGAAAACACTGACGCAGGGCCTGTCAGCTCTGAAGTGCCTCCCATTTTGAAGAATACCCGTCACTGCAAACCAGAAGAGCCCCGTCGCCAAGCCGGTTCCCAAGGTCGCCCAGATGCGGGCGCGGGCCCGATCGGATGCAAACGGCTTGCGGGACCAATAGACTAGTAGAGTCTTTCGCAACAGCGGTATTCGAGATTCTCTTGTGAACCTGAATGAGTCCAGTCATGAATGAATTTCTCTTTGGAGTTGCGGCATTCCTTTTAATGAACATTTTCGCGGGAACGATTCGATTGGTCCTCGGACCCACGGCTACCGACCGGATTCTGGTCGTGCAGCTTTTCGGGACCACGGGAGTGGCCATCCTAGTCCTTTTGTCGGCTGCCCTTGGCGAACCGGCCCTCATTAATGTCGCTTTGATATTTTCGCTGCTCGCAGCTGTGGCCATCGTCGCCTTCGTCAGGCGGGCGAGAACCCGCTCGAACAGGTCTACACCAAGGGCTTCATAATGCACCTTGCGGCGGGAACGCTTATTCTGATCGGCGCGTTCTTTTTTCTCGGAGGGACCGTCGGTTTGCTTCGCTTTCCGGACACTTACAGTCGTCTCCATGCACTGACCAAGGCGGACAACCTGGGGCTCGGATTCATCATCCTTGGGGTGTTTCTCCTCGACACAGGCTTTTCGAGTCGGATCAAACTGATCTTGGTCTGGCTACTCGCGCTTGTTTCGAGCTCAACCGCCTGTTACCTCATAGCGAGCGCCACGCTGCATTTTAGGGAGCGAGATTCGAAAGACCGATGATGGAATGGCTGTTCGACCTATTTGTAGTAGTCGGTATGACGGTCCTTGCATTTCGAACGATGGCCTCTCCTGACACGTTTAGGGCCGTAGTGCTCTTTATTACCCTGGGACTCGTCGTAGCGCTGTCGTGGGTTCGCCTCGAAGCTCCCGACATCGCCCTTGCAGAGGCGGCTATCGGAGCCGGATTGACCGGCGCCTTATTGCTAGACGCCGTTGGACAGATGGAATCAACGGAGAACGAATCAGATGAGTGAGAGGGGGAAAATGGGTTGGCAGACCCGGACCATTTTCCGACAACGCGCATGGAACTATTGTGCGGCGGCCATGTGCGCGTCGCTGGCGACGGCGCTGATATCAATCGCCGTCATTCTTCCCCGGGAACCCGCAGGGTTGACCGCCCTCGCGGGGGCTCAGATGGAGTTTAGCGGAACGGATCATCCCGTCACAGCAGTGCTGCTGAACTTCAGAAGCTACGATACCTGGCTGGAGCTCGGAGTTTTGTTCCTGGGCTGGCTGGGAGTGTTGGCGGTCAGGCGAAGCGCAACCCTCAAAGGCGCCTCCGAAATCCCCGATCCCGGTCACGTTCTACGGTGGTTCGTTCGACTCGTCGTCCCATTCGCTTTCCTGGTCGCCGGATACCTTCTTTGGCTTGGCAGCTTTTCTCCGGGAGGGGCCTTTCAGGCGGGCGTGGTGGCTGGCGCGGCCTGCGTTTTACTCTGGCTCGCTGGCTTCCGCTCAGTTTCGGGAATTCGCCCGGCCCTGCTGAAATTGGCCTTGCTGGCTGGCTTTGCGGGATTTGCGGCGGCGGCGGCGGCCACTGCGGCGGGAGGCGTCGAGATGTTGCGTTACCCGCCGGAGCACGCCGAAACGATTATTCTGCTGATTGAGGTGCTCGCGACGATTTCGATTGGCGTCACAGTCGCAGCCCTGTTTATCGCGTTGCAACCGCAGATGGTTACTGAAACGAAGCGCTCCTGACACGCCAATGCCGCAGTTTCTAGCCTACAGCATTGCTGGAGTATTGCTGTTCTGCATCGCCCTCTACGGTCTCATCGTCCAGCCCCGTTTATTGAGAAAGATCATGGCCCTGAATGTCATGGGCTGGGGGGTGTTTTTATTTCTCGTCAGCAGCGCCAAACGCAATGCTGTCGAGCATCCGGACCCGGTTCCGCATGCCATGGTTCTGACCGGCATCGTCGTCGCCCTTGCGGCGACGGCCTTCGCCATCTCCCTGACGCTTCGAATCCATGCGGCAACCGGCAAGGACAACCTTGAGGATGCGGAATGACCGTATCGATTCCGCTAGTGATCCTGGCCCCGATAACAGGCGCGGTCCTGTGTTACCTGGCCGGTGAAAGGGCCCGCAGGGCGATCGCTGCCGCAGCCGCATTCGCCATTCTTGCGAGCGTGATTTCCTTGGCAATCACGGTTTGGAGGCATGGCCCAAGCCACTTAGAACTGGGAGGCTGGAGTTCGCCTCTTGGAATTGGATTGTACGCCGACGGGTTCAGCCTCTTCGCTCTTCTCATGACGGCGATTGTCGGCTTCGGGATCACGATATACGCCATTTCCTTTTACGCTCCCGGATACCAGCGAAAAGAATGTCATGAGGCTCGACTGTTCTGGCCCCTCTGGTTCTTTTTGTGGTCAGCCATGAACGCTCTCTTCGTGGCGACGGACATTTTCAATATCTATGTCGTCTTCGAGCTGCTGGGGATATCCGCAATCGCTTTGATCACGCTTGCGGGAAAACGGGAAGCTCTGACCGCGGCGATGCGATACCTGATCGCCGCGATTCTCGGTTCTCTGAGCTACCTGCTCGGGGTTTCGTTGCTGTACGCCGAACATGGAGTTCTAAGCCTGTTCCTCCTGAGTGGTCTGGTCACCGCCACTCCCGGCACTCTTGCGGCTTTCTCTTTAATGGCGGCTGGACTGATGCTGAAAACGGCGCTGTTTCCGCTGCATTTTTGGCTCCCCAGCGCGCACGCAAATGCCTCCGCGCCTGTGAGCGCAATTCTTTCCGCAATCGTCGTAAAGGGATCGTTTTTCGTTCTGGCGAGAATCTGGTTCAGCTTGTTCCACGAGACGCCGCTCCCTGGAGCCGGCCAAATGCTCGGCGTTCTTGGAGCCATCGCAATCCTCTGGGGCTCCTTGACGGCCATTCGGCAGCAGCGCCTGAAGTTGCTCATCGCTTATTCCACCGTCGCGCAGGTAGGATACATGTTCCTTCTATTCCCGCTGACCACGATTATCGTCAGTGGAGATACAGAGATAGTTCCCGCTTGGCCCGAAGAAGCTCTCAGCGGAATCATGTATCAGGTCGTTTCGCATGCATTTGCGAAAAGCGCCTTGTTTCTAGCTGCGGGGATTATCGTGATGGCCTACGGCACCGATCAACTACGGGCGATGCGTGGTTTGTCTCGGGTCATGCCGCTGACGACCTTTTCGTTTGCGCTCGCCTGCATGAGCATTGTCGGGCTGCCTCCGAGCGGCGGATTCGTCGCCAAATTTCTTCTGATGAAAGCAGCAGTCGGAAGCGGGCAATGGTGGTGGCTTCCCTTCATCGTGCTGGGCGGGCTTCTGACTGCCGGTTACGTCGTTGCGATGCTGCGATACGCCTTCCAGATTACGGATCCACCCGCTCCGCGCAAGCCGATCCGGCGATCGATGGAAATCGCAGCCCTCGTCCTGGCAACGCTTTCCGTCTTAATCGGCCTTCGACTTCAAGAGCCTTTGGATCTTCTCCGGATAGGCTCGCCGTTTCTGCTCGAAAATGGCGGAGGGGGACCCTGATGAATTGGAGTGTATGGCTCGCTCCACTGATCCTGGGGACTTCTTTTTTCACCGGGATCATCATATTTTTTCTGCGCCCGGATCAGCATCGCCTGAGAGCCAACCTCAATGTTCTAGGCGCGGCACTCAAGGTGGTCCTGGTCGCCATCCTGATCTGGGGCGTCTTCCAGGAACAACATTTCGAAACCCGATTTGAAATCGCGCTCGGGTTCGATTTCCTCCTTCGAGTCGACTTGCTGTCGCTCCTGCTGGTCGTGCTTTCGACGGTCCTCTGGTTTGTGACAACCTTGTACGCAAACGGCTACATGCGAGATTTCCCTGAGTTGAGCCGGTTCTTCGGGTTCTTCAGCTTGTGCGTCACCGCCAGCGTAGGCGTGGCGCTGGCCGGCAACCTCATCACCTTCTTCATCTTTTACGAGTTTCTCACGCTGGCAACCTATCCGCTTGTGATTCATAAGAGCACCAAGGAAGCCCTGGACGCCGGGCGGACCTACCTTTGGTATACGCTGGCGGGCGGCGCGGTCCTTTTTGCAGCCGTCGTCTGGCTGGTAGATCTGACCGGTCCGGTCGATTTCACGCCTGGCGGCACCGTCGCGCATCTGGCAGGCGATTTTCCAGTCACGCTGACAGTCATCTTTGCAATGCTGGTGCTGAGCCTCGGCGTAAAGGCGGCTCTGGTTCCCCTGCACGGGTGGTTGCCGATCGCCATGGCGGCGCCGGCGCCGGTCAGCGCGCTGCTGCACGCCGTGGCCGTTGTAAAGGCCGGCGCTTTCGGCATTGTTCGCGTGATTTACGACGTTTACGGCGTTCAGTTCGCCTCGGAACGAGGGTTGCTGCTGCCAGTCGCCATCTTGGCGGCGATCACGATTATCTTCGGATCGATTCGCGCTCTGGATCAATCGGACCTGAAAAAGCGGCTCGCATATTCAACCGTCAGTCAGCTTTCCTACATCACTCTGGGAGCCTCCGTGATCGGCTTCCTTTCTTCGACAGGAAGTTTGGCCCACCTGATTCACCAAGGGATTATGAAAATCACGTTGTTCTTCTGCGCCGGGATCGTCGAGAAAACTCTCGGCATCCAGAGCATTGAAGATATGAAGGGAATTGGAAAGGAGCTCCCCTTGACGATGGCGGCGTTTACGGTTGCGTCCTTCGGCATGATCGGGCTGCCGCCGGTCGCCGGCTTCGTCAGCAAGTGGTATCTGGCCCTGGGAGGCCTGGCTTCGGGACACTGGTGGATTGTCGCCGTACTGATCGCCAGCAGCCTCCTGAACGCGGCTTACTTTCTGCCGATCGTCTATACCGTCTGGTTTGAGGAACCTCAACGAAAGGTTCAAACGAAAAAGCCTTCTGCCCGATTAGAGACCCCAGCGAGCATGCTTTGGCCGACTGTCAGCACTGCCGTATTTTCCCTCGGCGCCGGCGTGTTCGCCTTTTGGGACTACAGCCCGCTGGCGCTGGCGCGTGAGATCGCGACCCTCTTGTACGTGGAGCTTTAGGAATGCTTTGGATCCTGGCCGTCTATCTTCCTTTTGTGGCCGCCTTTTATGTTCTCGGGAAGAACCTGAACCCTCGGATGCGACAGGGCGCCTGCGTAATCGCCTCGCTGCCGGCCCTCTGGCTGTCGCTTTTTGTCCCGGAAGACGGGGGGATCGCATTTCCCTGGCTGATAATGGGAACTGGATTCGGTCTGGACCCGATGCGGCAGGTTTTCCTGTTTTTCACGTCGGTCTTGTGGCTGACGGCCGGTTTCTATTCTGGGGCTTATTTCGAAAAGGACAGTCGGCAGCGGATATTCTATTTTTTCTATCTGCTGACAATGAGCGGGAACTTCGGCTTGATTATCGCCGAGGACATTGCCAGCTTCTACACTTTCTTTACGCTGATGACGTTTGCGGCATACGGGTTGGTTATCTACGACCGAACTGATCAGGCGCGCCGCGCCGGATCGATTTACATCTTGATGGCGGTATTCGGGGAAGCATTCCTTCTGACTGCCATATTCCTCGCAGTGGACGCCTCCGGTTCAACGTTGATGTCCGAGATTCGCCTCGGTCTGGCGGATTCACCTAACATCAATCCGATCGTCGTCTGCACTCTGATTGGGTTCGGCGTCAAGGCGGGAGCGCTGGGGATTCACATGTGGCTCCCGCTGGCCCATCCAGTCGCGCCCACTCCGGCCAGCGCGGTGCTGAGCGGCGCCATGATCAAAGCCGGCCTGTTAGGATGGCTGAACTTCCTCCCCCTCGGCGAAATTGCGCTTTCTTCATGGGGCCTTTTTCTAATTCTGGTCGGCCTCTCGGCGGCCTTCTACGCCGTTGTTGTCGGCCTTAGTCAAGAGGAGCCGAAGACCAATCTGGCCTATTCGAGCGTAAGCCAGATGGGGCTGATTACGGTGGCTGTCGGAATCGGCCTGGCAGCGCCCGAAGCGCTTCCACTCGTCCTGGGCGTCGTCTCGGTTCACGCCCTTGGCCACGGTCTGGCAAAAGGGGCCCTTTTTCTCGGCGTCGGCATTGCATCCGGAGCTGTGGACAGCTGGAAGAAGAAAGTATTGACGACCGCCGGTTTGTTTCTTGCAGCCTTGGCGATCATCGGCGGCCCTTTCACCAGCGGAGCAGCCGCAAAAAGGGGCCTGAAGGAGCTTGCGGCATCGGCTCCGAACTTTTCAGGCTCCATTTTAGACTGGGCTCTTCCGCTCAGCGCAGTCGGAACGACGCTGCTACTAGGCCGCTTTATCCTCTTGTGCTGGAGGGAGATGAACGGTTCATCTCACGGGGAACTCAGCACGGGAGTCTGGTGGGGATGGTTGAGCCTTCTGAGTCTCGCCGTCTTCGGCGCGTGGTTCGCCGTGCCGTATTTCTCTCTTGCAGTCGGTTTTCCCGACATGCAGACATCGGAAACCTGGGAATCCCTATGGCCGGCGCTGTTCGGCGCGGCGCTTCTTCTAGCAGCGGTCCGGATGTTCCCGGAACGGGCATTCCCGTATCGAATCGAAGCCGGGGACGTCGTCGTGGTTTTCGAGAAATTGGGCGCTGAGCTTTCTAAAGCGTGGCAAAGCGCCCACGGCGTCCGTGCGGAAATCCTTCATATCAACCTGGAATCCCATGTGCGCCGCTTCGTGCAGAGCCGACAGATCCGACGTGGAGTCAACCGCATCGAAGGGGCGCTTGCTTCCTGGACTATTGCTGGAACGATCTATGTCGGCCTGATATTAGTCGCAATGACATTGGCGTATATCCTTTAGTTGATAGATGAAAGAACGTCCGGAGGAGCATGTTCGACCGAAACTCTTTGAAGGCCGCAGTCTCGCGACTCGTCATTTTTTCAATCGGCTGGCTGCTTTTGACTGAAGGCAGCCCGAAGTCCTGGCCGCTATCTTTGTCAGTGATTATGGTCTCGACAGCCGCCAGCCTCCGCTTGTGGCCTTCCGGGACCATGCGATTCAGCCTCAGCGGAGCGACCAGGTTCGCACCTTACTTCCTGCGGCAGTCGGTGCTGGGGGGGTGGGACGTCGCACTGAGGGCCCTCCGACCTTCGATGCCCGTCAATCCCGGTTTCATCAGATTCGAATTCGAGCTGCAGGCCGATGCGGCGCGCGTGTTCTTTGCCTGGACGGTCAGTCTCCTTCCTGGAACAGTCAGCGCCCGCATGGAAAATGATGGGCTGCAGGTCCACGTATTGAATCGATCCGAAGGCGTAGAAAAAAGACTGCGTAGACTGGAAGAACTCGTTGGGTCCGTGCTCGAAGACAAGATTGAGCGGTGAGCCGCCCCGCTGCCCCGGCGGCAGCCAACCGTCGGTCCGGGCGCTGGGCTGACTCTCCAGATTTCCCCTGCTTGTACAATTGGAAAGCGACGCCGTGACTTCAGCAGGCTCTGCCAGCCTCGCAGTTAAATCTGAACCTGACTTTCCAGTTGCGGCGCACCTGATGATTCTGCAGCCTTGGATGCTCCATCGATCCCCGGTCTTTCGGTCGCCGCCAAGGGCTTGCGAGGCGGATTTGCCCGGGGGAAGCGGTTCCTTTCCTGCATGATTCGGGTATGATTGAACCGAACCAGAGACGGGACCAGCAAATGCAAGACATTCTAATCGGCAAGGGACAGAAGGAAATACGCCTTCAGGTTCGCTACGCCAACCGGCACGGCCTGGTCGCGGGCGCAACGGGGACCGGAAAGACGATCACCTGCAAGATCCTGGCCGAGGGCTTTTCCCGGTTGGGCATACCGGTCGTCATTTCCGATGCCAAGGGAGACGTAGCCGGCTTGTCCATGCCGGGCGTCCCGAGCGAGCGAATCGACGAGCGCTTGCGCGCGATCGGCGTCCATGATTACAGCCAGGAAGGAAGCCCCGTCGTCTTCTGGGACCTGTGGGGTGAAATGGGCCATCCGTTGCGCACCACCATCACCGAGGTCGGACCTACTCTGCTGGCGCGCATTCTCGAACTGAATGAAACCCAGGAAGGCGTCTTGAATGTCGCATTTCGGGCAGCCGATGATTCCGGCTTGCTGCTTCTGGATTTGAAAGATCTGCGGGCCCTGCTGAATTTCGTCGGTGAAAATCGACAGACGATCAGTCAGCAATACGGACTGGTGAACACCGCCAGCATCGGCGCCATCCAGCGGGCCTTATTGCGTCTGGAAGACGACGGCGGCGATCGGTTTTTCAGCGAACCTGCCCTGGAATTGGAGGACTTGATGCGGCGCGACTTGTCAGGACGCGGCATCATCAACATCCTGCATGCTCCAAACCTGCTTCTGAAGCCCCGCCTCTATTCCAGTTTCCTGTTGTGGCTCTTATCGAAACTGTTCGAGGAAATGCCGGAGGTTGGGGACCTGGACAAGCCGAAGGTCGTGTTCTTCTTCGATGAAGCCCACCTCTTGTTCAACGATTGCCCGAAGGCGCTCTTGCAGCGCGTCGAGCAGGTGGTGCGACTGATCCGATCCAAGGGAGTGGGCGTTTATTTCTGCTCTCAATATCCGGACGACATTCCGGACGCGATTCTGGGTCAGTTGGGCAACAAGTTCCAGCACGCACTGCGCGCTCACACGCCGCGCGATCAGAAATCGATTCGAGCCGCCGCGGAGACCTTTGCGGTCAACCCGGCGCTCAATGTCGTAGAAGCCCTCACCACGCTGGGAGTGGGGGAAGCCCTGGTGTCCACGCTGGGCGACCGAGCCGTTCCCCAGCCGGTGGAACGCACGCTGATCGTACCCCCCCGATGCCGAATGGGAGCGATCAGTGAAGTTGAGCGGAAGGAAATCCGCATGCGCAGCCCGCACGGCGGCAAGTACGATCAGGTCTTCGACCGTGAATCGGCCTATGAGCTTCTAAAGAAGCAAGCCGAAGAAGCAGCCGCCGAGGCTGAACGGCAGGCGTTGGAAGCAGAACGGGCAAAGGCGCTCCGGAAACCCGCCGGCCGGCAACGGCAGGGCGTCGGGGAGGCCTTCATCAAGTCTGCAGTGCGCACCATGGGTACGACCATCGGCCGACAGATCATTCGCGGCGTCATGGGTTCGCTCACCAGCCGGCGATAACGCCCTGCGGCGCCGGACGTCTGGTAAAGACGATCCATTCTCGACGCGAAGGAAATGCCCGGCTGACATCCGAGCAGTATCGACAAAGAGGTCAGCCGGGCGCAAACCGAAAGACGAATCACCTTCTCGTTTCCATGGAACAATGTGATCCGACTCGGTCTCTAGCAGCCCGTATCTGGAGGAGTCCAGATAGGCTGCTAGGTATGGATCCGATATCAGCTGAGGACTTCGATCCTTTCAGCGATCA
>CAZAEY010000062.1:0-18740 GCA_964484155.1 uncultured Acidobacteriota bacterium
TGGGTTCTGGGTTCGATTATCTGAGCATTTTCGATTTGTCAAGTCTTGGGCGGGCACTTTCTTCCAAAAGCTGTAAAATTCCGCTCCTTCTCGGCCTACTCCTTCCGTTGCTGTCTGCAAGCTCTCTCTCAAGATGCGCTGCCGAGAAAGCTGCAAAGGAACGATTCAAGTGAACTCGGAACTCGGAAATCGGAATGCAGCATCAATCCTCACTTTCGAGATGCGCCCCGAAAGAGCGAAGGGGAAATCACGAGAAAGGAGACGAAGATCCCGAAGGCGGTCGAGCTGACCGGTCCCACTCCGCCTCCTGTTATCAGATGGAAGACGCTGGCGCCGGGAACCGAAAGAAGGATGGCGGCCAAAGCATGGCGGGCGCTAAGGCGGCTCGAATAAAGTCCGGCGATGAAAGGGACGAAAAGCGCCACCGAAAGGAGGCCGTAAAACAGGGTCAGAGCTCCGATCACCGAGGGGAGCAGAATGGAAAGCAGCACTCCCAGACTTCCCGCCAGCACCGAGATCCGGCGGCTCATCGTCAGCAGTCTGGATTGACTGACGGAGGCGTTCATCAGCGTCTGGTACAGGTCTCTGCTGAGCGAAGTTGAAAGCATGAACAGAATGGCGTCGGCCGAGCTGAGTTCGGCCGAGAAAACTGAAGCCAGCAGAGTCGCCCCCAGCCAGAAGGGGAGCAGTTCCGTCATCACCACCGGCAGCGCAAGTTCCGGATGAGACAGATTCGGAAACATGGCGGCGGCAGCCATCCCCAGGATGACCGGAATGATGGCGAACCCCAGCAATGCGACGGCGTTCAAGGAGGTCCCGCTGCGAACTGCAAACTCGTCGCGAGCTCCGTAGATCTTCTGAATCAGCCCCGGTGAGACGATAAAGGCGGGAGCCAGAAGAATCAGATAAGGCAGCGCCTGCTCCCATCCGCTTCCGGTCAGGCTGAAGTAGTGGGAGGCAACCTCCGGACGCGCAAGGATCGCTTCCCGCATCGCCCCCCAGCCCCCGACGGCGGCCATGGCAAAGGGAACAGCCAGCAAAAAGCCGAAGCCTTTCACGATCAGCTGCAGGAGATTGATCCAGGCAGCCCCCTTCAATCCTGACGCAGAGAAGTAAGCGACGACTACGACGCCGCCCAGCAGGCAGCCCAGGCTCTTCGGCGTGCCGGCGACCACCTCCAGAATTCGGGCGAAGGCGATTAACTGACCAGCCAGAATGGCAAGCGACCCCAGCCAAAGGAGCGATGCGACGCAGATGCGGACGGAGCGGTCATACCGGAATTCCAGGAAGTCGCCCAAGGTGAAGAAGCCGTGCCGCTTCGAGATCCTCCAAATGCTGGGGCCGATCACGAAGGCCAGAATCAGCGAGCCGACCCCCGCCGAACCGACCCACCACCAGCCCACCAATCCCAGGGCGAACCCGAGTCCGGCGGCGCCGATTGTCGATCCGGCGCCGATGTTGGCTGCCAGCAACGTGCTGAAGAGGAGTCCCGGGCCCAGTCGCCGCCCGGCCACGTAGAAGTCTTCCGGACTCTTGACTCGGCGCGAAATCGCTGCGCCCAGGCCTATCAGCAGGATCGAATAGAGAAACAGGATCAGAAGATACGGATTCATTCGGAGGCTCAAGATACAACGTCACTCGAAAGGCGGCAAGGAGGGGCTAGATTGGCCACCGGCACTCCGGAGGTGGGACCGGCATCCCTGCCGGTCATTTTCAAAGCCGCCGGCTGGAAGCCGGCGCTACTTTCCGGACGTTAGTCGTTTTCTGATTTCAGGAATGCATTCTCGTCCGAGGCGGGCGGCTGCTCGACATCCGGTTCCGCCGGAGCCGCGTTTTCTTCGATTCCCGAATCGCTCAGGAGCCTATCCTTGCGGTAAAGGAGCTTCTCGCTGAGAACCTTGTCGACTCCGTCGGCTGTAATCGCGAGGTGACCCGTCTCCGTCCGAACGATCCAGCCTTTCTCTCGCAGATACCAGAGGTGAAACTCTAAATGTTCGGCGGGGCAATTCAGGAAACGTTCGATGTCCATTTCGCCGAGCGATCCCTTGTCCACGTCCCGCCGCCGCGAAATGAACAGGAGCGAGAGAATTCCCTTGTAGATCCGTTCGTCGTCCTCGAAACCTTCGCCGGAGGCTTCCTCAAGGATTCCCAGGGATTCCTGACGGTGGCGATCGTATTGAACGTCGTAGGCGGCTCTGCTTTCCGGATCCCTAAGGATTCGATAGGCCTCGCTGATCTGATTGAATCGATCCACGTTGCCCGCGGTCTGGTTGTCGGGGTGAAAGCGCTTCGCAAGGATCCGATAGACGCGCTCGATGGTCTCTGAGTCGGCATTCGAGCTCAACTGCAGGTCTTCGTAGTAGTCTCGAAACGGTTCTTGATCCATGATGATTCGATCCTGACCTTCACATCCCGGCTGATCCGGGACGAAAAATGTCCCGACTGACGCCGTGAGCGCATGCCAGTATAGCAGAGGCGGTGAAACATAGGCAGGCCGAATCAGGAATGGGCGGAGAATCGATTCCGTGGGCCAGGAATTAGTCGGAAGCCAGCTCCATGTGCGAGGGGAGCCCTTTTAAGCCGGTGGCTTTCCGAACGGCCTGCACGACGGCCTCAGCGGCGGCCTCAGCGGCCAAAGCGCCGGCTTGGGCGAGGCTGACGCCAGGCAGACGGCCGGTAGACAGCGCAAAAACCGTGTCTCCATCGGCGGGGAGGTGAACCGGGCGGATGGCGCGGGCCAATCCGTTGTGGCTCATCTGCGCCAGTTTGCTCATCTCGGGCTTTGAAAATGCGGCATTCGTGCCGACCACCACCAAGGTGGTGTTCTCGCCTTCTTGAGTCCGAGGTTGCAGGAGGCGCTCTTTCAATAAAGAGATCGCATCGGCGAGGCCCTTGCCGTCCTCGGTCCGAACGCCCGCCAGGATGCGGCCAGTATCCGGATCGACCACGTCCCCGACGCAGTTGACCGCGGCGATCGCTCCGACCTGCAACCCTTCCACCTCGATCAGGGAACTGCCCAGGCCGCCCTTCATGGCCCGCTCGAATCCAAACAGCTTGCCAACCGTGGCGCCGGCTCCCGCGCCCACATTTCCTTGCGCAACTAGGTGCGAGCCGGCGTTCTGACAGGCTTTATAGCCGGACTCTTCATCCGGCCGAATCGAAGGGTCGCCGACACCCAGATCGTACAAAATTGCGGCCGGTACGATCGGCACTTTTCCGAAACGCGTGGCATAGCCGATCTGATTCTCTTCGAGCCAGCGAACGACCCCGGTGGCGGCGGCAAGTCCAAAGGCGCTGCCGCCCGACAGCAGAACGGCGTGAATCTGATCGATGGAGTTGACCGGATTCAGCAGGTCGGTTTCCCGGGTGCCAGGGGCGGACCCCCTGACGTCGACGCCAGCCATTGCGCCTTCCCTGGCCAGAATCACAGTGCACCCGGTCGGCCGCCGGGGGTCCGTGAAATGTCCTGCCTGCAGCCCTTCAATCGCCGTCAAGGTGGAATTTCCGGAGCCGGCAGCTTTCAATGTCCCTCCCCAGAATAGAATGGGAACGGCCGAGACCGCCTGCAGAAAGCGGCGGCGATTCAGACCGCTGGTCTCTTCGCTCATTTTCGAAGCAGTCATCATTCGGGCCAAGTAGAGCTGTAAGCCGAATCCTGTTCCCGCCCCTTCCGGGACGGGCGGCGATCATTCATCTACGAGCCGGGTCGCCCCGACCCTTTAGCGGTCTACCCGCTCCATCCCCGCTCGAGAGCGGGAGAACCGGGCCGGTTCCGATCGATGGAGCCTATTTGGCCTTGCACCACGTGGGGTTTGCCGTGCCTTCGATGTCGCCATCGAAGCGGTGGGCTCTTACCCCACCCTTTCACCCTTACCTGCCTGACGGCGGGCGGTTTGCTTTCTGTGGCACTTTCCGTAGGGTCACCCCTCCTTCCCGTTAGGAAGCACGCTGCCCTGCGGTGTTCGGACTTTCCTCCCCTCGCCTCCGCCCGCCCCTTCCACACTTTCGGGCTTTCGCTGATGCATCGGCAGGCCCATGTGCAAGCGGCGGGCGAAGGCGAGCGGCGATCGCCCGCTCTACTTGGCCCGTCACAAGAATCTTATCATCGAACGACCGGCGTCGGTGACGAAAGGAACCTCACCTCAACCCATCTGCCCGTGCGCATTTGCCGAAAATGATTGCCTTTTCGCACGCTCCGGTTATGATCGAACCCAAAGACGATGAAAAGACACCGCGCTATAGCATCGATGGTTTTTTTCTTTCTGAGTTGCACTCTGACTCTCGAAGCCGCGGTCGACCCGCAATTGCTCCTCCGGACTTGGCCGGCCCGCTGGATTTCCCATCCGGAAGCGGGCAGAGATCCAGGGGTCTACCACTTCCGGCTGAAATTCTCGCTGCAGCAGGCGCCGGAGGAGTTTCGTATCCACGTGTCCGCAGACAATCGCTACGAGCTCTTCTTAAATGGAAATCGCGTGCTGAAAGGACCCGCCCGAGGCGATCTGCTGCACTGGCGTTTTGAAACGATCGATCTGGCTCAATGGCTGGCGCCCGGCGACCACGTCCTGGCTGCAGTGGTCTGGAACCTGGGCGATCTGGCGCCGATGGCCCAGATTTCGCACCGAACGGGATTCGTCGTCCAGGGTGAAGGGGAGACGGCGTCGCAAGTCAACACGCCGGGCGATTGGCGTTGCATGGAAGACGCGGCATGGGAATTCCTGGAGCCTAATCGGGATTTCGCCGTCCAAGGCTATTACGTCGCGGGCCCTGGAATGAAATTCGACGGCTCGCGGCATCCCTGGGGCTGGAATGATCGGGATTTCGACAATCGAAATTGGCTGGAGCCGGTCTCGATCTCGCCGGCCAGCCCCCGCGGCGCCCGCGACAGTCACGCGCCCTGGTGGTTCGTTCCCAACCCCCTGCCGCAGATGGAATCCAGGACCGAGCATTTCACGCGCGCCTTTCATGACGCCGGGCCGGCGGAGCCCGAAACCCTTGTCGACGGTCGATTCTCCCTGGAAATCCCTCCCGAACAAGAGGTTCGAGTGGTGTTGGACCGGGGGCAGTTGACCAACGCTTACCCGGAGTTGACAGTCTCCGGCGGAGCCGGCAGCCGGATCAAGTTGGTCTATTCGGAAGCGCCTTACCAGCCGGAAGAGAGCTTTCCTCCCAAAAGATGGAGGAAGGAAAACCGCGATGACGTGGCAGGGAAATGGATCGTAGGCGTCACCGACGTCTTCCTGCCCGACGGGGGCGACTCCAGGATGTTTCGTCCACTCTGGTGGCGCACCTTCCGGTACGTGCAAATCTCGATTCGGACAGGTGCTGAACCCTTGACGGTGGAGGCTTTTACGGGACGATTCACCGGCTACCCGTTTCAGGAAGCGGCAGAATTCGATTCCGACCGCCCGGAGCTTCAGAAAATCTGGGAAGTGGGCTGGCGGACCCTGCGCCTGTGCGCCCACGAAAGCTTTATGGACTGCCCGTACTACGAGCAGCTGCAGTACGCCGGCGATACCCGCATTCAGTCGCTGATCGCACTGTATGTCTCCGGAGACGACCGGCTGGTTCGAAACGCCATCGAGCATCTGGCTGCTTCGCAGATGCCCGAAGGCTTGACGCTCAGCCGTCATCCGGCCGCCCTTCCGCAGGTGATTCCGCCCTTTTCACTGTTCTGGATCGAAATGATTTGGGACCTGTGGATGCTTCGGGAAGACCCGGCTTTCTTTCGCCGCCACCTTCCCGGCGTCCGAAGGGTCATCAGCTGGTTTCAACACCGATTAGGAGAGGACCTTCTGCTAGGCCCGCTCCCTTGGTGGAATTTCGTCGATTGGGCCGAGGAGTTTCGCGGCGGAGACGGGCCCGGCGCCGCCGACGGCAAAAGCAGCATCCTCTCGCTTCAGTTCGCGTCCGCGCTGCGTTCGGCGGCTGACCTTGAAGACGCCTTCGGTCAAGCTTTCATGGCCCGGGAGTATCGCCAGACCGCAGACCGAATCGTTCAGGCCGTCCGCGACTGCTGTTGGAACGCCGATCGCGCGCTGTTTGCCGATACGCCGCAGCAGGACAGCTTCAGCCAGCACGCCAATATTCTTGCCATACTCCATGAGGCGATCCCAACCGGGGAATCCGCCCCATTGATGGAAAGAATCCTGGAGGACGAAACGCTGATTCAGGCGACTTTCTACTTCCGGTTCTATCTGGGCCGGGCCCTGACGAAGGCCGGACTGGGCGACCGTTATCTGGACCTGCTCGATCCCTGGCGCACGATGCTGGATCTCGGCCTCACGACGTGGGCCGAAAAGCCTGAACCGACTCGCTCGGACTGCCACGCCTGGAGCTCGAGTCCCAATTACGAGCTGCTGGCCACCGTCGCCGGAGTCGAACCGGCAGAGCCCGGCTTTCGATCCGTGCGGATCCGCCCCCATCCGGGGCCGCTGGCGAGAATTCGAGCCGCCGTTGCGCACCCCGCCGGCTTGATTCGGTTGGATGTGCGCCTCGTCGATGGAAGATTGGTCGGAAACGTCGAACTCCCGGAGGGAATTTCCGGTGCGTTCGCCTATCGCGACCAGCTGGTTCGATTAAACGGAAGCAGAAATGAGATCGAGTGAAGGGTAGATTTCAGGTCACATCGCTGTTCCCGTCAAACTGCTTGACTTAGTCCTGAACTTAGGTCCGCAAGGATGGAAGGGCTGGACGTAACTCATGCCCATGCCTTGCGCGTCAGTGAAATCCCGGCGATTCATCGTGATCCATTCGATCGCCTACTGATCGCTCAGGCCCAAATTGAAAAGCTGGCGCTGCTGACCGCCGACGAGGTCTTTGGAAAATACGACGTCGAACTCCTGCCCGGGTCCTGAAAACGCAACAATCGGTCCCGTTTGTTGCATTGCGGTCGCGCCGATCGCTCCGCTCAGTTTGCCCGGATGATTCCCTTGGCGACGCTTCCTGATTGGTAGGAGATGATCTGGCCGTAGACTTTGCCGTACTTGACGTCGGCTTCGAACTTGATGGGAATTCTTTGGCCGTCGCGCGAATACCAGATCCGAAAATCGCCTCCATCGCGGAACAGCCCTCCTCGAGTGGACAGTTTGATGGTGTCAAAACGGCCCAGAGGCGTGCGAATTCTTTCCACTCCCTCTACCGCCATCCGTACCCTGTCGAACTCTCCTCGATTGTTCAGATGGAAGGTGTACTCCCTGCCGGGATTTAGAATCGGCAACCGGCCGACGTAAAAGGCTGAAAGAATGTCGACCGCAGGCGCAGGTATCCCTTCAAATGTCTGCCGGCGGATCGACTTCGGAGGATTCTGACCGGGATCGGTCTCCCGAAGCACCACTCGATTTCTCCGGTAGTCGAAGACCAATTCCGTGTCCCGCATTCGCTCCCCTTGTCGAGTCTTTTCAACCAATCGATAGGAACGAAAATCCCGGCGGTCGATCTGCGATTCGTAAAAGTTCCGAATTTCGACGCCGGCAACTCGGGAGAGCATGCCATCGGAAACCGCTTCTCCGGAAATCCTGTAGGTGGCGATGCCGTCCAAGCTGGATTCCTCCAGCGTCATGGTCACTTCGCCCGCCTTGAACGCCGGAAACAGGAAAAGGGGCTTCCAGTTGACCTCGAAGCGGATCCGCTCGCCGGCTTCAAAGGGAGCTGCGTGAAAGCGGTTCTCTAGAAGCAGGGGCTCCGGATTCCCGCTTGATACGAGCAGACCGGCGCCGATCAGCCAGACGGCCGCGACCCTGATCGAGATGAACTTGCATAGCATTAAAAATCTCATTGCCACATCATTCTGACGACCAAATACACCGCAACGATCAAAAAGCCGATCGTCGCATTCTGCTCGCGATTTAAGATGACCTGTCGCCACTGAAAGTTGCCCGCTTGCGGATCCATGGATTGACCGAAGGCAGGAAAAAACAGCGGCACCGATCGCCGGTACCCGTCAAATGCTTCGCCGTAGGCCTTTTCCATCTCGCGCTCTTCCCGCCGCATCACGGGAAGGTAAACGGCAGGAAACAGCAAGATGAATATGACCAGGAGCCACAGGCTGCCGGAAGCGGTCGCCAGGCCCAGTCCCAACAGAAATGATCCAAGATAGAGCGGATTTCGCGTGCGGGAGTACGGCCCGCTGACCGCCAGTTCGCGGTGTTTCCGCAAGTGCCCCGCCGCCCAGATGCGGATCAGCAGCCCGATCAGACCCAGAAGCAGTCCGAACGTTAAGAAGCGTGGGACGGGGTCCGCCAACACAACGAACAGAACCGCGTAAGCAAACCCCAAGGGGACGCGAATCCGTTGAATCCAAGCGGCTTCTGGGGCCTTCGGAGACATGGAATCATTATAGCGTTCAGCGTGCCGGGGGGCCGGGGGGCGATTGTCTGAGCATCTTCGATTTGTCGAGGACTTGGGGGCATTTTCTTTCAAAAGCTGTGAAATTCCGCTTCTTGTCACGCTACGCCTCACGTCGCATCATGCAATGATCCCCGTCAAGAGGCGTTGCCGAGGGGGCCGCCAAGGAACGATTCAAGTGAACTCGGAACTCGAACCTATGAACTCAACCCTCTTTTCACTGCTTCAAACGCGTCGTCGACCGGGATGTCCATGCAGAAATGATTTCGACATTTTCGCCGGTACGGGTTAGGGCACTGGGCGTCGATTCGGACGACGGAGTGCGGCTGTCCGAACGGTCCGTTTCGCCAGGGAAAGGTCGGACCCATGAGGGCGACTGTCGAAGCGCCAAGCGCAGCGGCGAGGTGCAGCGGACCGGTGTCGGCGGCGACCATCATCCGGGCGCGAAGGCAAAGGGCGCACAGCTCCAGAATGTCGCAGGCGACCGGAGGGCGCGCGCGGCCTTCGGCGGTCTTCTGCGCCTCTCGCACCAGCGGTTCTTCTCCGGGGCCGTAGACGAAGAGGGCCGGGACTCCCAACTCGGTTTCAATTCTGTCGGCCAAACGGCCGAAATTTCGAGCGGGCCACAGCTTAGTGGGCCAACCCGCTCCGGGGCTGATCAGGACGGGCCGGCGCCGGTCCAGCGCGTCAAGCGTCTTCTCCGCCAAAAGGGTCGCCTCCGGCGGAATGTCCAGATCGATGTGTGCGGCGCCTTTCGGCTGCAGGCCCAACCCGGTCAGCAATTGCAGATTCATTTCGACGCAGTGCTGCTTCCGGGAGCGCAAAGAGACCCGTTTCGAGTAGAAGAGGGAAGCGGCCGACTCCCGCAGCGCGGAGCGTTCGAAGCCGACGAAGATTTCCGGACGGGCCAGTCTGCCGAGCGCGGCCGACTTGAGCAATCCTTGAAAGTCCAGGGCGGCTCGAAACGACAGTCCCCGCAAGTCCTTGATCAGGCGTCGCGCTTCGCTGATTCCTCTCAGGCCCATTCTCCACCTTCGCGTGTTGGTCTCCCAGACCCGATCGACTCCGCCGACCTGTTCAAGAAAAGGGACGTATGGCTCTTCCGAAAGCCAGTGGATGCGGGCTTGAGGAAGCTGACGCTTGAGCGACTGAACTGCGGGGACTGCGTGCACGATGTCGCCCAGCGCGCTCATGCGAAGGATCAGGATATCGACAGACTCGTCCGGGGCGATCCGGTTGGGCGGGATCATGGTTCGCCTTGCGAGCGCAGCTTTTCCAGGTAGGTTCGAGTGGAACGTTCCTTGGGGTCTCCCACGATGGCGATTCGGCCCCCGTAGGCCAGCACCGTTTCGCGCTCCGGCACGCTTTCCGGCGTGTAGTCCGTGCCTTTCGCGTGAACGTCCGGCCGCAGCGTCCTCAGGAGTTCGTCGACGGTCTCGTCTTTAAAAACCACGATGTAGTTTGTGCACTCCAGGGCGGCGAGAATTTCGGCTCTCTCGGAGGCCGGCATCAAAGGGCGTCCAGGACCCTTTAAGCGTCGCACGGAACTGTCGTCGTTGACGGCGGTAATCAAGAGATCGCCCTCTCTTCGAGCGCCTTCCAGATAGCGAACGTGGCCCACGTGCAGTAGATCGAAGCATCCGTTGGAAAAAACGATCCTCAGGCCTTCGGAACGGGCCTCTTTTACGATCCTCGAGAGCTCCTCCAGGACGACGATTTTCGGAGCATGCTTCATAGGAGCCCTCCGATTGCAATGCGGAGCTCTTCCTGAGAGACGGTTGCAGTGCCCTTCTTCATGACCACGATCCCCCCTGCGATGTTGGCCAGGCGCGCCGCCTCCAGAAAGGACCCGCCTGCGGCGACCGCCAGGGCGAAGACTGTGGCAACCGTGTCCCCGGCGCCGGTCACGTCAACCGGCTCGTCCCCTCCGTGCGCCGGCAGGTGCGTGGCCGTTGCGGCGTCAAACAGGCTCATGCCGAGCTTCCCTCTGGTCACGAGCAAGGCGTTCAGCTTCCATTCGTCGAGCAGGCGGCGCCCGGCGGATTCCAGTCGCTCCTGGCTCCCCCCAAAATTCTGTCCCAACGCCTTCTCCACTTCCGAAATGTTCGGCGTGACAGCCGTGGCGTTGGGGTAGCCGCCGGGATCGTCACGCGAATCGACGATCACGGGGATACCCCGTTCCCGGGCGATCCGAATCGCTTCCTGCCGGTGACCGCGCCCCAGGTTTCCCAAACTGTAATCGGAGATCAAAAGAGCGTCGACCGCTGGAAAAACGCTTTCCATCGCTGCCAACAACCGGGACTCCTGCTCCGAACCGAGGGAGAAAGGGGATTCGTAATCGAGTCGGACTACCTGCTGTCGAAAGGAATGAAAGGAGCCCGCCAGGATGCGCGTTTTCCGGGTCGTCTGAAGCGCTGGATCTTGAAAAAGGTACGACCGGTCCACATTTTCCGGCCATAAGCGGAGGATTTCCTGCGCAGTCTCGTCGTCGCCGACGAACCCCAGCGCCCGCACCGTGGCGCCCAGCCTGGCGGCGTTCATCGCCGAATTGGCGCCGCCGCCCGGTCGAAGATCCCTGTGTTGGTAGCGGAGAATCAATACCGGCGCCTCCCGGGATACGCGCGAGATTTCTCCGAACAGGTACTCGTCCAGCAGGAAGTCGCCGAAGACTGCCAGGCGGCATTGAGCCAGCCGTTCAGCCAGTTCGAGCAGTCGATTCTTCACGTTCGGTCTCCAGGATCCAATTGGCGGCTGACAGCAGGCTCGAGGCGATGACGTCGGGCCGCTGGGACGACTTCAAGTTCCATGGCTCGCCCAGTAGCCTGCGGCTGAAATCGCCGCCGTAGCCAGTCGTTACCAGAATGGTGCGGCATCCAGCTCTGTTGCCTGCCTCGATATCGGAGGGGGCGTCCCCGATCATATAGGAAGCCGCCAGGTCGATATCCAGCTCCCTCGAAGCGCGAAGCAGCAGGCCGGGGGCAGGTTTCCGGCAGCGGCATCGTTTTAGATAACGACCCTGCCCTTCGGTCGGGTGATGGGGGCAGTAGTAAATGGCGTCCAGTCGGGCCCCTTCCCGCGAGAGAAGGTCTTGCAGCGATCCGTGGATCCGGTGCAGGTCGCGTTCGGTCAACATCCCTCGGGCAACGGCAGATTGATTGGTCACGAGGACGACTTTCCACTCATTCTGATTCAGCATTCGAACGGCCTCCGCAGCATCGGGAAGCAGCTCAAGCTCTTCTTCATGCTGCAGATAATGGCGTTCCGCAATCAACGTCCCGTCTCGATCCAGAAATACGGCGCGGCCAGCAGCTACCATCATGACGTCGCGGCTTGCTCGGTTCGCTTCAGACGCCCCCGAACGATCTCCAGCACCTCTGCTGTGAGGATGCGCTCGAAGCAGCGCAGATCAATAGGACATTCTCGCAACAGGCAGGGGCTGCATTCAACATGCTTGTGAATCACATCGGCTTGGGAAGAAAACGGCCCGGTGGCGACTTCATCCGTCGACCCGAACAATGCGACCAGGGGAATGCCGACCGCCGCGCCAACATGCATCGGACCTGAATCATTGGTGACCAGCAACCGGCTCATCGACATCAGGGCGATCAGACTCGGGATGGAAGTTCTGCCCGACAGGACCGCAGCGGGGGCGCGCATCCGGGAAGCGATCTCTCTGGCCAGCCTCTCCTCGCTTCGGGATCCGATGAAAGCGACCTGAAGACCCTCGCTCAGGACCAGCGTGTCCGCGAGTTCGGCGTAGCGCTCGGGGAACCATCTCTTGGCAGGTCCGAAGGTCGCCCCGGAGTTGATCAGCACCAACCTGGAGCCATCAGACACACCGGCTTCCTGCAGCAGTGCACGGGCGTTCCGGCGGCCTTCGACGGTGGGCGCGATGCGAATGTCGGGACGGAAGCTTGCATCCTCCAGGTAGCAGCGGTCCGAGATTCCCGACTGGTAAAGCAGGTCCAGATAATAATAAACCTGGTGCCTCTGCAGGCTGCGGATTCGCGGGACGGCCGTATCGGTCAGCAGCCAGCTTCTGCCGTGGGTGGCGTAGCCGATGCGCGGCCGGATGCGGGCGGCGTACGCCCAGAGGGCCGAGCGGAACGCGTTTTGAAAGAGCAGGGCGGCCTGGAATTTCCGGATCCTCGGAACGACTTGGCGCATGGACATGGTATCTTCGGTAAAGGTCAGGACTTCATCCAGGAAAGGCTGACCGTGGAACAGACCCGCGACCGATTCTTTGCATATCAGGGCCAGGCGCGCGTTCGGATGGATGCGTCGCAATTCCTTCAATGCCGCGACCGACATGACTGAATCGCCCAGCCAGTTGGTTCCTCGCACGATAATGGAACTGCATCCCGCAAGAGGGGAGCGCGACGAGTCATGGCGGCGCTTGGACGGTTGCATTCAGCCCTCACTATACCTGATGGGGCGCAGATTCCGGCTGGGCAGCCGGGCCCATGATCTGATCCAGACGCTCCTTCAGCCATCCGATCAATTCGGAGTCCGGGTCGGCTCCGGCCATCAGGGGAAGAACGTAGAGTCGATCCTTGGGATAGTTCAGTTCCAAGAGTCGAACAGCGTCTTTTTCGGTCGTCACGGCGGCCTCCGCTCCCAGTTCGTCGCAGCGTCGAAAAATCTCGTCGACTTCGTCCTGCAGGAAAAAGTGGTGATCGCGAAAGGGCAGGCAGTCCATCAGGGCGACGCCCAGCCTCTCCAGGTCCCGAAAAAACTGTTCCGGACGGGCGATTCCGGCAAACGCCACGACTCCTTTCCGGCGGCTCCGCTCAGGCAGTTTCACTTCGGGCGCGGAGAATCGATGCGGCTCGGCTACTTGAAACGAGACCGGAAAGACCGGGCAGTGCGGCGCCAGCCGCTGCACCTCGCTGGACAGCTGCAGAAACGACTCCGAGTTGGGAGCACGGGTGATCAGAACGGCGTCGGCGCGGCGAATCTCCGTAACCGGCTCCCGCAGCCTTCCTGCGGGAACGAGATGATACCCGCCGAACGGATCCTCAAAATCCAGGAGCAGCAGGTTCAGATCCCGTTCCAGCTGAACGTGCTGAAATCCATCGTCCAACAGAAAGATCTGGCCGGGAAACGCGCCGTCCAACAGTCTGCCCGAACCGTAACGGTCTTTTCCGACCACGATCGGTACGTTTTCCAGGCGGGACGCCAGCAGCCACGCCTCGTCTCCGCAATCCAGAGGGGAACAGAGGGTGCGGGTTCCGACCGTGACGAATAGGTTGCTGCGTTCGGCGCGTCCCCCGTATCCCCGGCTCAAGATGATGGGACGACGCCCCTGCTGAAGCAGCCAGCGAGCCAGAAACTCGGTCATCGGGGTCTTGCCGGTTCCTCCGACCGTCAGATTGCCGACGCTGACGACGGGGTGCGGGAGCCTTCTCGGCTTTCTCAGGCCGGTGCGAAACATCAGCAGCCGAATGCGAACGCCCAATCCGTAGAGGAACGCCAGCCACTTCATCCCATTGCCGCACTCGCTTCCGCATGCCGGGCCAATCGACTGCAGATGATTTCGCAGGTCTTTTCTACCGCGCCTTGGTTCCTGTGCACCTGATCGAGCGCATTTTCGCCCAACCTTTTCCGCTCATCGGGATCTGCCAGGAGGCGCCGCAAGCAGGTCTCCAGCTCCCATTCAGATTGAACCTGGGTGGCTGCTTCGTTTTCGAGAAAGATTCTGGCGACTTCTCGAAAATTCTCCATCGACGGCCCGAACAGAACAGGTTTTCCGGAGGCGGCCGGTTCGATAGGGTTGTGTCCCCCAGCCGGGACCAGGCTTCCCCCGACAAAAACCACGTCAGCGATCCGGTAGAGGAAGGCAAGTTCTCCAATGCTGTCCAGCACCAGGGCTTCGGTTTTTTCGCTGGGCCGACGAGGCGGTCCGTCATTCAGCCGCATCCCGGAGCGACGGACGGCCGAAATCCCATGCCTTTGCAGAAGCGCCTCGATTGCGCCTCCGCGGTGGGGATGTCGGGGAGCGACGATCCAACGCAATCCGGGGAATCGCCCGCGAAGCCTCAAGTAAACTGGGAACAGCTTTTCTTCCTCCCCTTCCCGGGTGCTTCCGCAGAGCCACACCATCGAATCCGGACCAATGTCCAATAGCTCGACCAACGTCCGACACAGATCGCTTTCGCAGGCGCCATCGGGCGCCATGTAGTCAAACTTGAGGTTGCCTGTCTCAATGACGCTTTCGGCGGGAACGCCCAGTCGAATCATGCGTTGTCGATCCCGCTCCGACTGCATGCAGAACAGCGAGATCCTGTGAAGCAACGGCCGCAACAAGGCGCGAAAACGAAAATATCGGCTGAAGGAAACATCGGAAACGCGGCCGTTAACCAGAATTACCGGAACCTGCAACCGGGAGGCCGCTTCGATCAGATTCGGCCAGATTTCAGACTCGGCCAGCACTAGCAAGTCGGGCTGCAATTGTCGCAAAACGCGGCTGCAAACGGACACGAAGTCCAACGGAAAGAAAAAGACGGCGAGGGAGTCTCCAAACAGCCTTCTGGCCTGCTCCTGGCCGGTGTCAGTCGTAGTCGAAAGGAACAGATCGAATCCTTCCTCACTCAGACGGCGGGCAAGCGGCCGGATCGCGTTGACCTCGCCTACCGAGACGGCGTGGATCCATATTCTGGGGCGACTCTTCTCTTTCAGATGCAACCCCGACAAAATTCCAATGCGTTGCCGCAGTCCGACCTTTTTCCCCCGAAGCGCCACGCGGTACAGAAGGAACGGAGCGTAGACGAGCAACCCTGCTCCGTACAGGGCGGTGTAGATCGGCTGCAAAAGACGGATCATTCAGGGACACATTACATGAAAAGCGTCCGCTCAGCTTGCATGGCTGGTTCCACGCCCGCTGACGGAAGAAAACAAGCCGCCGAACCCCCCTTCTCCGTCAGTCGAACTCTTTTCGTTTCCGCTGTTGCATTGGCTTATTCAAAAAGGGTAGAATGTGCTTCCAGCTCAATGGAACGCTGCTGGCGGGTTTTCAGCCCCCTGCAGTTCCGGCGTAAGTCTGCTAGAATAACGGGTTTCACAGCTTGACAGGGAACTTTGCCTCAAGCTAGGATTGAGGTTTACTCTCTACCTGTCAATTTCCGGTTGAGGGAGTGGTGCCTCGGCATCACTTTATTAATTTAAGGAGAGCAAACGAGTGCCGACTTTTAACCAGTTAGTCCGCAAAGGTAGGAAGCGGGTCAAGTCGAAGACCAAGAGTCCTGCGCTTCAGGGATGTCCTCAGAAGCGGGGCGTTTGCGTGCGCGTCTACACTCAGACGCCGAAGAAGCCGAATTCGGCCCTTCGCAAGGTGGCCCGCGTACGTCTGACGAACGGTATCGAAGTGACCACCTACATTCCGGGAATCGGGCACAACCTCCAGGAACATTCTATAGTTCTGATTCGTGGAGGGCGCGTCAAGGATCTGCCCGGGGTGCGTTACCACATTATCCGGGGAACTCTCGATGCCGTCGGAGTGGAGGGGCGTGAAAACAGCCGCTCCAAATACGGCACCAAGAGGCCCAAGCGATAATCGACTGACGGTAAAGTCTTGTTAAAGCTGCACGGAATTTCTGCTCCCTGCAGCTTCTTTTGTTTTTGGAGCGCGACTTATGCCAAGGCGAAGAGAAGTACCGAAAAGAGCGGTGTTGCCTGATCCGGTTTACGGAAACGAACTGGTGAGCCGGATGGTCAACAAGCTGATGCAGAAGGGTAAGAAGAGCACGGCGGAAACGATCTTTTACGACGCTATGAGCCTGATCGAACAGCGGACGGGCGAAGATGCTTTGAAGATTTTCAAGCAGGCGGTCGAGAACGCCAAACCCTTCATGGAGACGAAATCCAGACGGGTCGGAGGTTCGACCTACCAGATCCCGATTGAGGTGAATCCGCGTCGCCGCACCTCGCTGGGGCTGCGCTGGCTGGTGATGTCGTCCAAGTTCAGAAATGAAAAGACCATGGCTGAAAAGCTGGCCAATGAAATCTTGGACGCTGCCAGCCATAAAGGCGGAGCGGTCCGCAAAAAGGAAGACGTGCATCGCATGGCGGACGCCAACAAGGCGTTTGCCCACTATCGTTGGTGATGATCGGCGGGGCTTGCAGCGCCCGCCAATGGAGATCCGAGGCGTCCGGCCTTCCGGCGGCTGAGGATGAAACATCGTGGCTAGAAAAGTACCTATAGCGAAGACCAGAAATATCGGGATCATGGCGCACATCGACGCCGGTAAGACGACGACCACCGAGCGGATCCTGTTTTACACAGGGATCAATTACAAGATCGGTGAAGTGCATGAGGGGACCGCGACGATGGACTGGATGGTCCAGGAGCAGGAGCGCGGCATTACGATCACTTCGGCTGCGACCACTTGTTTCTGGAACGACGTCCGGATCAACATCATCGATACGCCCGGGCACGTCGACTTCACAGCGGAAGTGGAGCGGTCGTTGCGCGTGCTGGACGGCGCGGTCGCAGTTTTCGACGCGGTAGCGGGCGTGGAGCCCCAGAGCGAGACCGTGTGGAGACAGGCCGACAAGTACCGGGTTCCGCGACTGGCCTTCATCAACAAGATGGATCGCGCCGGAGCCGACTTTTTCAAAACTTTGGAGTCGATGAGGAAAAAGCTGCAAGCCAAGCCAGTGGCGGTGCAGATTCCTCTGGGCCAGGAGGAGAACTTTGAAGGCGTCATCGACCTGATTCGCATGAAGGCGATCGTGTACCGTGCCGAGACTCTGGGAGCCCAGTACGAAGAGTCGGAGATTCCTTCCGAATACGCCGAACAGGCTGCTCAGTGGCGGGAGAAGATGGTCGAAGCGGTTGTGGAGACCGACGACCGCCTGTTGGAGAAGTATCTGGGCGGGGAGGAAATTACGGATGTTGAACTGACGGCTGCGATCCACAAGGCGACGATCGGACTGCAGTTCACGCCATGCATTTGCGGCTCGGCTTTCAAGAACAAGGGCGTGCAGCCCCTGCTGGACGCCGTGGTCGCGTTTCTGCCTTCCCCGGCGGAAGTCGTTCCGATGAAGGGAATCAACCCCGAATCCGGACTGGAGGAGGAGAGAATAGCTGAGGACTCCAAGCCGTTTGCGGCCTTGATTTTTAAGATCATGACCGACCCCTTCGTCGGTCAACTGGCGTTTCTTCGCGTTTACTCCGGCACTCTGGAGGCGGGATCGACCGTCTACAACTCCGCTAAGGGAAAAGACGAGCGGATCGGGAGGCTGCTGAAGATGCACGCCAACAAGCGGGAAGAGATCAAGCAGGTCTATTCGGGTGACATCGCCGCCGCAGTGGGTCTAAAGAACGTGGTAACTGGAGACACCATCTGCGATCCTAAGCATCCGATCATTCTGGAGGCGATCGATTTCCCGGAGCCGGTGATCTCGGTCGCCATCGAGCCCAAGACTCGCGAAGACCAGGAGAAACTCGGATTTTCTCTGGGGCGGCTGATGCAGGAGGACCCGACTTTTCGGGTTCACACCGACGAGGACACGGGGCAAACCATCATTTCCGGCATGGGCGAGCTTCATCTGGAAATTATCGTCGACCGTCTGCTTCGCGAGTTCAGCGTGGGAGCCAACGTCGGAAAACCGCAGGTCGCATACAAGGAAACGATCACACAGGCGGCGGAAGGGGAGGGGCGATACGTTCGCCAGACCGGAGGCCGAGGTCAGTACGGGCACTGCAAGATCCGGGTCGAACCGGTAGAGCCGGGCGACGGGTTCGAGTTTGAAAACGCTATTGTGGGGGGGGTGATACCGCGAGAGTTCATCAACCCGATTCAAAAGGGAGTCGAAGAAGCATTGGAAGCCGGCGTTTTGGCCGGTTATGCCATGGAAGACCTCAAGGTCGTGCTGTACGACGGCTCGTACCACGAAGTCGATTCCTCTGAAATTGCGTTTAAGATAGCCGGTTCCATGGCGCTGAAAGACGCCGCCAGAAAAGGGAAGCCCATTTTGCTGGAGCCGGTGATGCGCGTGGAAGTTGTGGTGCCGGAAGAATACATGGGGGCGGTCATCGGGGATCTGAACAGCCGGCGCGGAAAGATCGGCGAACTGGAGCCTCGGGGATCAACGCAGGTGGTGCAGGCCTATGTTCCGCTGTCCGAGATGTTCGGGTATGCGACCGATCTGCGCTCGGTCACGCAGGGTCGCGCTACCTACTCGATGCATTTCGAGCGTTTCGAGCAGGTCCCTCGTTCCGTGGGGGATGAGCTGATTGCGCGGGCACAGGGGAAGCTGGTGACCAGATAGTCGAAGACCGATCCGGGAACGGGCTGCGGGGTCGGGCTTTAGTTGTCTTTACAATCAATACTTTGGAGCTGACGTTATGGCGAGGGAGAAATTCGAGCGGACGAAGCCGCATGTAAACATTGGGA
>CAZAEY010000063.1:0-13896 GCA_964484155.1 uncultured Acidobacteriota bacterium
CGGTAATTCAAGATCACCTTCGTTCCGTCACGACTGAGGTGGAACGGCAGCTCACGAAGGTGACTCAATGCGGAGCGGACGTCGTCCTGACGGTGGCGCGGGCAGTAAAGGAGCAGGAATCCCCCGCCTCCAGCGCCGGTGATCTTGCCCCCCAAGGCGCCGGCCTTTCGGGCGGCGTCATAAATCGAATCGATGCTTCCGTTGGTGATACGGCTTGCAAGCTGCTTTTTCAGCTGCCACGTTTCGTTCAAAAGGAGGCCGAAGTCGTCCAGGGCTCCCGCCGCCAGGCAGTCGCGGGCCCGAAGCGTCATATGCTTCATCTCTCTCAGCACGGCCAGATGGCCATTCATTCGCTGCACCTGTTCGGCCAGCACGTGCTCGGCCTTGCGGGTCACGTTGGTGAAAAAGAGCATGAGATTCTGATTCAGCTTCCTGAAGAGCAGCGGGTCGAGGCGCACGTGCTGTACGCCGATCTCGCCGGCTTTCGAAAAGTGCATGTATCTCTGGCCCCCGTACGCGGCAATGTACTGGTCCTGCACTCCGATCGGCTTTCCGAGGACGTCGATTTCGATTTCGCAGGCCTCCTCGGCGAGTCTGCAGGGCTCTTTCGGATCGCCCAGAAAATGATACATGGCGTTAAGAAGTCCGACGGTGACGGTGCTGGAGGAGCCCATTCCCGATCCCGCCGAAGGAATGTCTCCCATGGTCGAAATCTCGACGCCTTTCCTGATTCCCGCTTTTCGCAGGCATTCTCGAACCAGCTCGTGCTGGAGCTCGTCGATGTCGTCCACCAGCTCCGTTTTCGTGTACCCGACGCGGATCTTTTCATCGAACCGCTCCTTGATGATGACGAAAATGAAGCGATCGATTGCGGAGCTGAGGACGCACCCTTCCTCCTGTCGAAAGAATTCGCGGAAGTCGGTGCCGCCCCCGAAAAAGCTGATGCGCAATGGCGTTTGAGTGATGATCATGTCGAAATGAAGAGATTTGGGTGTGAAGCAAGCCGAAGAGCAGGCCCTGTTTCTGGTTTGTGCAAGTGCCTTTTTTGTTCGCCTAGTAGGCGCCTCTTCCTTTCATAACTGCCGGCAGCGTTTCAATGAAGAGGATCTGAAGATCGCGCCAGATCGTATAATTCCGGATGTAGTACATGTCGAGCCGCACGCGTTCGTTGTAGTCGAGGTCGGATCTTCCGGACACCTGCCAAAGTCCGGTGATTCCCGGCTTCACCGTGAGAAGGTTGAACCTGCGCTTCCCGTACTCTTTCGCTTCTTCCGGACTGATCATTCGGGGTCCCACCAGACTCATCTGGCCTTTCAGGACGTTGATCAACTGCGGGAGTTCATCCAGACTGTATTTTCGCAGCCAGCGACCCACTTCGGTCACTCGTGGGTCGTGCTTCAGTTTTCGCTCCGTCTGAAGCTTGCGCGCCAGGTCCGGGTGCTTCTCAAGAATGCGGTCTCCATTGACCGACATGGTCCGAAACTTCAGAGCGTCGAATTCCTTCCCGCCGACGCCGAGAACCCGACGCCGATGTAGCACTGGCCCGGGGGAGTCCAATTTGATCAGCAGTGCGATGGCGGCGAACAACGGCGACAAGAAAATGAGCGCGCACAGCGTCAGGGAGTATTCAAAGGCCGTTTTCATCACCAATTCGGCGCCATCCAATCGCAGTTTCTTCGGACTCATCAGCGGCACGAATCCGGCGTTGGTGACGCGGACTCCCGTTGTCAAGACTTCGAACAAGCCGCTTGAAAGGAAAAGTTCGACGTTGCCGAACTGGTTGGTTCGTGCGAACAGGTCCAAGAGCTGGTTTCGATTGAGAGCGGTTGTGGCAACGATCAGGTCATCGATTTCATGGATTTCGATCAGTTCCTCAATTTCTTCGATTGAACCGATTAGAGGCGCGCTGCTGTCAGGGGGACCTTCGGATTCCTTTTGACCAGCGATGCTGCCGACGATGCGGAGACCCGACCGGCCGGAGTGGGCCAGCTGCATGGCGAGTTCGTGCGCTTCCTGATTGGTTCCGACAATAGCCGCCCGCCTCAAGAACAGCCCGGCCTTTCGCAGCACGTAAATGAGCCTTCTGACCCAAAACCTCGCCGAACTGACAAATAGAAACGTCAGCACCCAGGAAGTGACCAGCCAGCCGCGGGCGACCACAAAGGTGGGGTCGAGGAAGGTGGCCACGACCACGAGCATCATTCCGGCAGTGCAGGCGTTGAACACTTTCCCGTATTCGCGCGTGCCGGACAGAATATTGCTCGGGTTGTAAAGTCCAAAGATCGCGAAAAGACATAGCCAAACGGGGAGCAGAAACGCCACCAGATAATGGTAGAAATTCAAGACTGGGACGATGTCGGGAACAAGCGCCACTCCCATAGTGAATCGCAGAATGTAGGCGATCAAAAATGCCAGCCCCAGCATCAGCGCGTCGCTCGTCAGCAGCAGCAGAAAGAGCGCTCGCCGCTGTCCGGCTTTGGAAGCCGTCGTCGCGAAGGGCGCCCTTGGAATGGGGCCGACCTTTTCAAAGCTCAAGGCTTCATTCGGTGGCATTGCCCTCTCCTTGCGCTGCGGCAGTCTGACGGATCGCTCCGCGGACGGATTGCGGGTAAAAGGTCTTGGGAAGGGCGGGGGCCTTCCGTATCGCGCTCTGCATCAGGTGGCAGATTCCCACCGACGCAAACAAAAGCAGCAGGGGATCCATCGGAACCCGATAACGTATCAGGGACCACGAGAGCAGGTGAATTGCGGAGTAGGCTGAGACGAACAATAGAATCAATACCACGCTGTGGAAAGTGGCGGAGCGCCGGTCTTCAATCGAATTCCAGGACTGTCTGGACTTCTTTAGGGTCAAGACAATGCCAAGAATGATGAACGGGAGGCAGACTCCAAACGAAAGGACTCTCGCCAGGTTGCTGCTCGTCGAGGAAGCGGACGAAGGCCAGAACTTGAACAAGTCCTTGATGCGGCTGGCGGAGAGCAGCAGGTATCGCCGCGGATCCTCGATGACTCCCCTGAAGCCTTCTTCAAGGAGGGCTCTGTCCAGCGCTGCCTCATTGAGATGAAGCAACTCCGTCGGCAACAGCTCTCGGTATCCAGGGTGCTCGTCACCCAATATGGCGATGAAAGACGTTCCGTGGATTGGATGATTGCTCAGGAAGAATGCGTAGCCTGCATTGGTGTTCAGCAGGACGAACCTCTCGAAAGCGGCGTAGTTGCGGATCGTCCAGGGAAGGATCAGGATTGCGATGATTCCCGCCACGGCAATCATTCGCGGGACCAGGCGCGGCAGCGTCGCAATCCTTTCACGCCGGCACAGCGTCCACCACGTCCAGGCTAGCAGTACCGGGATCGTCACCAGCAGCACTTGCCGCAAGAGAACTCCCATCCCGAGGGCCGCCCCTAGAAACAGCCAGACCCTCCAGCTCAGAGCCTGTTGATCCCGGCGCTCGGCGTCCGCAGCCATCTTCGTCAGGATGTCGAAGGCCCAGAGTATCGCAAGAATGTAAAACGTCTCCGTCATCAAGGATGAGGCGTACAAAATGAAATAGCTGTAGACCGCTGTGAGAAGGGCGGCTGCCAGCCCAGCCCGCTTCCCGAACAGTCGGGCGCCGATCCGCCAAGTCAGCCAGGGATGCAGAATTCCAGCCACGATCGCCTGAATCAATCGCGGCACTATAGGGTGGACCCCGAAGATCGCATAAATCCCCGCCAGGTAGAGCGTGTACAAGAAGCTCCAATGGGCTGTGGGTTCATTCGCTGGCGTAGCCGGCCACCAGTTTCTGTCAAACGTGAAGCCGTGCCCTTCGACCACCCGCTCCGCCAAGGTGTGATAGGACACCTGATCGTGGACGCCGGGCAGCGCCTCGATGGCATTTCCCTGATAGAGGGCGCCGCCGAGTCGCAATGCCAGCGAAAGAAGGATAGCTGCGACGAGCACTGCAGGGATCTTGTGAGTCTTCAGTAAGCGAAGCATTTCAGGCAGTTCACTTTCCGAAATCGGAAATTAGCAGGGGTGCGACCTTGTTTCCGATCTGCTGTCGCCAAGGGCGCTGGAGGCAAGTTCAGACCTCGGACTTGATCCGGCGAGTTGTTTCGTTCTCGCTCGCTGCATTTCGACGAGACGTGCATCAGGGGCGAATAGCGTTGCGACGGGACCGGGTGTAAGGCCGATCAGAGCTTAGCCCGCACCTGAGGACTGGACTCTGGAATTGGCGCCTGATGGGGAAAATCCATTCCGCCGTTCAGTCTTTCAGAGGCGTTGCGATACGCCTGTTCCAGATCCCGAGCTGCCGCATCCCAACTGTGATGCATCTCCACGTAGCGTCTTCCCGCTCGACTCAAAGTCTCCCGCCTGAACGGATTTCCCAAGAGTTCGAGAATCTTCCTCGAGAATTCGGCGGTCGAGCTTGCGACCTCAGCTTCGAGGCCAGGCCGAAGTTTCAAAGCGGACATCGCCTTTTCACTGAGGACAACCGGTGTGCCGCACGCCATCGCCTCCAGGACTTTGTTTTGAATGCCTGCCCCGTACAACAGTGGGACGACGGCGACTGCGGCTTGGCACAAATACGGGCGGATGTCGGTGACCGTCCCGGTCACGACGACCCTTTTGAGGGAGGACCCGTTTTCGCCATTTTGCCCTCCGATTCCATTGGTTGCCAGCGCTTGAACCTGGCGAGCGGGATCCTTTCCAACGATCATCAGCTGGGCTTCAGGACGGCTCGACCAGACATCGGGAAGGATCTCCCTGACGAGATAATCGGCCGCCGAGGCATTCGCGTGATAGCTCATTTTTCCGCTGAAGATCAGTTGTGCTTGGCTGCGTGGAAGACCCAGAGGCCGGAAGTAATCGAGATCGACTCCATTGGGAATCACGACGAACTTTCCATGGCCGGCCTCGGTTCGCCCAAAGCGCGCCGACTGCAGCTCGAGCGAGTCTCTGTCGTCGGGCGATGTGACCAGAACCCCATCGAAACGATTCACTAGAAGAGCTTCGTATCGCTGCGTTTTCTTTAAGTCGATTTGCGCCATCAGTCGCCCCTTGACGCTCCTGGAGGCTCGTGCAGCCTGTTCGAAAAGCCGGCCGATGCAGTCGACGCTGTCCCACACCACCGGCGTCCGCGATCTGGCGAAACGCCCATTTCCGTTGTGGCGATTCTCCAGCAAACTCTTTGCCAGCAGGCCATAGCGCGCGCCTCTGAGATGCTCCACATGCACGACATCGAAGCTTTCGGTCGCAATCGCGAAATCGATCTGATTCGCCAGAATTGGGTGCCAGCAATAGGATGCCTGCAAGGGGCTGGAATCGCGGAGGCGCCTGATGCAGTTCCACGCGGAACGGACGGGATGAAGCCGAGCCGCCATGACGCGGGCGCCTGAGTCGATCAAAAACCGGAGATCGTTCCACTCCTCTGCGTTTGTCCAAGTTGCTGCGACCGTCACTTCGTGACCGCGGCGCAAGAGGCTCAGAATCAGCTCAAAGGGCCGCACTCGGATGCGATTCGGAGAGTAGGGGGCGATAAAAAGGATTTTCATCGAATTATTGGGCCTTGGAGCTAGAGGCGAATTCTGCAGGTCCAATGACTGGAATCGGCTCGGATTCGTCGTGCTGCTGATGGGGACCGCCTCCGTAGATTCGATCGAGCTTCCGGTAAGTGGTTTTCCAGTTGTATTCGGATTCGACCGTACTCCGGCCGCACCGAGAGAGCCTTTCCGCGAGCCACCACTCACGAAGCACCCGACAAACGGCTTCCGCAAATTCCTTGGGAGAGTCCGCAACCATGCAATTCTCCCCGTTTCGAACTCGAATCCCCTCGGCTCCGATCGTGGTGGTAATCACGGGCAGCCCTCGACACCATGCATCCAGAATTTTCACGCGCATTCCGCCGCCCGCATGCAGCGGAACGATGAAGGCCGCGGTTTCCTTCAGATAGGGCTCCACGTCTGAGACGTAGCCGGTGATTTCAAGGCCAGGCACGCCCGTCTCGGCCAATTCCTTGGGGGGATTCTTTCCGATGATCGTTAATTTGGCGTCCGGCGTGCGACGATGGACCTGGGGCCACACCTCTCTTGCGAACCACAGAATCCCTTGAGCGTTGGGAGGCCAGTGAAGACCGCCGAGAAAAGTGATTCGCCGGGCCCGAAACGATCGAGGCGGAAGCGTCTGGCCGTCCGGGTCGACGCAGATCGGAAGGACCTGCTGACGGACCTGCGCCGAATTGCCGGGCGCCAGTGCCCGTTGATCCTCTGCGGTGACCCAGATGACCCGATCGAAGCGCTCGCACATGTTCCGTTCAAACACCAACAGGCGCGCCGCTTCCCTCTGCAGTAGGGCGCGCTTCAGCGGATTCGCCTCGGTTTTCGCCAGACGGTCGGGAATCTGGAAGACGGCATTGTGCTGGTCCAGCACCAGAATCGAGCGGTTTTCTGGATTGGCCATCAAAGCATATGGCGCCATCCAAAGCTGATCCGAATGAACGGCGTCGTAACGATTCTCGCGAACCAGTTGGCGAATCATGCGAACCATTGCCGCGTTTTCGTCTCTGCAGATGACAAACGGGAGGCCCCGCACGAGCGCCCGCGCGAGATGATAGGCGTCTCGAATTTTCGATCGCGTCATCAGAATCGTCTCGACCCTGGCGCAAAATTCCTGAAGGTGACGGATATGTTGAGGCCGGTCTTCCGATCGGATGAAGCTTAGCAACGTAACTTCATGCCCCGCCGCCGCCAGATGCTTCGCAACATAGTAGGCTCGAATCTTCGGCCCGGCGTCCAGCGGGTAAGGGAGCACCTGCGTCAGGAACAGAATTCTCATGATCTGCTGGGTCAGGAGACAGGAGACAGGAGACAGGAGTCAGAATTCAGAATTCAGAATTCAGAACCAAGAACCAAGAACCCGGACCCCGCCCCTCCCCAACGCCTTGTTGCGGATACGTACGAACTCCGCGGGCTAGAGGTGAGCGAGAGCCTTCATCAGATGCAGGTATCGATTTGAAATCCCGGGGTCGTCAGGATCCATCGCTCTTGCAGTCAAAAACGGAGCCGCCAGAACTCGGGGAAGAGAAGCTGCAAAAAGCAGGACTTTGTAAAGACTGGCTGAAACCGCTCCCCGACGACGTCGGAAAAACTCGATTTTCGAACGATACAGCTCGATAAACATTTCCGTTCTGACTTGCCGAGTGCTTTGCCCGCCGTGATGGATTGCAGTCGCAGAGGGCATCCAGTGGACTGCCCAGCCATCGCGGTGCAATCGAAAGCAAAGATCGACATCTTCCGTGTACATGAAGTAGCAAGTCGGAAACAGATCTTCTCGTTCCGAGACGCTGGCCCGCCTCAACAGGACGCACGCGCCCTGCAGCACGTCGACCTCGCGCGGCTCGCCATCCCGCCAATCGGCCAGCGGATAACGGGCCCGGCTGTACAATAGATCCAGATGAAACAGCCTCCAGAATTCTCTGCTCAACGTGGGCATCGGGTAGCTGGAATCCTGCAGGCTCCCATTGGAATCCACCAACGCCGGCCCCACTGCGCCGGCCTCCGGGCGGGCCTTCATGAAAGCGAGCATTATGGGCAGCGCATCATTGACCAGTTCCGCGTCCGGGTTCAGCAGCAGCACAAACTCGCCGGAACATTTGCGAAAGGCGCTATTATTGGCGGCCGCAAATCCTTCATTGGTTGGATTTGCCATCAACTGGACCCACGGATAGGCTTCACGGATGAAATCGGCGCTCCCATCGATCGATGCGTTGTCCACCACAAACGTCTCCGTCACTGAAATGGGTTGCAGGGCCAGGCTTTCGGACAAAGAGTCCAAGCATTTCGCGAGCAAGTCCCGCGTGTTCCAATTGACGATGATGATGGAGAGATCCATTCCAGTCAGCGATTGTGAAAGAGTTTCAGAAAGAGCGACGACGCTTTTCATGAACCCGGCATTGCAAAAACGCCCTCCAAACGGAGGGGATGTCACCGCGCCGTCGAGAATCCCCTACGAGGGAATACCAGGCCGGCCGTAGCCCGATTAGACATTGTAACTGCGCCCTGAGACTGCGCTGCGATCTTCATCTGCTCGATGGCAACCAGTCCGCCCATAAAGAACCATCCGAGCAGACTCACCTGCAGGCCCGAATATCCAACGTTGTAGACGAATGGAAGAAACCAATCTCCCAACGCCCCCGCAACCAACGTTCCGGCCAGCCCGGCGATGGCCGCGAAGGCGAAAGCGCGTTCGAATCCGTCCTTCAACCGTTTCAATAGCCTGAAACCGCTCCTCGCCACCTCAGCCGAAAACCACAGAAAGCAGACCAGGCCCGCTATGCCCGTCTGGGCGAGCAGATCCAGATAGTTGTTGTGGGAATTGAATTTGACGTACCAGCCCATTAGCGGAAACAGTTCCGTATAGAAATAGTAGTTCGAAGGGCCGAGGCCGAGAATCGGATTGCTCTTGATCACCTGCCACAGCGTCTTGAGCGCCTCCCATCGGGTGATCAGGCTGTATTGTTCCGCTTCCCAGACTTTCGTGACGATCGTTTCCAGAAAGGGAATCACGGCGATTGCGGCAAGCAGGCCCAGCGCCACTGCGAGTCTGGGAGCTCCAATCATCATCAGCACCATGATCGCTACCAGACACGGAACCCATCCAGAGGCCGAATCAGTCGCCACAAAGATTCTGAACCCGAGCGCAAACGAAGCAATCCCGATCAGGAGGAATCGCGTCCACAATTGCAGAAGCGGGTTGAGGATTGCCTGTCCGAAAGCAAGCGCGATGTACCAGATCCAGAAGAGACTGCCCATGCTTCCGCCCAACACGGTGAGGATTGGACGGCCACCGGGAATGAGGTATGCCGCCAGCAGAAAGCCGCCGATTCCCAGGAAGATCCATGTGAATCTTCTCAAACTGAGAGGATCCCGGACCTGGAGGGCAACCAGAAAGAATGTCAAAGCGGAGAGCCAGAAAATGCCAAGGCCTCCCAGTTGAGCCCTAAGGGGCGCGGGAGCGGCGGAAAACCACGGGAATTGCCCGCTCAGGAACGACAGGCTCGCGACAGCCACGAATGCGATCAGAGGGAGCATGGGGCGGCTGATTTCGGGCTTCTGCTGGGAAAGTATCATCTTCAGCACGAAAACCAGCGTCAATCCTGCAGCGGCCAGCCCGGCGGCCGGCACCGGACCGACATCGACGGGACTGATCAGACAAGCCAGGAGCAGAATGCCGAGCCCGAGCATGGGATGGTTGAAAGCCACCACGGCTCCAATCGCCCCGACGGCCAGCATCGAGCCAAGAGCCAGATATTGCTCGTAGGCGCCCGAAGGGTAGTAGAGCGCCGGCAGGACAATTAAAGCTGCAACGGCAGGCCATGCCAGCACCCATGCACGGGCTTCAATTTGCGAAATCAATCGACGACGCTCCTGATTGGAAACCTGCATGCCAGCGATCGGACCGGTTCAGCACTTCGAGAATCGAATCGGCCGCATGGCGGTGACCTCGCGCATTCGGATGCATCCACACGTCTGCGAACAGAAGGTTTCGATACCCGTCGCAGGCGCCAGGTCCAGCCTGCTCGCAGGCGTCCTTGAATACGGGAAGGAGATCGACCCATTCGACATCGTCTGCGGCGGCCAGACGGCTCAGGACGCGCTGAGGCACATCGGGGTGGCCGGGCGAATGAAGCTGGAAAGCGGTTGGAAACAGGACCAGCATGAACTCAGCGCCTTGTCTCTGGCAGGCGTCTCGTATTTCGCGAATCGTCGCCCACAATTCGTCCCAGACCGGGCTCTCCTCGGAAAGCGGAAAATAGGCGGCGGGGTGGGTAGGCGGATTCAGGACTGGGATCGCCTCAGGACCCTTGGAGCGAGCCATCAGGAATCGAAATTGAACGGTCGCAAACGGCCAGCCGTACGTATAGTCCCGGAGAAAACTAAAAAGATCCGCCTTGGCTTCAGTTTTCACGCTTCTGTCAAGAATGTCGTTGACCGCGGTCAAGGACAAGATCACCAGATCGGGTTGATATTCGAGGCCCTCGGTCAGGAGAAAGTTTCGCGCGTGAACCGGATTCCAGCCGGGAACGGCCGCGGTCACTGCATCGATCGTCTGGGTCGCTCGTCGGGCTTGCAGCTCCCGTTGCAGAAGGCTTGCGAATGTTTCGTCCTGATGTACGCTCCATCCGAAAGCGACCGAGTCGCCGACGCTCAGGATTCGGAAGCGGTCTTCGGCTTTGCGAACCGAAGTCTCAGCAGTTCTGAATCCGCGGGAATTGATTTTCACCGGGATTCCAGACCAAACGTATTCAGCGCCGGCCTCCAGGACGAAGTAAGGGTGAGCTTCATCACCCCGCGACTCCGGCTTCATACGTCTCGAGGCCACCAGCGTCCATCCCAGCTCGCCTTGCGCGGCCTTCCTTTCCCAGAGAAAACCGCTGATTTCGACGACGCAAAGCAGCATGGACAAGGAGACCAAGGACACGACGATCCCCGTTCTCGCGCTGACTTTCCGAGAAGAGTCGGGAGAATCACTTGCCATTGAATGCCCACTGCACGTGCTCCACTCCTACTCGAAATGCGCGCCTGAGCGTCCGAACGTCGCTCAGGAGCATCTTCATGTAGGTCAGCATCGGGCCCGGCCGGAGAGCCCACTCTCGAAACGCCCTTTTCTGCCAGTAAATGAGATCTTCGGCGCTGAGGTTTTCGTATTGCAGGACGGTTCCCTTGTCCATGTCCACCTCCTCCCAGCGTGTGCCCTGCCGGAACCACCCGTTTTCAACGACCTCGAAAAAGAATGGCGTGCCCGGGTACGGAGCGGCGATATGAAACAGGGCCAGCTCCAGCGGGAGCTGCTTGGAAAGATCGATCGTCTGGCGAATCGTCTCCAGCGTTTCGCCAGGAAGTCCGATGATGAAGTAACCCCAGTTTTTGATCCCGGCGTTGCGCGCCCAGGTGAGGGCCTGGTGGGCCTTTGCGGGATTCGCCCCTTTGGCGGCCTTCTTCAGGATAGCTTCGTTTCCGCTTTCGATCCCCCACGAGATCATCCAGCAGCCAGCCCTGCCCATGGCTTTGAGCATTTCCTCGTCGACGAAATCGACCCGGCTGTTGCACGTCCATTTGAACTTGATGTCGCTGTCGATCATCAACTGGCAGAGCTCCATCACCTGGTCTCTGTTGACCGTGAACAGGTCCGCGTACATGTGAATGTTGCGGACGCCCAGATTCGCCAGCGTCGTCATTTCCCGCATGATGCGTTCAGGGGAAAGGAGTCGGACCGACCACTGATAGGAAACGTGCTTGATGCAATACTTGCAGCCTGCCGGGCACCCGCGGCTGGTGACTACAAAACTGAAGGGCCCTTTCATCAACGGCATCCGGTAGGCGTTCAACGGGAGCATTTCGTATAAGGGCAGCGGGAGGTCGTCCAGGTTTGGCGTGAAGGGGCGATCCGCATTCATTCTAACTGCGCCGTCGCGCCTCCAAACCAGGCCCTTGACCAAAGAAAGGTCGGGCTCCCCTGAATCCAGCTTTTCGACCGGCGGGCGATAGTTTGGATCCGTTTTCACCAAAAGCTTGCCAATCCATTCCGGGACTTTGTCAGTTTTGCCATCAAGCGCATCGATCGTTTCCCTCAGGGTGAGTTCCGGCTCGCCCTTGAGAACGAAGTCCAACGCCGGAAAGTCCCGCATGGTTTCTGAAGCCATCGGCGTGACGTGCGTTCCGAAGGCCATCGTTTTCGCCCCCAGGCTCTTCGCCAACATCACGCCATACATGTCGTTGGTCAGTGTCGGAGCGGTCACCTGGGTCAGGTAATATCGGGGAGACCGCATTCGAAGGACCTGTTCGAACCGTTGCCAGTCCATTCGCTCGGCAATGGCATCGACGATGGCTACGGTGTAATCCGGCGCCAGCATGGCCGCCAGTTGTGCCAGCGAACACTGAGGCCAAACCATTTCCTCCCGGCTTCGCCGGCCGACTCGGTGCTGAGTTCGAATCCAAATGGCCCCGTCCGGCGAAGGCGGATTGACGAGAAGCACGTCGACTGCCGATTCGGGACGCGAATGCGTGAGATCCCGCACCGCCGCGCCCGCATCGGGAAACTTTGCCGGCTTCAGCGGCCTGAGGCCGCGGGCGCCAAGATTATGGCGCAGTTCATTTCGAGAGGCGCCTGGGTCTCGGCTCGGCTTTTCGTTCATTCTTAATAACTCCTAAGCTTTTTCAGACAGCAGAGACGCGGTATTGCGTCGTTCAAATTCGGACCATGAGCACTTCCAACCTGAAATCAACTGGGCCCGGCCGCACGATTTCATCGCTCAGCTGACGGCTCTCGAAACAGGAGCGATTCCTGTAGGAAGCAGCTCTTGCGAGACGCGGGATTGGCGCTCGCTGAGCGCTTCGAGGACGCGCATCTGAACCCAGGAAATGAACAGCTGAAGACCCATGAGCATGAACAGAGCGCTCCCGAGCAGCCACAGCCAGAGTCTGGTGATTTCCCATCCGTTCAGGCCAAGTGTCAGGCTGGCGATGGCCAGGCTGAGTCCGCCTGTGGCCGCAGCGACTCCAAGCCAGCCGAAGTGCCGGTCCAGTTTTGGCGAAAGCTTCGACTTTTTGGGCTGCGCATCCTCCACATCCTGACCGTTGAAAAGCGCAACGAAGTAATTGAATGAGATTCCCAGCGACACGGTGCTCACGCCGACGACTGCCAGCACCAGGGCGACAAAGACTCCTAACACGCCCAAGGGGCCCAATTCGGTGACGCCCTGAAGTCGCAGCGCGATCAGAGCAGCGCCGATGAGCGCTGAGCCGAGCATGGCGCCCGCACCCAACATCCCGAGTATCCGGACTGGGTTGTATTCCAGCGCAGTCCAGATGATGGTCTTTAGAAATCGCGTTCCGTCCCTGACCACGCTCAGCTTGGAGCGGCCCGATCTCTCCGCGTAAGGGATGGGGATCTCCTTCAATGTGATTCGCTCATGCACCGCCCGAGTGCTCATGACGGGGGTGAAGTTGAGGCCGTCCGGCAGCGGGTAGAGGCGGGGAAGGACCGAGCGCCGCAAGACTCGCATGCCGCTGGCCGGATCCGCGACATGCTGCTTGCCAATAAGACTGACTAGCCGCGACCAGATCAGATTGCCCAACCGCCGCATGCGGGGCATCTCGCTCTCGGATCCGGACCGGCGCGAACCGACGGCGAGATCCGCGTTCGTTTTCAGAATGGCCTGACAGAGATGAGCGAAGTATTCGGGAGGATACGTGCTGTCGGCATCCAGAAACGCCAGCAGGTCGCCCTTTGCATTGGCGAACCCAGTCTTGATCGCCGCGCCGTATCCGCGGTTGACGGGGTGTCGAATGAGTCGGGTTTGGGGCAGGCTTTCGACAATCTTTGCCGTTTGGTCCGTCGAACCGTCGTCGACGACGATGACTTCCAGCTCCCAAACTCCGACCTCATTCAGAACGGATTCCGAAGCGCGCACACGCTGCACGATTTCGGCGATCCCGTCCTCTTCGTTCAATGCCGGAATGACTACGGACAAGACGGGGCGGTCGCCGTTTTCGTGGCCCCTTCTGAGTTCGAATATTCGGCTTTGTTCAACGGTCATTGTCTTCCTCTCGATCTAGCGTTCCGCGTTCTGGGTTCTGCGTTCCGCGTTCTGGGTTCTGGGTTCGATTTTCAAGGGTTTGAGTTTTGCGCGTTTGTTAAGGCCGCTGCTGAACGCTGCAGCGCGCTTGGCGGAGCGACGCGCCCGCTTCGGGCGCGTTGATTTGCGGCGAACCTTCTTGTGAACTCACGAAGCGGCAGCTGAACGCCTCCCGTCAACGGGCCCCGAAACGGGCCCCGTCGCTCCGACATGCGTCGGCCGCGCAGTTCATTTTCCAAAAGGTCATTCAATAGAAAGCAGAGCGACTTCGAACCGTGCC
>CAZAEY010000063.1:13996-18606 GCA_964484155.1 uncultured Acidobacteriota bacterium
GAACGAAGTACGAGTTCAGAAATACCTTCGAAGTCCTCGAGTTTTTGTTTTGGAGCTGACTCCGACTTTACGAACCACCCGCGCCGGGACGCCGGCGACCACTACTCCGGACGGCACATCTCGCGTGACGACTGCGCCGGCGGCCACGACCGCACCCTGTCCAATCCGGACGCCGTCCGTCAAAACCGCTCCAGATCCGATCCATACGTCGTCTTCAATGACGATTCCCTGTGCTGTAATGCCCTGCTCAGTGAAAGGTTGATTCGGGTCGTCAAATACGTGGTTGACAGCAAGAATCTGAACCATCGGCGAAGTGTAGACCCGATTTCCGATGGTGACGCCGCCTTGTCCCCGAATAACGTTGTATTCGCCAATCAGGCTCTTCCTCCCGATCCGGATGCAGGAATTCGGCATTCCGCGAAAATTGTAGACGTGAAGCACGGATCCGTGCATCACTAAAGTTCCCTCGCCGATTTCGATTCCGTTTGGGCAGGCGTGAAGGTAGACCGATTGATCCAGATAGCATCCTCTGCCGAGTCGAAGGTTGTCAGCGAATCTGAGCCTGACGCCATTCTCGATGCCCACCCAGCCATCCATCTTGAGAATCAGTCGATAAAGGGTTCCCCGCAGGAGGATTCCAGGCAGCGAAGGGATCCACCCCAGCATTGCAAACAGCAACTGCTCCCCGACATACCGGAGCGGTGAGCTGGCCTGCCGGCTCACATACAGCGAAAGTCCCTTGATAGGGGATTGAGAGTCTGACAGAGAGGTCCCGGGAGTTGCCTGGCCATTGCTCGTTCCGGTGAAGTCTCCTGCATCCGCGCTGCAGCGACTTGAAGAATTCCCGTCGGGATTGGCCTTACCATGTGTCCGATTCAAATACTCGTCAGGATTCACTTCCGATTCGCCCTTGGCTTCGACGATGGGAAGAATTTGAGAGTCAGGCATATCAATCCGCTGGATTTGCGGGTCGAACTCAGTTGTTCGCCCTCGACTCATCACGCGTAATAGGATGGATCGGCATAGTACTCGCCATAGGAGGAGTAGCCAGGGTTGGTTAAATCTGCGGAGTTGACGACGGCGCCAAGGACAGTCGCCCCTGTGTCAACGAGCTTCGACCTTGCCCGGCTGACCAGTTCGCGCGGCGTTTCCCCGAAGCGAATGACCATCAGGACTCCGTCCGCGAACGGCGCAATCACCCATGGATCCGAAACGTTGAGAACCGGGGGGCTGTCGACCAGAATGTACTTGAAATCCTTTTTCAGCGCGGCGAGCATTTGAGGAAGCCTTTCAGAGGTCAGAAGCGCCAAAGGGTTTGGCGGCGCCGGCCCAGCTGGAATTACGAAAAGATTGGGCACCTCCGTCTCCTGAATTTCGGGCATGGCTTTCGAATTTCCCGAGAGATAGAGACTGGCGCCGAACTGATCGTCGGCGTTGAACGCCTTGCCCAAAGAAGGCTTTCTCATGTCCAGGTCCACCAGGACGGTGCGAGTGCCGTTCTGAGCCAAAGTGATGCCAAGGTTGATAACGGTCGTCGATTTCCCCTCTCGAGGCACTGCTGAAGTGACGAGAACGATGCGAGGAGGAGCGTCGCCCCGCGAAAGCAGAATCGAAGCGCAGAGCGACCGGTACGATTCGCGAACGATTGGAGGGCGATTGTCGCTGAGCAACCGGGGGACGTTGCTTCGCAAGTCGCCCGTGTCGCTCTCCAACAGGGTCCCTGGCGTGAAGTGTCTCTTCCCATTCCGCGGCAATTCGAACGAGGGAATGAAGCCAAGCGAGGGCAGGCCGAGCTTCTCCAACTCGTCGGGCAGTTCGATCGAATTGTCTACGTATTCCAGCAGCAAAGCCGTTGACAGTCCGATGACGCTGCCGAAAAGGACGGCGAGCAACAGGTTCCAAAGCGGCTGAGGCGAATAAGGGAGCATCGGCGGAGTGGCTGGATCGACCACGTGTATGTTTCCGAAATCGAGGCCGGCGACTACTCCTGTTTCCTTGAGTCGCTGCAGAAGACTCTGGTACAGCGCTTCGTTGGTGTCAACGTCTCTCTTTAGGATGTTGAAACGAATCGATGCCTCATTCATCTCTTCAATCAATCTTCGATGCTCCTGGAGCGAGCCCGTCAACATCTCGTATTGTCGTCTTGCCACCGCATTGTCCATTTGCACTTGTTCTCGAGTTGCAGCGATGGCCGCTTCACGCTCCCTTCTGAGCTGTGTCCTCACCAGATCCAGATCCTGCTGCTTTTTCTGAAGAGCGGGCCAGTTGTCGCCAAATTGCGTCCGCATCAGGCTCAGCTCCTGCTCAAGTCGAAGAACTTGATCTTCCAGCGAAGTGATGGAAGTACTTCGAAGCTGCTCAGGAAAATTTTCCGGAGTAGCTTGCTGCAATGCTTCCAGCTCCGCGCTCTTGGCGATGTACGCCCCTTCAGCCTTCACGCGCTCGGTCGTCAGGAATGAGAAGCCTTGCTGGGCGACGGTGTCTTCCGCTCGGTCCAATGCGGCGAACCCGTGACGGCCGGCATATTCGACCAGTTCGAGCTCTGCATTTTCCAGGTTGGTCTTGATCGTTGCGAGCTGCTCGTTGAGGAAGTCCTTGGCTCTCCCAATCATTTCGTACTTCCCCTCGAAATGCATCTTGATGAACTCCTCCGCAACCGTGTTCGCCACCCGTGCCGCGAACTCGGGGTCGGCCGACGTGAAGCTCAGCCTGACGATCTGACTTCCCTCGATCCGTTGAACGCCGAGATTCCTGGTAAAGTTGGAAAGGTCGCTATCGTGCTCTGGCGTAATCGCATCACCTTGGGTCTCCCGAATCTGCCTCACCGTGCGCCGTGCGAGCGCCGGACTCCTGAGGACCTCGTCCTTGGTCTTCATGTAGAGCTCGTAATTCGTGTTCGCGTTGACAAACGCTTCCGAGATGTCGAAATAGGGGACCACCTTCGCGGCCTCCGGATCGATCTGGATGCTCACCAGGGAACGGTACATGGGCGTGGCCGAGTAGGACAGAATCCCGCTGCCGACGACGGCCAGCAGGATCATTGCGAGAATCTTCCAGCGGTGCTTGACGAAAATCATCCAAAGTTGGCGGAGATCGAAAGTCAGGGGCAACGGCTCAGATTCGACGCTCCTCGGCACTGGGTGGATTTCGATCTGAGGATCGGGGACTCTTCTAGTTAATTTATTCATTAGGGATGGTTTCTGGGATGCTCTGAGCCGACGAATCCAATGCGGCTCCGGATCGGCGCGGACCGCCGCCCCGACGAAAACTCAGGGGAGCGCGCGCCCGTCGGTACGGGAAGACAATATTTGGAACCATTAGACCAAGGTTTCAGGCGCGCTTCGCCCCTGTGACTTACAGCGTTTCGAAAGCCTTCGCCTCGAAGATTCCAAGCCGCACGTATGGTTATGACGGAAATGGGTCGCATCTGTCTTGCATGTGTTGCGCCGAATACGCGGAATGCCGATTTTTCGGATTTTGCACCGCGAGTGCCGGCGAGCTTGGCGCGGCGTTGCATCTGACACCTCATGTCACAAGGAGCGCCTGGCATGACATTCAGGAACTTCGCCTCGCGCGGCGTCGTCGGACCGGACGCCGTCCCGGTATCCAGCATATAGGCGACCGCCGAGAATCCATCGCGACAGCGCCCGGGAAAGACGATCCCTGCCGGCCGCTTCTGCAAAACGGTGTGCACCTACGAACATTCCGAGGATCATTCGGGTTGAAGCGAGGCGCCGTGCGACCTTCCTGAAGATGAGCGAACTGGAATCCTTCTCCCACTCGATCGCCAGCTTGTCCTCAAACATTGGAAGAAGAGGCGCCAGTCCGGGGTGCTTGCGGAAGAGAGCGGCGGCACGGAAACCGGCCTCCCTCATCCGCTTCTCATGGGCTTCCAGTGATTTCGCGACATGATCCACGTGCCAGCAGAGCGCTCTCGGGTTCCGCAGAAACTCCACGCCTTGCTGGTGTGCACGGTAGGCGAACTCGACGTCGCACCAGATGCTCGAGCCCCGAAAATTCAGCGCGGTCATCCGACCGACCGCAAGATAGGTCTCCCGGAGAAGCGACATGTTGTTGCTGCAGACATCAGTGAATGAAATGGCGCGCAGGCTCTTGTTCTGGCTCTGCAATGCAGATGGGATCGGTTCGCGCCAGGAAGGCGGCGAATCTTCAGTCCAAAGAATCGACTCGCCCACCACGAATCGTTCACGTCCGTGGCAATGGGAGGCAACCATCTCGGAAAGGTATTCCGGATGCAGCAGCATGTCGTCGTCGAGAAAAGCGAGAATCTCGGCCTGGCTTTCGTCAGCTCCCGTGTTTCTTGCCTGAGCGTCCCCTTGATTGCTTTGATGGATTCGGCGAAGTTGAAAATCATAGGGTTCCTTGCAGACCTCTGGCGTTGCATCGGCGGACCCGTCGTCCACAACTATAACTTCGAACTCGTTTTGGTCGAAATTTTGGGCCGCGATGGTTCGCAGCGTTCGGCGAAGAAATTCGGCTCGATTGAATGTTGGAATGATGACGCTGACGCGCATATGATTTTAGAAAAGAGCTAAATGCCCGAAATGGATACGGGCTACGTTGCGACTTCCGTACCGTCCGGGCCGTTT
>CAZAEY010000064.1:0-18202 GCA_964484155.1 uncultured Acidobacteriota bacterium
TCCGGGCGCCGTCGCCATCGCCCTCGGCCGCCTGAGGCCACGGCCCGAACTGCGGGCCCGGCGCCCCGTGGTCGCTCGACTGGTCGATGAGAGCGACCGCGAACTGGACCGGGTGCTGGTGACCTTGTATCAGGCGCCCGCTTCCTACACGGGCGAGGACGTCGTAGAGATCTCCTCTCACGGGAGCCCGGTTCTGGCGCGCAAGTTGCTTGAACTGTGTCTTGCGGAGGGCGCCCGCCTGGCCGAACCGGGAGAGTTCACGCAGCGCGCCTTCTTGAATGGAAAGATGGATCTGGCGCAGGCCGAAGCGGTCCGCGATCTGATTGAAAGCCGCACGCGCTTTCAGGCCAGAAAGGCCGCGGAACAGCTCGGCGGGCGGCTTTCTCTCACGCTGCAGCCGATCCGGGATCGGCTGGTTCGAGTCATCTCTCATATGGAGACCAGCGTCGAATTTGTGGAAGACGATGTAGAGCCCGCGGCTCGAGATGCGCTTCTGTTGGAGTTGAACTCCGTCGATGAGTCTCTGGCGGCGCTGGAGGAAAGCCATCGCTTCGGCCGGGCGCTTCGGGAAGGCGTCGCGGTCGCCATCGTCGGGAAGCCGAACGCCGGGAAATCCAGCCTGTTTAACGCGCTCTTGAAATCGGAGAGGGCCATCGTGACCGAAATCCCCGGAACTACGCGCGACGCGCTCTCCGAATCTGTGGAAATCAGCGGGATCCCTTTTCTGCTGATTGACACCGCCGGTATCCGGCAGGCCTCCGAGAAAGTGGAGCGGCTGGGGGTGGAGCGCTCGCTTCAGGCGGCGCACGAAGCCGACTTGATTTTGTTCGTTCTGGACGGGTCGCGGCCTCTGGACGAAGAAGACGTGGCGATCTGGGACAAAATCAAGAACCGCCACCTGGCGCTGGCCGTCAATAAGGTCGATTTGCCCAGGCGATGCATTTTGCCCGAAGGTTGGGTTCGGCGAGCGGTCGCATCAGAGGTCTCAGCTTTGAAGGAGGCCGGCCTCGACCTCCTCAGGGAGGCGCTGCGAGCGGAAGCCGCGCCGGACTCGGGGGTCGAGACCGAAGGCATCGTCATCACCAGCGTTCGCCATTTCCGCTGCCTGAAAAAAGCCCGCGCCGCCCTCGGCAAGGGCAGGCAGGCCTACGCGGCGGGCCTCAGCGAAGAGTTCCCGTTGTACGATCTCCGAAAGGCGTTGGAGGCTATCGGCGAGATCACCGGCGAGACCACGGTGGAAGAGATCCTGGGCGAAATTTTCTCCACCTTCTGCATAGGGAAGTAGCGTTGTTTCACGTGAAACAGCGGCGCGCTATCCGGAATCGCCGCTGAGCAAGGCTTCGTAGAGGCGGTCCAGCTCCTCAGGGGAGTGGTAGTGCAAAAGAATCCGGCCGCCTTTGCCTTTGGGAAGGATCTCCACTCGAGTCTTCCAGGCTTCCTCCAGGCGCCGCTCGGCAGCGAGTACGTTGGAATCCTTTCGGGCGGGGCGGGGAGATTTCGGGCCCTCTAAAAGCTTGCCGGCGCGGCGTTCCACCTCCCGAACCGAAAGGCCGAAGCGGCGGACCGCCGCCGCCAGCTCCAGCTGGCTTTTTCTGGTGAGTGGCAACAGGGCACGGGCGTGCCCCATCGACAACTCGCCGTCTGCGACCATTTCCTGCAGCTGCCGTGGAAGCTTCAACAGCCGTAGAGTGTTGGCCACGGCGCTTCGACTCCTGCCGACGCGGCGGGCAATCTCGTCCTGAGTCAGCCGAAAATCTTCCACCATCATCCGGTACGCGCTGGCTTCTTCGATGGGGCTTAGCTCGTCCCGCTGGATGTTTTCGATCAGAGCCAGCTCGAGCATCCGCTCGTCACCGACGTCTTGCACTACGGCGGGGATCCGCGCCAATCCGGCTTTTTGCGCCGCCCGCCAGCGCCTCTCGCCCGCCACAATCTCAAAACCCGCGCCAGTGCGGCGCACCACGATGGGCTGCAAGACCCCGTCTCGCGAAAGGGAATCAGCCAAAGCCTGCAAGCGCGACTCCTCGAATCGAATCCGCGGCTGAAGCGGATTGGGGCGGATCAAATCCAATTCGAGGTCGGCCAACGAGCTTTTCTCGTCCAGTTTTGGAAGAAGGGCGTCGAGCCCCTTACCGAGGGCTTTTCTTTTCATGCGCGCGGGCTTCATACGCCCCCGACGGCCTCCCGGGCCTCGAGGGCAGTGGATTTGCGAAGGATTTCCTGAGCCAGTTGCAAATATGCGTCTGCCCCTCGAGAGCGCGGGTCGTACATCAGAATCGGCTTGCCGAAGCTGGGCGCTTCCGCAAGGCGCACGTTTCTGGGAATTCGCGCGGAAAAGACGCGGTCGCCCAAGTGAGCCCGAACGTTCTGCTCGATCTGGCCGCTTAGATTCAGTCGATCGTCGTGCATGGTCAGCAAGACCCCTTCAATCTGCAGCGCCGGCTGAAAGGTTTGCCGCACCCGCGCCACGGTCCCCAGAAGGTCCGAGAGGCCTTCCAGGGCAAAGTACTCGCACTGGATGGGAATTAGCAGCGCATCAGCCGCCGCCAGGGCGTTGACCGTCAGAATCCCCAAAGAGGGAGGGCAGTCGATCAGGATGAAATCGTACCGTGGGCGCAGCTGCGCGAGGGCCTCGCGCAGCCGGAACTCTCTTCGCGAAAGTTCGAGCATTTCAATGGTGGCGCCGGTCAAATCGCGGTTGGCCGGAAGGATGTCGAGGCCTTCAAATTCGGTTTTGCGGACGATTGCGGCGGAGTCCGCCCCCTGCGCCAAAACGTGGTAGACGGAGCGCTCCAAGCCGGCCTTGTCGAGGCCCATCCCGGAGGTGGCGTTTCCCTGCGGGTCCAGATCGACCAGCAGGACGCGCGCTTCGGCTGCCGCAAGGGAAGCGCTCAGATTGATGGCCGTCGTCGTCTTTCCGACTCCCCCCTTTTGATTGGCAATGGCGATTACCCTGGACAACATGATGAAGAGCCTTAAACATAACACGAATGCGCGGAGGGAAGAAGAGAGCCGGCGCCTGCTGCGTTTCACGTGAAACGCGGGTCCGAAGTCTCGAGCTCCAAGAGACGCTCGCAGCGCCGGTTGCGCTTACGAAGCGCGTCCCCCGGCGGCTCTGATCGGGGAGACGCGATTGTGGGAGCGCCTCGCACCTTCAGGCGGGAGCCCAAAGGGTGACGCGCCGGTTGCGCGATGCGGGATAGAGCGCCGAGTCCGCGCGCTTCCAGAATGGCCCCGGCAGCGGCTCCTCCCGGCCCCAGAAAAGGAGCAGGCGGAGCTCTTGCCGACGCGCGATTTCCAGAAAGTCGGGCGCGGGCCTCAAGGCCCGAAAGACGGCCACATCGATGCGGTCCCAGTGCGGGTAGTCGGCGGCGGCCCCGCCAAAAACATCGGCTGACAGGGAGAGACGCCGGCACAGCTCCTTTAAAAACGCTGCTTTCCTGCCGTTCCGTTCAATCAGTACGGTCTGGCGCCAGGGCTGAAACAGCTGAATGGCGGCGCCGGGAAAGCCGGCGCCGCTGCCGACATCTGCGATCCGATCCAAGGAGCGCAGGAATCGCTGCGCGGCCCAAAACGACTCAAAAAAATGAAAGCGCAGGAGCTCGTCCGGATTCCGAACGGTCGTCAGGCTGACCTTCCGGTTCCACTTGGACAGGAGCTCCGCATAGATGCGAACGCGCTCCCGGGCGGCGTGGTCCAGAGAGATCCCGAGTTCGGCATCCAGCGCTGAAAAGGCTGCGTCCGTTGGAAGGGGGCTAACGCCGGCCACGCCGCAGCATCTCCAAGTGGATGTTCAGCACGGAGACCGCCGCAGGAGTCACGCCCGGAATTCTTGAAGCCTGCCCAAGGTTGCGCGGACGAACCCGGCTCAGCCGCTCCACCATTTCCGTTGACAGGCCCTGGACCCCCTCGTAGCGAATGTCGGCCGGGATGGGCCGCAACTCCAGCGACCGGAGCCGCGCCACATCGCGCCCCTGCTGCTCGATGTAGCCCCGGTAGCGCATTTGCGTGTGAATCGCCTCCAGTTCTTCTGAAGAAAGCCGTCCGTCGAATCCGGAAAGGAGTTCCGACAGGTCTGCGATCGTAAATTCCGGGCGGCTGGCAAGCTGAGAATAGCGCGTCCCCGCCGGAACGTTGAAGCGGCCAACCACGGCATGCGAGTCCGAAGAGGCGGGTTTTGAGTGGCGAGCATTCAGAAACTCCGCTGCAGCGTCCATGCGCCGCCACTTTTCCTGGAATCGACTGAAAGCTTCAGCAGCGACCAGCCCCAATCGTCGGCCATGGGGCATCAGCCGCCGGTCCGCGTTGTCGATGCGCAAAAGAAGCCGATACTCGGCCCGCGAAGTGAACATACGGTAGGGCTCGTCCACGCCCTGGGTGACAAGATCGTCGATCATGATCCCGATGTAGGCCTCGTCACGCCCCAGCACCAGCGAAGGCTTCCCCTGCGCCAGCAAGGCTGCATTGACTCCCGCCAATAGCCCTTGAGCCGCCGCCTCTTCATAGCCGGTCGTGCCATTGATCTGTCCGGCATGGAAAAGCCCTTCGACGCGCTTGGTCTCCAGGCTGGGGCTCAACTCTCCCGGCTGTACATAGTCGTATTCGACGGCATAGCCGGGGCGCAGCATAACGGCAGACTCCAGCCCGGGAAGCCTTTCCAGCATGCCCTGCTGAACATCGACCGGCATGCTGGTTGACAACCCGTTGACGTAAATCACTTCGCTGTCCAAACCTTCCGGCTCCAGAAAAAGCTGGTGGCTTTCCCGGTGCGAAAACTTTACGACCTTATCCTCGATCGAAGGACAGTAGCGCGGACCGATCCCCTCGATCTGGCCTCCGTACAGGGGGCTCCGATGCAGGTTGACCTTCAGAATCTCGTGCACGGCGGGATTCGTGGCAGCGATCCAGCAGGGGACTTGAGGAAGCACGGCGCGCCGGGTCTCAAAAGAGAAGAAAGCGGGCGCCTCGTCCCCGTGTTGAGCCGGAAAGCGATTCAGATCGATGCTTCCTCGATCCAGCCTTGGCGGGGTTCCGGTTTTCAGTCTCCCCAACTGAAATCCGATGGAGCGGATCGAGCGGGCCAATTCTACAGACGCTTTTTCCCCGGATCTGCCGGCCCGAAACTTTTCCTCTCCTACATGGCACAATCCGTTCAGAAACGTGCCCGTCGTCAGCACGACGGCTTTAGCGTCCAGCTTTCGCCCATCGCTCAAGCGAACGCCGGCGACCCGCCCCGCCACCCGGTCGATGGAAGCCGCCTCTCCTTCCACAATCCCTAGGCCCTCGATTTCGCCCAACAAGGCCTGCATGCGCTTGCGGTACAGTTTCTTGTCGTTCTGGGCGCGAGGCGCCTGCACGGCGGGCCCCCGACTCCGATTCAGGAGCCGAAATTGAATCCCGGTCTCATCCGCAACTTTTCCCATCAGCCCTCCTAGCGCATCGATTTCCCGGACCAGGTGCCCCTTGGCGATTCCGCCAATTGATGGGTTGCACGACATCTGGGCGATCATGCTCCGATTGATGGTCACCAGCGCCGTGCGCGCTCCCATGCGCGCAGCTGCAGCTGCAGCTTCGCACCCGGCATGTCCTCCGCCGATCACGACCACATCGTAAGAATCCGAATGAGAGCGCATCATCCTTTCATTATAAGCGGCCGCCCCATCGAGCCGCGTCTGCGACGACCGGTCGACAGTGCGCTTTAACGGGAAGTTGTGCAGACCGACCCCTTCGGCAGGCGGTATAATGCAGCCCGGTATGTTTTTTCGAAAAAAGAAGCGCCTGACGGAAATGGTGGCTTGCGCCGGCTGAGCGTCTAAGCTTGCGCCGGAGTTGCTGGCGCGCGTCCTAAGTCAGGTCGAAGTGCATCGCGACCCGAACGTAATGGTTGGCTATGAAACAGCCGACGACGCCGGAGTGTATCTGCTGAACGCCGGCATGGCGGTGATCCAGACCGTCGACTTCTTCACGCCAGTGGTGGATGATCCGCGGATTTACGGCCAGATTGCCGCAGCAAACGCGCTCAGCGACATCTACGCGATGGGCGCAGAGCCGAAAATCGCCCTTTCCATCGTCGGATTTCCCGCCAAAGGGGCGGAGGAAAAGACTTTAGAGGAAATCCTTCGGGGAGGGGCCGAGAAAATGAGCGAAGCGAAAGTGTCCATTCTCGGGGGCCACTCGGTCCAGGACGAGGAGATCAAATTCGGCTATTGCGTGACCGGATTCGCTGACCCCCAGACGATTCTGCTGAACTGTACGGCTGCGCCAGGAGACCGCCTGATCCTGACCAAGCCGCTGGGAACGGGCATCATCGCGACAGCCATCAAGTACGGCAAAGCCAGCCCCGCGCAAATCGGAGAAGCTATCGGGTGGATGACCCGGTTGAACGCTGAAGCGGCCCAGATCGCTCGCCGCCATGAAGTGCACGCGGCAACCGACATCACGGGCTACGGGCTTATCGGACACTCCTTTGAAATGGCGCAAGGAAGCAAAGTGACCGTTGAAATCGAGGCGGCCAAGGCGCCGGTGATCGAAGGCGTAAGAAAACTTGCCCAGAGGGGGATGCGGCCTGGAGGAATCGAGACGAATCGACGCTATGTCGGAGAGGAAGCGGATTGGGGGTCGATTGACGAGATCAGCGCACAGGTCTTGCTCGACCCGCAAACTTCTGGCGGATTGCTGCTCAGCGTTGCGCCGACGGCAGCCGCCGCCCTGATCGAGGATTTCCGCAAGAATGAGGTATTCGCTCGCGAAATCGGCAGCGTGATCCAGCGAGAAGGGCGCGCCCTTCGATTCGCTTGATCCGCGGAATCAGTCGCCCGAACAGGCCGGCTGCTCCCGCACGAAGAGAATTATTCCGGACTGATTCTTAGAGAGCGAAGGAACCGCTGGTCGTGGGAGGTCAGTTCCAACCGCACGGCGGGCAATCGACGGACGGGCTGATCCGATGGCGAACCGTCCTTTTGCCGGCTGAAGCCGATGGTCGCTTCAATGATCAGAAAGACATCGTAGCCGTGCTCTCGAATGCTTCCGATCGCCTTTTTTATCTCGGGAGACTCCTTCAAAGCCTCGTTAATGGCGACCTCAAGCTCTTCTCGATGCTGCTTCAGTTCTTCTTCACTCATTGAATACGACCCCGCCCCTCTGCTATGATCCCATCGCGGAGGCGGCCGGAAAAGCGAACGCCTGTAAGCTCTTACCGGATCCCGGAAACATGATACCAAAGACGGGGCGAATGTAAAGTGAAATCCCGGCAGACAGAATCCGCCCCCTCCGTGAAGAAGGCCGTCAAGGTCTTTTATCGCCCCGAAGACACTGCGCACCTTGACTACGCAAGAGACCTGGGCGACCCGGGTCAATTTCCGTTTACGCGGGGCATTCACCCTCAGATGTATCGCTCCCGCCTTTGGACCATGCGACAGTACGCCGGGTATGCGACGGCAACGGAATCGAACGCCCGGTATCGATACCTTCTGGAGCAAGGCGCCAGAGGCCTGTCGGTCGCTTTCGACCTGCCCACCCAGATCGGACTGGACTCGGACCACGAACTGGCGAAAGGCGAAGTCGGCCGCGTTGGAGTGGCGATCAACAGCATGGAAGACATGGAACGGCTTTTCGAGGGAATACCGCTGGACGAGGTCTCCACCTCCATGACGATCAACGCGACAGCCGCCATTCTGCTTGCCTTGTACTTCGCTGTCGCCCGAAAGAGGGGCATCGACTGGAAGGCGCTCCGAGGAACCGTCCAGAACGACATTCTGAAGGAATACATTGCCCGCGGGACGTACATTTACCCCCCAGCCGCCTCGCTTCGTCTGGTCACGGACGTCTTTGAGTTCTGCAGCTTGAACGCACCCAAATGGAACGCCATTTCAGTCAGCGGCTACCACATTCGAGAAGCCGGTTCGACGGCCGCCCAAGAATTAGCATTCACGTTGAGCAATGGCGCCGCTTATATTGAAGCCGCCCTGGCTCGGGGCATGGACGTCGACGCGGTTGCCCCCCAAATGTCTTTTTTCTTCAACGCCCACAATGGCTTCTTTGAAGAGGCGGCGAAGTTTCGTGCCGCCCGCCGCATTTGGGCGCGCCTGATGAAGGACGAGTATGGGGCCAAAGAGGAGCGCTCGCAGATGCTGCGGTTTCACGCCCAGACTGCGGGAAGCAGCCTGACGGCCCAACAGCCCGACAACAACATAGTGCGGGTAGCTCTGCAGGCTCTGGCGGCTGTGTGCGGAGGCGCCCAGTCGCTGCACACCAATGCCCGCGACGAGGCCCTGGCATTGCCCACTGAGCAGTCCGCCAAGCTGGCATTACGTACGCAACAGATCCTGGCTCATGAAAGCGGCGCTGCAGGGGCTGCGGATCCCCTCGGCGGCAGTTGGTATGTGGAACATTTGACCGGTCGGCTGGAAGACGAGGCCCTTGAATATATGGAAAAAGTGCGCAATCTGGGCGGAATGCTCGCCGCGATCGAGTCCGGATTTGTGCAAGGCGAGATTCAGGAGGCCGCCTACCAGCACCAAAAAGGGCTGGAGGCGGGAAGCGAAGCGGTGGTGGGAGTCAATTGTTTTCGGGAAGACGCTCAGGTCCCCATCGAAATATTGCGAATTGATCCCGGGTTGGAAATGGAACAGGTCCGCCGGCTCGAAGAGATGAGGCGCCGCCGCGACCCGGCAAAAGTCGACGCCGCACTGGCTTCGATCCGCCAGGCTGCGGCGGGCGCCGACAACCTCGTCCCCCACCTGATCGACGCGGTCGAGGCTCTGACCACCGTCGGCGAAGTCTCCGATGCCTTGCGGCAGGTGTTTGGCGAACACAGGGAGACGATCGCAATTTGATGCGCGCCGAACTCGCAGTCGGGAGCGATCCAGACAAGACCGCCGCCGTTCTTTTGAGTTCAGGCGGAGCTTGAAGGGGAACGGACCGTTTGAAAGAAACAGAACCCTTGCTGCGGATCCAGGACTTGAGGCTCTCAGTCCGATTGCGCAAAAAGTCGATCCCGATCCTGAACGGCCTGTCACTCCACCTGATGGCAGGAGAGATTCTCGGTCTGGTTGGTGAATCCGGAGCGGGCAAGTCGCAAGCCGCGCTGGCGATCCTGGGGCTGCTGCACCCCGCAATGACCATCGAGTCCGGGGAGATCGAATTCAGCGGGCGCTCCCTGCTGAGACTCTCACAGGAAGAGCTTCGCCGAGTCCGGGGCCGAGAAATAGCCCTGATTCATCAAGAGCCCAGTTCTTCGCTCAACCCCCTGATTCTGGTCGGGCGGCAGGTTGCCGAGACGCGGCGGTGCTACTTTCAGGAGAGCCGGGCGGAGGCCAAGCGACAAACTCTGCAATTGATGAAAGAAGCAGGCCTGGAGGATCCGGACCGCGCCTTTCAACTTTATCCCCACGAACTTTCCGGAGGGATGCGCCAACGGGTTCTGATCGCCATGGCCCTTTCGGGGCGCCCGAAACTGATACTGGCAGACGAGGCAACCAGCGCCTTGGATGGAACAACCCGAGCCAGAATCCTCTACCTGCTGAGACGGCTGTCTTGCCAGCATCAGATTTCCATCTTATTCATTTCACACGAGTTAGAGTCCGTCTCGATGATTGCGGATCGCGTTGCGGTGATGCACGCAGGCGCGGTCGTTGAAGAAGGCCCATGCCCTGATCTGCTCACCGATCCGCAGCACCAGTACACCAAGGAGTTGGTCCGTGCATTTCCAGGAAAATCCGCAATCTGAAAACGACGAGCCCCTGCTGGTCGTCAAGGATGTTTCCCTCGCCTATGTCGGGAGGCGCGGCGAATGCGCGCACGCACTCCGAGGCGTTTCGTTCGATTTGGAAAAGGGGGAGTGTTTTGGCCTGGTAGGGGAATCGGGAGCCGGAAAGACCACGCTTGCGCGCTGCATCCTTCGCCTTGAGCGCGTCGATAGCGGAAGCATCCGATTCAGGGGCGAAGACTGGCTGGCGCTGAAGCCGTCCCAATTGAGAGCTCGGAGGAGATTTGTACAGGCCGTTTTCCAGGACCCTGCTGCATCGTTGAATCCATTGTTGATGGCAGGGGTGATCGTTGCGGAACCTCTGCGGATCCATGGAATCGGCCGCCGCCGCGAGAGAGTCGAGGAGTTGCTCCAGGCGGTGGGTCTCGAGCCATCCGACTATTTTAAGCGCCCCCAGGAGTTTTCCGGCGGACAGCGTCAGCGAGTCGCCATAGCCCGCGCCATCGCATGCGAGCCCGAACTTCTGATCGCAGACGAGCCAACGTCGGCGGTCGACCTTTCGAGCCAAGCGAAGATTCTGGACCTGCTCGCGTCGTTCAATCGAGACCGGAACCTCAGCATTCTGCTGATCTCGCACAGTCTGCCGGTGATTCGAAGATCGTGTCGGCGAATGGCCGTCGTCTGGCGCGGGCAGGTGGTCGAATTGGGCCCGGTCGCAGCCGTATTCGCCAATCCAGGGCACCCTTATACGAAGGCTCTTCTTGACGCAAGCCCTCTGGAAATCGGCGCTCGTCGGCTTGACGCGCCTCCGCGGGTTCCTCCGCCCTCCGAGCCGGGGCCATTGCGGGAAATTGCGGCCGGTCACTGGGCGCGCGAATCGTGAAGCGGGTTACCCGGAAGGAACGAGACGCCCCTCAAGGTTGCGCTCGTCCCGATGAATCCGGCCGTCCAACAACTGGATGCAACGATTCGCCTGGGCGGCGACGTCGGGCTCGTGGGTCACCAGTATGATCGTGTTCCCAGCCCGGTGCAGGGTTTCGAACAGCAGCATGATTTCTTCACCTGTCTTGGAGTCCAGGTTTCCCGTCGGCTCGTCGGCCAGGATGATGGATGGGTCATTGACGAGCGCGCGCGCGATGGCAACTCGTTGACGTTGCCCGCCCGACAGCTCGTTGGGACGGTGATCCATGCGGTCGGCGAGTTCCACTTGCTGAAGGACTGCGGAGGCCCGCTCGCGCCTTCCAGAGGCCGCCATGCCACTGTAGACAAGAGGCAGCTCAACGTTCTGCAGGGCCGTGGCTCGCGGAAGGAGGTTGAAGGTCTGAAAGACGAAGCCGATCTCCTGATTGCGGATGCGAGCAAGTTCGTCATCGTCCATATCGCTGACGAGACGGCCGTTCAGGAAGTATTCGCCTCGAGTCGGCGTGTCCAGACACCCGATCAAATTCATCAAGGTGGACTTGCCGGAGCCAGAGGGCCCCATGATCGCGACGTATTCATTGCGCTCGATTTCGAGCGAAACTCCGTGCAGGGCGTGGATCTTTTCGGAGCCCATTTCGTAGGTTTTCCAGAGGTCAACCGTCTTGATCATAGCCTCGGAGGACATTGCTCAGGGTTTCCTTTCTCGATCGATCTTGACCGCATCGCCATCCGCTAGCGTGCGCAGGGTTCTGTAGGGCCCGGACACAATGACGGCGCCCTCCTTGATCCCCGAGAGGATTTCGACGCGGGTGTCCCCCATGATGCCGGTTTCAACCGGATAAAACTCCACCTTCCCCTCTTCCACCACGAACACCCCTTCGAATTCCTTGCGTTCCGGCTGTTCCTCGCGGTTGCGCTCCTTATCCGGCCGGGGCGCTTCCTTGATGAGATCGCCGTCCGGACCGACGGGAAACTCGCGAATAGTAAGCGCCTGTATGGGGACTGTTATCACCTTCCGCCGGGTCGCCGTGGTGACCTCAGCAGTGCAGCTGAGCCCTGGTCGAAGCCCTTGCGGCGGATTCTCCAGCTGAACCACAACCTTGAACTCCCTCGCTTCTCGCGCCTGCGCAGCGGCTCGCTGAATAGCAGAAGTCCCCACTTCCGTCACCCTCCCCTTCAGTTCTTGGTTGGGAAGGGCGTCGACCTTTACAATCGCTTCCTGGCCAACCTCAACATCCACGATATCGGTTTCGTCCACTTCGACTTCGGCTTCAATAACGGAAAGATCCGCAATGACCATCAGGGTCGCGGCGGGACTGTTGAGCGTGCCCGGCACCGCGCGTTCGCCGACTTCCACATGCATCTGAGTGATGACGCCGCTCAAGGGCGAGCGGATCACGGTTTTCGACAATAGGTCCTGGCTTCTTCGAAGCATGGCCTGTTGCTGTCGGACCCGGCTGAGGGCGGCCTCATGACCCAGGGCCGCTTGCTCAAGCACGACGTGCGAGACGCGTAGCTGAGCCTCGGCCTGTTCCAGCCGAGCCTGAGCCGTTTTGAGCGCCCCCTCAGCATTAATCAGCTCGTTTTGAGCACCGTCATAAATGTCTCGCGACACAAGGTTGTCCTCGAACAGCTGCTGGCGTCGATCAAAATTTGCCTGCGCCAGCCGCAGTTGTTGGGCTGCACGATCCAGCTCCGCCTCCGCAACGGCCACTGCCGACTGGTCACGCCGCACGTTGGACTCCTGCACGCTGATCTGGGCAAACTGATTTCGACTTTCCGACAATGATGCTTCCAAGATCGCTTCCTGGGCCCGGGTCTCAGACTCGGTTTGGACCGGGTCGATTCGCAGCAGGATGTCGCCCCGGTCCACACGTTCGCCTTCTTTGAAATGAAGGGCGGTAACGACGCCGGCAATCTCCGCCTGCAGCTCTACGAATTCCTTCGGCCGTATTTGACCGGTCGCCGTTACTCTCGCCACCAACTCGGGCGCCAGGGACACGGACTCTGTCTCTACAAGAGCCGCCTCTCCCCTGCGAGCGCTGACGCTGACGGCGACAATGACGGCCAGCAGGCCCACCGCGCTAGCAGCAATTATGACCTTTCGCTTTAATTTCAACCTCTTGCGCCTTTCTCTACGCCTTAACGACGCGAATTGAATAAAAGTTCGATATTCGCGCGTTTGATACGCATTCGTCCGCCACAATATTCATAATGTAGAAAGCTGTGCGGGCTCTGCGAATTAGACGAGCTTGGGGGCGGAAAGGTTTCGAAGCGAGGCGCGATGAATCAATTGCCTACTTACGAGGAGACGCTGGGGCGGATGCTGGAGCGAATCCCCGAAGGGGAGTCGGAAGCCACGCCGTTGGAACTCTGCAGGGGGCGCGTGCTTGCCGAAGAGGCCTGCTCCGATTCGGATATGCCTCCTTTCAACAAGGCTATGATGGACGGGTTTGCCATTCGGTCCCAGGATGCGGCCAAGGCGCCAGCCAACTTGATGATTGTCGGAGAACAGCCGGCCGGGCCGCCTGGCCGCTTGCAGGTGGGGCCGGGCCAGGCTGTTCGAATCATGACGGGCGCTCCAGTCCCCGATGGAGCGGACGCGGTCCAAAAGGTTGAAGCGACTCGCGAACGCCACGGTCAGGTCGAGATCCTTGAGAGCGTATCGCCAGGACAGAACCTGAGCCGGCGGGGGAGTCTGGTTGCGAAAGGGGCAACGGTACTGGAGCGCGGGCAACTAATTGGCGCGCAGGAGGCTGGAGTTTTGGCCATGTTCGGGCAAGCCGCCCCCCGAATCTTTCGGGGGCTGACAGCCCGCATTCATTCCACCGGAAGCGAACTGACGCCACTGAACGAGATCCCCGCCGCGGGCAAAATCCGCGATTCGAACTCCCACCTGTTGGCGTCCCTCTGTCGAGATCTTGGAATGGCCTGCGATCCGGGTCCAATTATCCCTGACGAGCCGGAGGCTACGCGAGCGGCGCTCCAGGCCGCCCGCGATTTCGACTTCATCCTCCTGAGCGGCGGCGTCTCCATGGGCCTGTACGACATGGTCCCCAGAATTTTGGAAGCGGAGGGCTTTGAAGTCATCTTTCACAAAGCCGCCATCAAGCCGGGGAAACCGGTTCTTGTCGCCCGCCGCCGCCAGTGCGTTCTGTTCGGCCTTCCCGGCAACCCCGTGTCGTGTTACGTCACTTTTCAGCTCTATGTCAGACCAGCCGCAAGGAAACGGATGGGCTTTCGTCGCTTCGGGTCGCTGCAGGTCCAAGCGAAGCTAACTGAGGAAGTTGCCCAAAGTCCCGGTCGGCGGTTTTATCGACCGGGCCGGATTCGGCGCAGGGGCCGGCATTTCGAAGTCGCACCTGTCCCTACGAAGGGATCGGCCGATCTGATCGCTTTTTGCAATGCCAACGCGATGTTTGTAATGGAAGCCGACTGTTCGGAGCTGCCTGCGGGCGCATGGGTTGAAACTCTTATTTTAGAGGAGAAGATCAGTGAGATTGACGCATCTGGATGACGAGGGCCGGGCGAGGATGGTGGATATCTCGCAGAAGGAAGCGCAGCTTCGCACGGCCAGAGCCTCAGGGAGGCTGCGCGTTTCACCGCAAACGCTGGAGGCGATCAGAATGCGGAGGATTCCAAAAGGGGGCCCGTTCGAGGCTGCGCGTCTGGCTGGAATTCAGGCGGCCAAACAGACTGCCGCCCTGATCCCGTTGTGCCACCAGATCCAGCTCGATTGGGTGGACGTCGAATTCGACTTCGGCGAAAATTCGCTGGAGATCCGAAGCGAGGTTCGCTGCCGTTGGGCCACGGGAGTCGAAATGGAGGCGCTGACGGCAGTCGCAGTCGCCGCCTTGACGCTGTATGACATGTTAAAAGCGGTCGACAAGGGCATGACCGTGGAAAACATTCAATTGGAAATGAAGAGCAAGAGCCCGGCCGAAGTCTCCGGCGGCTCAGTAGATTCTTAGATCGCGAAGGTCCAGAGCAAGCAGCTCGCTCATCCGGGATTCTGCACGCGCATCCAGCGCGAAACGCCGGAGCGCCTCGCCCCCCGCCCCCGCAAAAGGGACGGTTGGAAGGTCGAGGGTCGATCGCCCCCGCAAAAGGCCTGGAAGCGACAGCAAGCCCCCCAGTCTGCCGGGGGCGGTCCGGGTCAGCAGGCGAATCCGCTTTCCCTCCAAGCCCGCCAGGCGCTTCGCGAGATCCACGGCGCTCAATACATTGCCGATTTCATCCACCAGCCCGGATTTCATCGCCCGCCCGCCGCTCCACACGCGGCCTTCCGCAAGCGGACGCATTTCATCGAGTTCCATCTTCCTTGCTTCGGCCGCTTTCTTTAAGAAGAGATCCTCGTAGAAGAAGCGAAGACTTTCTTTTACCGATTCCGCTTCTTCCTCCGTGTAGGGGCGGGTTGCTGACGACATGCCGGAGCGGGCTCCCAGTTCGATCGTATCGACTGCTATGCCGAGTCGCTGGAGGAGTTCCGCCATGCTGAACTTTCCTCCAATCACCCCGATTGACCCGGTGATGCTGGCCGCCGAGGCGACGATTCGCCGTCCGCCCGCCGCAATGTAGTAGCCCCCGCTGGCTGCCACGTTGCCAAAGGAGATCACCACAGGCTTTTGCTGGTCGGTCAGCAAAATTTCCCGCCAGATCCGGTCCGACTCCAGGGCGGACCCCCCAGGCGAATCGATTCGAACCACCACCGCCTTCGTGCGTTTTCGCTTTCGAGCCGCGCGAAGCAGCTCGATGAGCGTCTCGGAACCGAGAATCGGCCAGCGGCCGAGCGACCGCCTGGACGCCCCGGGAGCGATGATGCCTTCGGCGATTATCAGCGCCACGCTGGGGCGGAACACGCCCAGGGCCCGCCGCAAAAGACCCTCCCTCACCCTTAGTTTCTTTAACGGCAATTTCCGAATGCCCGGAGCGCGTTCGCGAACATGCTCCTCAAGTTCGTCCGGATAGCACAGGCGATCGACGAGTCCGGATTCCAAGGCCTTTGTCGCTATGTAGGGCCCCTGATCGATCCACTCCTGCACGATTCCCCGCGAGACTTGCTTGCGGGCGGCAACGCGATCCAGTATGCGATCCTGGAGGTCCTGCAAAAGGCGCGCGCTGTCTTCGCGGCTCTCTGCCGACATGGATGTCCGTGTAAACGTTTCATGAGCCGACTTGTACGCGCCGACGTTAAACAGCTGGGGCTGTACGCCGAGATAATCCAGAAGCGAGGAAAAGAAATACACCTCCGCCCGCAGCCCGACCAGCTCCAGCGACGACGATGGCAGCAACAGGATTTCATCGCAGGCGGATGCGAGGTAGTAGCTCCGATTGTCACCGCTTCTCATGAAGCAGACCGTGCGTATTCCCGCTTCCCGAAGCGCGTCCAGTTCCAGCTGAATCTCTTCGATCTGACCCCACCCGATCCCCATCGGCCCAATTTCCAGAAGCAGCACCCGAACGGCGCCGTTTCTCCGGATCGCACGGAGCAAAAGCAGCAGATGCCCCAGGCTTATTTCTTCTTTACGGCGAAAAAACGACAAGCGGCCGCCCGTCTCAGTAACTTCGCGGGGCAATTGGAGATGAACGTAGTAGGGATTGCGCGGCATGGCTGTGAAACATAGCACTGGATGATAACATCTACAAGAACGACGACATGTTGCAGACGAAGACTCCGAGATATCGACCGCCCCGGGAGAGCCTGAACGCAGCTCCCGCTCGAACCTTCTTTCTCCTGCTATTTCTTGCGGCGGGCGTTGGCCTGGTTTCCGCGAGCCAGGACGAGCGCCCGCCGACCGTCCGCGACGACGACTTTCGCATCGGAGTAGCCGTTGATCAGGTCTTCCTTTCGGTGAATGCCCGCTCCATCGGGGGCGGCTTTGTCACAGACCTAAAAAAGGAAGACTTTGAAATCTTTGAAGACGGAATCCCTCAGGAGATCGTCAACTTCACTTCCGAAAAAGTCCCCGTTCACGTCGCGCTCCTGATCGATGCCAGCGGAAGCATTCGGAACTCCCTTCCCGAGATTCGCAGGGCCGCTCTGGGGTTCGCCAGCAGCCTCAGCCCGGAAGATCGCATCGCAGTAATCACCTTCAACTTCGACGCCCGCCTGATCCTGAACTGGACCAACGACATGGAGCGGACGAAGCTGGCGCTGGAAAGCATTTACGCCAGAGGCCGCACCGTCATGAATGACGCCATCTATGTGACCTTTGACGATCTGATGCGGGACATCGAAGGAAAAAAAGCGGTCATCATTTTGACCGACGGGGTGGATACGGGAAGCGCTGTCGAGTTTGAGGCGGCCAGGGAACTGGCCCTTCAGTCCGAAGCCATGGTTTATGTGGTTTCTAAACTGGACGAATACTGGCAGCAAGCGATCGCTTATCGTCAAATGCTGACCTCCAGAGGCCAGCTGATTCCGAGAGAACTCCGAGACGATCATATTATGCACGTCAGACGCTCGCTGCAGCAGTTGGCGGACCTGACCGGCGGCAAGATTCTTGAGGCCCAGAAGTACGCGAAACTCGACGACGTTTACGAACAGGTTGCCGAAGAGCTGAAGAATCAATACTACATATCTTATATTCCCAGAACCCACAGAACAGAGCCCGGCTGGCGCAGCATTGAGGTGCGCTTGAGAGGGCGGCCCGATGTAGCTGTCAGCACCCGCCAAGGTTATTTCAGCGAGGGCAGAGACGGAAGCTGAATCCGCGCTGAAGCGAAGTGCGGAGGTCGGCCTTAGTTTCGGAAACGCCCCCTATGCCTCCAGATGATCTGGCTCGCGCGATTGTCGGAGCGACGCGCCCGCTCCGGGCGCGTTGATTTTTGGCGCACCGCTGACTGAACCCGCGAAAGAGCCCGGCGGATCGATCCATTGCATCAACGGGCCCCGAGGCGGGGCCCGTCGCTCCGCCATCCGGCGATCGAGCCGTTCAGCTTGCGGAAACGCCTCCTATGCCTGCACTTGAAACCCGGGACTTTCCTGCTGCGCTTGACAATCTCCCGCCCCTCTTGATACTCTCGGCTCGAATTAGTACTAAACTAGTACTGATTCGAAAAACGCAAAGGATACGCGGATGATCCGGATGAGCAAGCTAGCCGACTACGGCATTGTGTTGATGACCGAGTTGGCTTGGCGAGGTGAAGCAGACGAGAATCTGAGCGCGACCGAATTAGCTGGCCGAACGGGATTGCCGGCCCCGGTCGTGAGCAAGATCCTTAAGGCGCTGACAAAAGAAGGGCTGTTGCGCTCGCAAAGGGGCGCAAACGGAGGCTACGCCCTCGCCAGGCTCCCGGAGCGAATCACCGTAGCTCAAGTCATCAGGGCTATGGAAGGGCCGATTGCAATGACTGAATGCCTGGAACCGCATGGAGACTGTCGACAGGAGGCGGTCTGTCCGGTCAGGAGAAACTGGAACAAGATCAACCTGGCGGTCGAGGCGGTGCTGGATTCCATCACCCTGTTGGATATGCTCGATCCGCTTCCGGACCACCTGGTCTCTCTGACAGAGGGCTCGCTGGAGATCGGCGCAACCTCGTCGATTCCGCCGCCGAGGCTTTAGTCGAACGGCG
>CAZAEY010000065.1:0-17922 GCA_964484155.1 uncultured Acidobacteriota bacterium
GGCGGCGGCGCGGTCCGATACTCGGCCCAGGAGTCGTCGGTCTCCCAGAGCCGGACGGATTCGACTGGCAGTCCCGAGCGGACGGCTTCTTCGAAAATCAAGCGGGCGATGCACTCAGCCGTCGGGTTTTCTTCAAGCAGAATGACGGGCTCTCCCGCCTCGGCCAGAGCCTTGGCTGCCGGATCGTCCCGTCTCAGCAGCATCTGATGGTCCAGACGAGTCTGGATGAAGCTCTCCAGTTTGTCCGCGATCTCTGCGAAGTCGACCACCATCCCCGCGCGATTCAGATCGGGCGCTGAGACTCGGACCTCGGCGACGGCGTTGTGACCGTGTAGACGGGCGCAAGGCCCCTGGTAGTCCATCAACCGATGGCCGTAGCAGAATCGAATCTTCTTGACGACTGCGTACATTTTTACCTACCCGCTCGAAAAGCCTTTCAGCGACGCTCCGCCATCGGACACCACAACCGATCCGGTCTTAAAGTTCGATTTGACCAGAAAAGCCACGTCTTCGGCAATCTCGGCCGGCCCGGCCTGGCTCAACAGCAGGTTTCGGGACCTGAGGGTCTCCGCAGTCTTCTCATCGGTTCCTTCCGGCGGGATCACCAGTCCGGGGGCGACCGTATTGACCTGCACCTCGGGCGCCAGTTCGGCCGCCAGCGCCTGAGAAACGCCCAGCAGTCCATATTTTGTGGCCAGATATACCGAGTAGTGCGGATAGGCTTGAGCCCGATGCACAACTTGATCGCAAATGTGAACGATGCGACCCCAACCGCGCCGCTTCATGGAGAGGCCCAGTCGCGCCCCCAGCCACAGGGAGGCCTGCATGTGCAAACGGCTTTGAGCGTCAAAGACCTTTGCGAACCCTTCGGGATCTTCGATGAGGTCGGCCAGTGGGGTCCGGGGGAATCGGGAAGCGTTGTGCACCAGCACGTCGACGGCGGGAAAGTGCCTCTCAGCGGCTTTGACTACGAACTCGCATTGATCCAGGCGGGTCAGATCCGCAGAGACGGCGACGGAGCGAACGCCGTTGGCGGCGACATCACAGGAAGTGCGGGCCGCATCGGCAGCGCTGCTGTGAAACGTGAATGCAACGTCCATGCCCTCCTGGGCCAGGCGCAAGGCGATGGCCCGACCCACCCGCCGCGCGCCGCCCGTGACCAGAGCCGTCTTTCCTCTCAATTCCATCTTCAGTCAATCCGTTATGATGACGTAAAAAACTTTCGGACCATGCACGCCGACAATGAGCGTCTGTTCGATGTCGGCTGTGCGGCTGGGTCCCGTGACCAGCGTCAGGCTGCTGCCGGATTCCCCCGGTTTCAAGTTCTGGAACAGGACGGAGCTGTTGTACACGATGCGCTGCACGCTCAGCAGCGCGACGTGAACCGGAGCGAACGCCGGCAGAACTCGACCGGCGGCTGGGCCCGATTCTTCCACCACAGTGCCCGTTTCCGCGATTCCCCAGGCGGCGCGACTGACCGTGATCGTGAGGTCGGCCAGCCTCTCTGGAGTGCGCTCCGCATGCTCGAGTTTGACGGGGGACGAAAAACTGCCCGACGGATGGCGACTAAGCAGAAGCGTGCCGGCCGCCGCTTCCGCCTGGCGCGCGTCAAGGTGCTCGCACTTCAAACCGGCGCTCTGCAGCGTCGCTGAATCGTCCCAATAGATCGTCTCGCAGCCGGTTTGGGCAAGGATGGTTTCGAATGCTGCCTCCATCCCGGCCTCCTCCAGTCCTGCGAGCCACTGTCCGCCTGCCGCCTCCAGCGCCTGCCGGAACCGTTCGATCGGGTTTGCGTACTTGGGGAAGGAAGGAGCGGTTGCAGGCAGGGGTCCTGGGAATATGTGAGAGGTCGCCGCTTCCACTCGATCCAGAATCTCCTTACGTCCCATTCCGCCCTCCGCTTCTCTTGGACATCCAGCGGCCAAAGGATTCAGTTGCCGGGGTCGGAAGATCGCGGCTTCTGGTCCAACCCGCCAAAGGACCTCGATTGATCCGACCGGCCCCCATCCTGAACGCCAGTGGGAGCAGTCTTCCCCACAATCTATAGATTCGCGGGCGAGTCATGGCAATCGCCCACAGTCGAAACGCCAGCCTTTCACCCCATGGGACTGCGCCGGATTTGACCGCTTCATCGCGCAGACTCAGCAAGACCTCCGGGATGTCGATTTTGACCGGGCAAATCTCCCGACATGCTGCGCAGAGAGAAGATGCGAACGGGTGTTCCGGCGCCTCGGAAGCCGTCGTCAATTGCGGAGTCAGGATCGCTCCGATCGGGCCCTGGTACGTAGATTCGTATGCGTGGCCGCCGATGCTTTGAAACACAGGACAGACATTCTGGCAGGCGCCGCATCGAATGCAGGCCAGCGTCTGCCGTTTCCGATCGTCCTTCAGAATTCCGCTTCTCCCGTTGTCAACAAAGATCAAGTAGAAGTGCTCCGGACCGTCCGCCTCTCCCCGCCTCTTCGGACCGTTCAATAGGTTCACGTAGCTGGTGATCCTCTGCCCGGTGGCGCTGATGGTCAGCAGCTTTAGAAAGACTGGAAGATCCATCCAGCGCGGAATCAACTTTTCAATTCCCATCAGCGCGATGTGAACGCGCGGCAGCGCCGTTGACAGACGGGCGTTTCCCTCGTTTTCGACCACCACGATCGTTCCCGTTTCGGCAATTCCGAAGTTGACCCCCGAAATTCCCAGATCCGCTTCCAGGAATTCTTTGCGCAAGCGACGTCTTGCCGTCTCGGTCAGTTCCCTCACGTCGTCGGTGATCTCCATTTGCAGCTTCTCCGCAAACAAAGAGGCGACCTGGGCGCGCGACATGTGCAGAGCGGGCGCCACGATGTGGGAAGGAATCTGTTCGGCCAACTGAAGAATGAACTCTCCCAGGTCGGTCTCCACTGGCCGTATTCCGGAATCTTCGAGGGCCGCATTCAAGTGGATCTCTTCGGTCAGCATCGACTTGCTCTTGGCAGCGCTGGAGGCCTGATGGGTCCGGGCGATTTCGAGAACGTGCTCGACCGCTTCGCGCCCATCAGAGGCCCAAAGCACCCGGCCTCCCTGCTGCTGAACTTGCTCCTCCATCTGCCGCAGGTAGCGGCCCAGATCCCGCAGGGTGCACATCTTGACCTGGCGGGCGTAAGTGCGAAGCTCTTCCCAGTTTTCGACCTCCGAAACTGCGGCGGCACGGGCCTGGAGGCTGCGGCCCAAGGCATGCTTGAGATTCGCCTGCAACGGGCGGTCGCCCAGTGCGTCAGATATGTTGCGAAGAATCCTAAACTGCATGCAAACCCGAATTTCCGGCTCGCTCGATGCGCTGCGCAGGCTAGAAGCGCGACAGCACTTCGGCCAGGTGCATGGTTTTCAATGACGCGTTTTCTCGATCGATCAACCCCTGCAGATGCATCAGACAGCCGCCGTCGGTGGAAACGACCACCCGAGCGCCGCTTTCACGGATGCGGCTGATCTTGTCCTGTCCCATAGCGGCAGAAACTTCCCCGAACTTGACCGCAAACGTGCCGCCGAAACCGCAACAGCGCTCGGTGTCCTCCATCTCTCTGAAATCGATTCCTTCGACCGCCTGCAGCAGCCGCCGGGGCTGATCCCGCACTCCCAGTTCGCGCAGCTGATGGCATGAGTCATGAAAAGTGACGCTTTCCGGAAAGGCGGCGCCCGTCTTCTCCACGCCGAGTTTTCCGACCAGAAATTCCGACAGTTCGAAGATGCGTCCGCCGACTTCCGATGCAAGCGCCTTCTCGTCTGCGGTCTTCAGCAGGTGAGAGGAAAAGACTTTCAGCATCGTGGCGCAGGAACCGGAAGGGACCACGATCGCGTCGGCGCTGGCATCGCCGAAAACTCGAAGGAAATGACGCACGACTTTACGAGCCTCCCGGACGTGCCCGCTGTTGTAAGCCGGCTGTCCGCAGCAGGTTTGCCGGCAATCGTAGAGAACTTCCACTCCCAACTTTTCCAGGAGGCGAACCGTGGCCTTTCCAACTTCAGGCAGGAACTGGTCGACCAGACAAGTTGTGAAAAGGGCAACCCTCACAGTGCAAAGAGTAGACCAATGCTTTCGACAATGCCAGCGGCGGGAATTGCGCGTTTTCCCGTCGCGGAGCGTATCGCACCGGAGAGGTTGGCTAGCCGCCGGAGCGCCGGAAGAAGTTGCGTCGTGCCAGCCCTCTCATTTCATCTTCCGGCGAGGTGCGGCTAGAATGAACGGGATGCAGAAACCGAAACGGATCGGGATACTGTGCGGCGGCGGCGACTGTCCCGGCCTGAACGCAGTGATTCGCGCGGTCGTCAAGACTTCGATCCTCCGATTCGGATGGGAGGTGTATGGGAGCGAGGACAGCTTCGACGGCTTCATTCAGGCGGACCGACTGATCCCGATGACTCTCGATACCGTTCGAGGAATCCTGCCTCTGGGCGGAACCATTCTGGGAACGACCAATCGCGGCAATCCGTTTCGCTATCCAGAGCAGGGGGAGGACGGCGAGATCGTATACGTAGACTATTCCAAAGACGTCATGGAGCGTTTCCAGCAGATGGGGCTGGAGGCTCTGGTTGTTGTGGGGGGCGATGGAACGCTTGCAATCGCCCAGCGCTTCTTTGAGGCCGGACTTCCGGTCATCGGAGTCCCAAAGACCATCGACAACGACTTGCTGGCGACTGAAGTCACCTTTGGATTCGACACCGCTCTGCAGACGGCAACCGACGCCATCGATCGAATTCACACCACGGCGGCAAGCCACGGACGGGTGATGTTTATCGAGCTGATGGGAAGAAACGCGGGCTGGATCGCGCTGGAGGCCGGCCTGGCCGGCGGCGCCGACGTCATACTGATCCCTGAAATTCCTTTTCATATCGAGAGCATTTGCCGCAAATTGAAGGAACGCAACCAGCGCGGAAGGCGGTTCAGCGTGGTCGTGGTGGCTGAAGGGGCGTTTCCGATACAGGGTGAGAGAATCTACCAGAAAAGCGGGCGCGACAAAGAACCGCTGCGGCTCGGCGGAATGGCTGCCCAGGTGGCCGATGAAGTGTCAAAAGACTGCGGAGTGGAAACCCGCGTGATCGTGCTTGGACATCTGCAGCGTGGGGGGAGTCCCACGCCTTTCGATCGGATTCTGGGAAGTCGTTTTGGGGTGGCCGCCGTCGAGCTTGCGGATCGAGAGCAATTCGGACGGATGGTCTCCCTGCGCTGCGGACAGATCGATTCCGTCTGGATTCGTGACGCGGTCGCGCATGAACGTCTCGTCGATCCGGAAGGGGAAAGAGTACGCGCCGTGCGATCCCTCGGCATTTCGCTCGGAGATTGAGGCCGGCAAGCTTTCGCAGCGGTAGGAGAATTGCGGGCTAGTCGCCCCCCTGGGGCAAGACTTCCAGCAGAACGGGCACGACTCCGTCGCGCACCATGTCGAGAAGTTGGGCGGCCCTGTAGGAAAGATCCACAATCCTGCCCTTCTGCAGGGTTTCAAGCGGAAAACGATCGTTGATCCGGACGACGACGTGCCGGCCGTTCCTGAGGTTCGTGACCTTGACGCGGGTTCCAAAGGGAAGATCGTAATGGGCGGCAGTCAGTTGACTGCGGTCGAATCGCTCGCCGCTGGCGGTCGTGTTGCCATGGTAACCGTCGCCCATTCCGTACCAGCTGGCAAGTCCCCGCTGTGCGCCCTGGTCGCTGACTGTAGTCGGCGTCATGACCCGGGGGCTTTTTCCGCATGCCGTCAGGACGCACAGGGCCACGACGCACGCCCAGAACTGCGCTTTCACAATGATGGAGCTTGTACCATCGGCGTGTGACAGGGGAATTCTTATCGGCCGGAGCGCAATCACGTGTGTAGGAAGCTTGCAGGCGGGCCAAAAAAAATGTCCCAAGTGATATCCGCAGTGAAGATTGCCGCTGCAACCCGCCGGAAAGAAACAAACCACGAGGGCTTAATTTAATCCCGAGAGCCGCGCCTCCCGCAACAAAAAAGAAACTCTTCCACTGCGATCATCGACTCGGCTCTTCTCCATCGAAGAGTGCTGCCGAAACGGAAGGGATGACCAACCGTTCAATGCAACCATCGCCCGACGGATACGAGCTACGGTCCGGGGAACCGTCCGACGTCCGGCCACAGGGGTCGAGCGCCGAAAGGCCGCAGGCATGCTCTCAAGATTCCGAGCCATGCTCCCTGAAGAAATTCCCCAGGTTTTGACTCGAATTTGCAAGCCGGTAGGGCTCTCCCGAAAAAAAGCTCCGCCAGCTTGCTTCGCCTTGGTTCCTCGCCTTACGACGAATCTGACAAAACGAAGTTTGCCTCTGCGGCGCGGCTTGTTCCGGCTGGCGTTCCGTGACAAAGTCTCGGTTTCGTCCGGCACAAGCGAAACCTGATGAATCAGCGTCGCCGCCACTCCATCGAGTTCCACCCTGAGTCGCTTCTTCAACCACCTTACGGAAAGTTGAATCTCCCGAATCAAGGTCGCTGTCTCCGGGGTCATCGGCAATCTCTTGCGTCTACCCCTTGGGACAATGCTAAGTATATCCGCTCGATGGGGGGGCGCAAGGGAAATTTCGGCTTGAAACGGGTTGCACACATCTTGTGCAAACGACTGCCGCAAACGGCGGCTTTTTTTCTTTGCGGGCATTCCAAAGTTCGGTCACAGTTTTGTCACAAACCTTTTCCACAGGCTGTGGAAAAACTTTTTTTGATTTCCTTGTCAGATGTCATCTCTAAATTTTCGAATGGCCGATTTGGGCGATTTAATCGTTCGATTTCTTAGTCAAATTCCAACTCTCAGGAGGGCGACTTCCGGAAACGCTCTTTGAAGTTATGATGGATGGGAAGGAGCAATTCAAAGATGGGGAACACTCGAACAGAAAACGATTCACTGGGGCCTGTAGAAGTTCCATCCTCCGCCTACTATGGAGCGCAGACTCAAAGGGCCGTGCTGAATTTTCCAATCAGCGGGCTGCGCCTTCCCCGGCCATTTCTTCGGGCGATGGGGCTGATCAAAAAGGCTGCCGCCTCGACGAATCGCGAGTTGGGACTGATCCCGGAACCGATCGCCCACGCTATCATCCGCGCGGCCGACGAAGTCATCGAAGGAAGTTTGGACGAGCATTTCGTTGTTGACGTATTCCAGACCGGCTCGGGAACTTCCACCAACATGAACGCGAACGAAGTGATTGCCAACCGGGCAATCGAATTGCACGGCGGAAAGATCGGAAGCAAGGAGATTCATCCTAACGACCACGTTAATCTTGGCCAGTCCAGCAACGATACGATTCCCACGGCGATACACGTATCAGCACTGGAAGAGATCGAAAAGAGCCTGCGGCCCGCTCTCCAGGCGCTTCACGGTTCGTTGCAGCGGAAGGCCGAGGAATTCGACGACGTTGTGAAGATTGGCCGTACACACCTGCAGGATGCGGTGCCGATTCGGCTGGGGCAGGAGTTTTCGGGCTATGCCTCGATGGTGGAGCATGGCATTCGCCGAGTTGAATCCCTGCGTCCCCACCTGTCGGAGTTGGCATTGGGGGGCACAGCAGTCGGGACGGGCTTGAACTGCCCCCCGGAATTCCCTTCCAGGGTCATCAGTCGAATTTCCGAATGGACCGGAATCCCATTCCGGAAGGCGGATAATTATTTTGAAGCGCTGGCTTCCCGCGACGCCGCCGTAGAGGCCAGCGGCGCCCTTCGGACCGTTGCCGGAAGCCTGATGAAGATCGCAAACGATCTCCGCTGGCTCGGCTCGGGACCGCGTTGCGGGCTTGGAGAAATCCGGCTCCCCTCCACTCAGCCCGGCAGCTCGATCATGCCCGGCAAGGTGAATCCTGTCATCGCCGAAGCGGTCGCCATGGTGGCGGCTCAAGTGGCCGGCAACGATGTCACGATCGCCATCGCCGGGCAATCCGGAAACTTTGAACTCAACGTCATGAAGCCGGTCATTGCGCACAATCTCCTGCAATCGATTCAACTGATGGCAAACGCCTGCACGGTTCTCACTGAAAAATGCGTGGACGGAATCGAAGCCGATCGAGAGAGATGCGAAGAAATGGTGGAGAAGTCTCTGGCCATGGTTACCTCGCTGGTTCCCCGCATCGGCTACGACCGGGCCGCCGAAATCGCCAAGGAGGCCTACCGCAGCGGCAAGACAGTTCGGGAGGTCTGCCGCGAGAAGAAGGTTCTTTCGCCCCAAGAGCTGGATGAGGCGCTGGATCCTCGGGGAATGACCGAAGGAGCTGGGTCGGAGTGAGGGAACCCGCGCTTCCGCATCGATCGCCCATCCTGGGCTGCGAGGAATCCAGCACGTTTTCAGCCATGGAGTTTGGCTTTTCCCATGCTATAATCCGCCGCAGATGAAAGTAGACGTTCGCCAGGTTGAAGACGTGATCATCGTCGACCTCAAGGGTCGCCTCGTCAGCGATCCGGGCTGCGAAATGCTGCGCGAAATAATGAATGAGCTGATTGCGGAGGGCTGGAAAAAGATCCTGCTCAACCTTTCTGACGTGGAGTGGGTGGACAGCGCGGGGATTGGCGAGCTGGTCGCCGGGATCAAAATGGCCGGACGGTTCGGGTCGTCTGTTCGGCTCTTGCGGCTGGGCGATCGGGTTCGCCATGTCCTGTCGATCAGTCAGATTCTGCCTTTGCTGGACGTCCACGAAAACGAAATGGAAGCGATCGCTTCTTTCCAGGCCCCCCAGAAACCCTCCTGACCCGGCGCCTTTGAATTGATGCGGACGCCTCGTGGGACCGAGGTGTCCGAGTGGCAGGGAGGCGCCCGTTCGGCTAAGCTTTCGGATATTGATCGTGGATGGCAATCGGGCGGCTGACTGGAAGCGGGTTTTGGTTTGCGCGGCATCCGCTTTGATCCTTCTGGGCGGGATGACGGCATTCTCCCGGCAGGAAAGCGGTCATGAGCGGATGTTGAAATTATTGGAGGAAGTCCGCCGAAACTCCAATCTCCGGAACAGCTTCACGGGCGCAGGAAACCTGCAGGATTGGGAGCGGCGATTGGAGGCGTTGCCTTCCGCCGCCGATGCGGAAACTCGGAGCGGACTGCTGGTCAGCGTCGGGATGAGCCGCCTGCGCCTGGGATTTATGGAAGAGGCGCTCGAGCGACTGCACGAGGCCGAAGGGCTCCTGGATCACTTCGCTCCAGAGCGACGAACAGCGGTCCGCGCCTCCCTGTTCTACTACCTGGGACTCGCTTATCTTCGAAAAGGGGAATCGGACAACTGCGTGACCCTCCACCATGCCGAAAGCTGTTTGCTGCCGATTTCCGATAAGGGAGTTCATCAGAACCCGGACGGCTCGCGCAAGGCGATCGGCTATCTACGGCAGGTGATGGAACTGGCGCCCGAGGACTCGGCCGAATGGCTGGCTTCCCGCTGGCTGTTGAATATCGCGGCGATGACCCTCGGGATTTATCCGGACGGGCTGAAGCCCGAAGAGAGAATCTCCCCCGAAATCTTCGAATCGGACGCGGATTTTCCGCGATTCAGAAACGTCGCTCACGAAGTCGGGCTTCACCAGGTCAATCTTTCCGGCGGCGCGATCGCCGAGGACTTCACGGGAAACGGGTTGCTCGACATCGTCACCTCAAGTTGGGCTCCCGATGACAACCTACTCTTTTTCGCCAATTCCGGCGACGGTCGATTTCAGGATCGATCGTCCGAGACGGGCCTGGGCGAAATCATGGGAGGCCTCAACCTGGTGCATGCCGATTACGACAACGACGGCGACTTCGATATTCTAGTGCTTCGAGGCGCATGGCTTTCCGGCGAAAACGGCCGGATCCCAAATTCCCTCCTGAGAAACGAAAACGGCAGATTTGTGGACGTGACTTTCGAAGCCGGACTGGGTGACGCCCACTTTCCGACGCAAACGGCAGCCTGGGCGGATTACAACAACAACGGACTTCTGGATCTCTACATAGGAAATGAAGCCACGCCTCGTCAGCGCTTTCCGTCGCAGCTTTTTCGAAATAACGGGGACGGAACGTTTACCGATGTAGCCAAGGAGGCGGGAGTCGAGAATTACCGATTTGCGAAAGGCGTCGCTTGGGGCGACTTCAACAATAACGGATTCCCCGACTTGTACGTCTCCAATCTGGGCGGACCCAATCGGCTCTATTTAAACCAGGGAGACGGCACATTTCGCGATGTGGCGGAGAAGCTGGGCGTCACCGGACCGATCGACAGCTTCCCCGTCTGGTTCTGGGACTACAACAACGACGGGCAATTGGATCTCTTTGTCAGCACCTACCTGGATGTGATGCCGCCCCAGTGGTTGGCCTTTGCCGCTGCGAGCTTCGAAGGACGCCCCTACCCGGGCGAACTGTCCCACCTGTATGAAGGTCAGAGCGACGGAACCTTCCGGGAAGTGGCGGCCGAACGAGGCCTCGACAAGCTGGCGATCTCGATGGGCGCAAACTTCGGAGATCTGGACAATGACGGGTTTCTGGACTTTTACCTGGGTACCGGATACCCCTTCTACGACGGACTCGTTCCCAATTTGATGTATTGGAACCGAAGAGGCGGACGCTTTTTGGAAGTCTCGGCGTCAGGCGGCTTCGCTCATCTCCAGAAAGGCCACGCCGTCGTCTTCGCCGATTTCAATCAGAACGGCGCCCAGGACGTCTTCCAGCAGATGGGCGGCGCCTATCCTGTCGAGGCCTACAACGACGCCCTGTACGAAAATCCCGGATTCGAAAATCACTGGATCAAGGTGCGCCTCCGGGGCGTTCGCTCGAACCGAGCGGGAGTCGGGGCCCGCATCCGGGTCGATATTGTAGAGGGGGGGAAGGAAAGGTCGATCTTTCGAACGGTTCAAGGCGGCGGCAGCTTCGGCTCCAGCTCCTACACCCAGCACATCGGCGTCGGAAAAGCGGAAGAGATCAAGCGCCTGGAAGTGTACTGGCCCGCCTCCAAGACCCGCCAGTCGTTTTCCTCCCTGCCGGCCGACCGCCTGTTCGAGATCGAAGAGGGGGCTGCGGAGCCGGTCATCGTGGAACTGACGCCATTCCGCTTCAGTTCAAACTCCCGACAGTCCCCGCACCACCTGGATCACTGATTCAATTGCAAACCGTCTCCGGAACCGGTTCCCCCGAAACGATTTACATTTGAGTGCGCCGGTCCCAGGACGCAGTCGAGAGTGGCGGCCTAATCCTCTATGAGATCGATGAAAAGGGCCGTTCCGAGGGTCTTTTTCCTTTTCTTTTTCCACCGATTGAGGGAGGAAATCGCTTCGGGAGCTTCATCTTCCTCGCAATAGAAGGCATCGTCATCGTCGGGGAAAAGCTGCCGGAAGTCGCCGTAAAGCTTGCCGAGCTCCTCTATCAGCGGAGCGCAGGGAGCGTGGTCGACGATGTCGTCAAAGCGCTTCTTACAAATAGGGCATCGATCAACTAGTTTCACCCGAAGTCCGCTCCTTCCATTCAAGATACGTCGGCTGGGCGCCTGTTTTCAAAGTTTTTCATAGTCGTAGAGTGGGGTGGATCGATGCTGGCATCGGTGCAGTTCGATGCGGAAAATCGGCTTGCAAATGGCGCTTCGCCGACTCCGCGATCGGTTTATAGACACTACGCGATGTGAGAAAACGGATCCGGTTGACCGTCGGCAACTTTGACGCCCAAACCGAAGGAGCAATAAAATGGACAGGAGGATTCCGGGGCTTTTGATTCGGATTGAGCGGAATCGGACGCATGCGCTCCCGGCGCGAATGAATGAGGACGGCAAGGGTGAGGCAAAGCGGCGAACAGTTTTTAAACGACTTGGAGAAATCCGCACATGAGGTGGTGCGACGGACGAAAGAGTTGGTCGCCGGGCTGACTCCGGAGGATATTTGCCGGCGACCGGCGACGGATCGGTGGAGCATCGCTGACTGCTTTGAGCACCTCGCTCGAAGCAGCGAAGTCTACCACCCGCCGATTCGCCGTGCGGTCGAGCGGGCCGCCTCCGCACCGTTGGACCAGCCCTATCGACACAGTTGGCTGGCAAGATTCTTCATTTCGCTCGCGGACGACCGGGTTCGCGTGAAGGCGAAGGCGCCCAAGGCCTTTGTGCCCCCGCCCGACGCTCGGCCCGACGCCCCTGAACGATTTTGCCGGCTGCAGGAAGAGTACTTGGAAATTGTTGAGTCGGCTCGCGGCAAGGATCTCTCTTCGGCGAAAGTTCCTTCACCGGCCTCCCGTCTGCTGAAACTTAGCCTGGGCGCCGCGCTCGAACTGCTGGTTCGTCACCAGGAACGACACCTGAAGCAGGCCGAGGATGCGAAGCCTTCGGGGGGGTAAACTGGGGTTTCATGTCTCAGTGGTTTCGGGTTTCGGGTTTCAGGTGTTACGAGCCTTGACGGATTCGACTTGAATTCAGCTTGCGATTGGTATAGTCGCTACAGAATCGGCGGGACTTCGGGATGTCGGAGCGACCGGCGCCTGCGGCGCACGATGATGCGAAGGAGCGACCTTTCCGACGATCGGGACGCTCAGAAGGAGGCGCGCCGCTCCGCCCGGCTGTAGACGAGCTAATGACTGAGTACACTTGGAACTGCCGACGATGAATTCTGAAGAGCATATCGATCCGGTTTGCGGGATGAAGGTCGACCCGGACCGCTCGGCCGGCGAGGTCGAATTCGATGGCACAAGCTATTATTTTTGCTGCCAGAACTGCTTGGAAAAGTTTCGCAGCAATCCGGAAGCGTTTGTCGGGGGCGGACTCGTCGGCTTGGGGGACATTTCTGAACCGACTCGCTCTCAGGAGGATTCCAAGCCTTCTCCGGGCGGCTACACCTGTCCGATGCATCCTGAGGTGAGGTCGGACGCTCCGGGGGATTGTCCGGATTGCGGAATGAGTCTGGAAGCCTTGCAGCCACGGCGGGCTTCCAAACGAGCGGAATACACCTGCCCGATGCACCCGGAAATCGTTCAGGACGGTCCCGGAGATTGTCCCATTTGCGGAATGGCGCTGGAGCCGGTTTCTTTCATGGTGGAACCGGAAGAGGATTCCGAGTTGGCCGACATGACCCGCCGGTTTTGGATTTCCTCGGCGCTGACGCTTCCGATTCTGATTTTGGCGATGGGCGAGCATGTGGGAATCCCGCTCCGCTCCGCAATCGGGGGCTTTGCGGCGAATTGGTCCGAACTGCTCCTGGCCACGCCGGTGGTCTGGTGGGGCGGGTGGCCGTTCTTCGTTCGGGGATATCGTTCTGTGGTCCGGATGAACCTGAACATGTTCACTCTAATCGCGCTGGGCGTTGGAGTAGCCTGGACCTACAGTCTGGTTGCCGTGCTTTTCCCAGGAATCTTTCCCGACGGATTTCGAGCGGCCGACGGAACGGTCGCAGTCTATTTCGAGGCGGCGGCCGTAATCGTGACGCTGGTTCTTCTGGGGCAGGTGTTGGAACTTCGCGCCCGCCAATCGACCGGAGAAGCGATTCGACAATTGTTGGATCTGTCGCCGGAAACGGCTCGGGTAGTGCTCGAAGACGGCCGCGAGGAAGACGTTCCGGTGGATCAGGTTCAAAAGGGAGCCCGACTGCGAGTGCGTCCCGGCGAGCGTGTGCCGGTGGACGGCGTCGTTGTGCGGGGCCGGACGACGATCGACGAATCGATGCTTACGGGAGAGCCGGTCCCGGTCGAAAAAGAGGAAGGCGATCCGGTCATCGGCGCCACCGTCAACCAGTCGGGCAGCTTTTTGATGGAAGCGGAAAAGGTCGGCGAAGAAACCGTTCTGGCCCGCATCGTTCAAATGGTCGCTGACGCTCAGCGCAGCAAGGCGCCCATCCAACGGCTGGCCGACGTGGTGGCCTCTTACTTTGTGCCCGCTGTGGTGGGAGTCGCCGTCGTCACCTTTGCCGTCTGGGCTCTCTGGGGTCCGGAGCCGGCGATGGCGTACGCGCTGGTCAATAGCGTCGCCGTACTGATCATCGCATGCCCCTGCGCATTGGGGCTGGCGACTCCCATGTCGGTGATGGTCGGAATCGGTCGCGGGGCCCAGGAAGGGGTGCTGATCAAAAACGCTGAAGCCCTTGAGGTGCTGGAAAAAGTCGACACCCTGGTCGTCGATAAGACGGGCACCTTGACGGAAGGAAGTCCGCGGCTCGTCCTGGTCCATGTTTTGCCGGGGATCGATGAAGAGGAGTTGCTTGGGCAAGTGGCTGGACTCGAGCAGGCGAGCGAGCATCCGCTGGCGGACGCCATTGTCCAGGGCGTCCGGGACAGGGGTATCGAGCCGGTCGAGGCTGAGGAGTTCGAATCTCTAACCGGGAGGGGAGTGCGCGGCAAGGTCGGGGGTAAGCGGCTTGTTCTGGGAAATCGACGTTTTCTGCAGGAACACCAAACGGATCCCGCCGACCTCGTTGAAAAAGCCGAAGAGGCGCGAAAGGAAGCCTACACCGTAGTCTTCGTGGCCGTAGATGGCAGACCAGCGGGACTCCTTGCGCTGGCCGATCCGATCAAGGAAACCTCAGCCGAGGCGGTGCGACAGCTGCATGAAGAGGGCGTCGAAATCGTCATGCTGACGGGGGACAGTCGGATGACTGCCGAAGCCGTTGCGAGGAAATTGGGGATCGATCGAGTGGAAGCGGAAGTATTGCCCGAACAGAAAGCGGAGGCGATCCGAAGACTTCAGGAGGAAGGAAGAATAGTGGCAATGGCCGGCGATGGGATTAACGACGCGCCGGCCTTGGCGCAATCTCATGTCGGAATCGCCATGGGCAGCGGCTCCGACGTCGCAATCGAAAGCGCTTCGGTAACTCTGATTCGCGGAGACTTGAGGCGAATCGCCAGAGCCAGGCGATTGAGCCGTGCGACGATTCGAAATATCCGCCAGAATCTGTTTTTCGCTTTCCTGTATAACTCCCTGGGGGTGCCGATCGCCGCGGGCGTCGCATATCCGTTTTTCGGGATCCTCCTCAGCCCGATGATCGCAGCCGCAGCCATGAGCCTCAGCTCGGTCTCCGTCGTCGGAAACGCGCTTCGGTTGAAAAGAGCGCGAATCTGACGCGGTTGCTTGTGGGCCCCAGAGCCCGGTCAGTAATGACCGGGGCGGTGCGACACCCGGGTTAACGCAGCTCGCCCGTTCGGCGTTCCCGCTCAAGGTCGCCCGAAGCGTTCTTGCGAGCTGTCAGGCCGCCCGCGTCATTACTGACGCGGCTCCGAGTTCGCACGGCAGCTGCGGCGCCGCCGCGGCGGGGATCGGCCATGCCGGCAAGCGTTCCGTTGGGCAGAACCGCGATCGACTGGGTGTCGCCTTGATAGCCGCGGCGAATTTCCAAAACGTGTTCCAGGGTTTGCAGAGCGGATGCTACAGGAGGGCGGAGACCGTTGGGTTCGTACTGCAGGGTATCCGGCAGGTGCTGATGGTGAAAACGCGGGGCGGCTGTAGCGCCGGCGATATCCATGTTGAAGTCGACGATATTGGAGAGGATCTGAGCGACCGTTGTGATGATCGTTCCGCCTCCCGGTGTGCCGGTGACCAGTTTCAGGCGACCGTTCGGGTCCACCAGAATCGTAGGAGTCATAGACGAAAGCATGCGCTTTGCCGGTTCGATGGCGTTGGCTTCTCCCTGCACCAGTCCGAACTGGTTCGGCTTGCCCGGGTTGGCGGCGAAATCGTCCATTTCGTTGTTTAAGAGAAACCCGGCGCCGGCGACCGTCACGAGGTTTCCGTACAGAGAGTTGATGGTGGTGGTGACCGCGACCGCGTTGCCTTCGCGGTCGATCACAGAAAAGTGAGTCGTCTCTGCACTCTCGCGGCCGGCACCGGCGCGCGGCGAAACGGGCCCCAATCCCGGGCGGGCCTGTTCGGATGGCGTGGCGCGGTCGGCGGAAATTTCCGATCGCCTTTGGGCGGCGTACGCCGCTGAGATCATTGTGTCAATCGGCTGGGGAATGAAATCCGGATCCGCCAGGTAAGCGTTGCGGTCGGCAAAGGCGCGTTTAGACGCTTCCGCGAACAAGTGCAGGTGGTCGCGCGAATGGTAGCCAAGAGACTGCAGCGAGTAGCCTTCCAGGATCTTGAGGATTTGGGCCAGAGTGGCGCCGCCTGAAGAAGGCGGCGCCATCGAAATGACGGTGTGGCCGCGGTATTCGAATTCCAACGGATCTCGCCAGAAGGCCTCGTAGAGGGCAAGGTCCTCGCGGGTGATGATGCCCCCGCCCCGGCTCATTTCCGCTTCGATCAGTTCCGCCGTACGCCCCAAATAGAAGCCGTCTCGGCCGTCGCCTGCGATGCGGCGAAACGTTTCGGCAAGATTGCGCTGGGCGAGCCGTTCTCCGACCCGCGGCGCCCGGCCGTTCGGGAGAAAGACTTCAGCGGTCGCCGAAAACTTCCGAAGCCGATCTTCGTATCTTTCCAAAGACTGCGCGAGACGATCGTGGACGACGATCCCCTCGGCCAGATTGATTGCGGGTTCAACCAATTCGGACCATCGAATCGTACCGTATCGGCTGTGGGCTTCCCACATTCCGGCCACCGAACCGGGCACGCCGGCGGCCAGGTGTCCGATGACGGCGAGTTCGCTGGCGTTCCCTGCGTCATCCAGATACATGTCCCGCGTTGCCGCCAGAGGAGCCTTTTCCCGGAAATCGAGGGAAGATGTCCGCCCGTCAGCCATGCGGATGACCATAAATCCGCCGCCGCCGATGTTTCCGGCTTCCGGGTTGACCACCGCCAGAGCGAAGTGAGTCGCGATCGCGGCATCGATCGCGTTGCCTCCCCGACGGAGCGTTTCGACTCCGACTTCCGTGGCGACCCGGTCGGTGGTGGATACCATGCCGGCCATGCCGTAGGTCGGGACCACGCGGCTGTCGGGAAACGCCCAGCCCTCCGGGGCCCATTCGAGAATTGGGTCAGGCGCAACAGGCTTGTCAATGGAACAGGCCGGCGCACACAGCGCGGCAGCCAAAGCTATTCGGAACAAATGACGCAGACTGTTTTTCATAGACGACCGACCGACTGCCCCGGCCTTTTTTTTTCACAAGTACGGAATTTGAAAGTTTATCGCGAGTCAGATCGGAATGCGCTCAATGAATTTTCAATCCGGTACCGTGCACGTTCCAGTTGCGTCGCCGGATGATTCTGCCTACACTCAGAATCATCGTCATTCTGAGTTTCTTTTAAAATCAATTTCAGGGGAGGAGCGAAAATGATAGCTCAAAGAATTTTCACAATGGTCGTCGCGACGGTCCTGCTGATTGCGCCGCTGTGCGCTCAGCAACCGGCGGGTGAAATAGCCCATTTTATCCATGTCAAACCGAAGGCCGGCATGGTGCAGGAGTTCGAAGAGGCGGCCAAGAGCCACATGGACTGGCACCGGCAAGAGAACGATCCTTGGCAGTGGCACATCTGGCAATACGAAACCGGAGAGCAAGTGGGCGAGTATCTGGCCATTACGCAAGGCCATCGTTGGGAAGACTTTGACGCCCACGCCGAGTTTATCGCGCGCGACAATGCGGACGCAGGGACGCGAATGGGTCCCTATATGGAATCGATGAGCGCCTGGTACTCCCGATTCCTGGTGGATCTATCCCACTGGCCGGCGGATCTTTCGCCCAGCCTCGTATTCGTGATCATGCACCGCGTCAAGCCTGGAAAAGTCGCCCAGTTGAATCACGCCATCGAACGAATCCACAAGGCGCTGCAGGAGGCGAACTGGCCACATCATTACCTCTGGGAACGGGTGATCGTAGGCGGCGAGGGTCCCATCTTCAACGTCGTTCTCCCGATGAACCAGTGGGCTGACATGAATCCGCCTGAGACGCCCTTCGAAGCGGCCATCGAAAAGGCTGTCGGGCGTCGGGAAGCGGAAAGCCTCTTGCGGAGTTTTCTGGAGAGCATCGAAGGGCAGCGAACCGAGATCCTTCGCTATCGGCCCGATTTGAGCTACATTCCGGAAGGTCAGTAGGACGGGTTCGATCCATCGCATCAACGGGCCCCGAAGC
>CAZAEY010000066.1:0-17871 GCA_964484155.1 uncultured Acidobacteriota bacterium
TGCCCCGGTCATTACTGACCGGGCTCCGAGTTGAAGCTTGAAAACCGGAACCCTCTACACGTTCCAAAAATAGTCGATGTCGGCAACGAACTCGGCGTCTCCCACGAGTTTGATGGGCTCGCCCGACGCCCACGCGACCTGCTGGCTTCCGGTGTCGCTCTCCACGCTGACCGGACTGTGGGCGCGTCCGGTCCAGATGGCTGCCACGGCAGCGCCGCAGCAGCCGGTGCCGGAGGATTCGGTTGGGCCGACTCCTCTTTCCCAGATGCGGATGCGCAGGTGGCCCGGGCCTTCGACTTTGGCGAAGGTGACATTGGAGCCTTCTGGAAAGCACGGATGTTGCTCCAGGGCGGATCCCAACCGGGAGAGTTCCTCATCGCCGGGCAGCTGATCCACAAAGACGACGCACTGAGGGTTTCCGACATTGAGGGCGGTAACGGTCAGCGATCCGAATTCTGCGTTCAACGCGTAATCCTTCACCAGCGGGACGGCAGGCGTGGATTGAAACGGGATTTCTTCGCTGCGAAATCGCGGCTCTCCCATGTTCGTTTCGAAGGTCCATTTCGCCTTGCCCACCTCAAGCAGCCAAAGCGTTCTCTTGCCGGCTGGCGTATCCACGGTCACCTCATGGCCTGAGACTTCGCCCTGATGCACCAGCTGGGCTGCCGCACAGCGCAGACCGTTGCCCGACATTTGTGCTGAACTTCCGTCCCGGTTGAGGATTTCGATGGCCGCTTCCGGCCCGGTGTTCACGAAAATGACGCCGTCGGCCCCGACGCCGGTTTTGCGGTGACAAAACTCTCTAGCCAGGCGGGGCCGGACTCCGGTTTGGACGGTCGAATCGAGAACGATCAGAAAATCGTTCCCGTAGCAGTGATACTTGAAGGCTGAGACGATCATGGTCGGCCTCCGTTCCGCCCGAGAATCAAAGACGTCGACCCCGGCCGATAAGTTGGTCCAGGATCTCTTGGGAAACCTCTTCGATCGACTTGCCAGTGACGTCGATGATAGGCCAAGCTTCGTTCTGTTCGAAAACGGCTCTTGCGTACTCCAGCTCTTCGTGAATGCGGTCCGGATCAGCGTAGCTGCTCCCGTCCAGTCCGAGCTGCCGGATCCGCACCTGGCGGGCTTCCGCCAGCCGTTCCGGCTGTATGGTCAATCCCACGACTTTGCGGGGATCGACTTGAAACAATTGGGACGGCAGCTTGCTGCCGGCCGCAATCGGGATGTTGGCAACGCGCCATCCTTCCTGCGCCAGGAAGATGCTGAGCGGAGACTTGGACGTGCGGCTGACGCCCACCAGAATGATATCGGCCTGATTCAGATCGGAGACATCGTTGCCGTCATCGTGGCGAATGGCGAACTCGACGGCGTCAACGCGATCGAAATACTCCTCGTCCACCTGATGCAGCAGTCCCGGTTGAGATGCCGGGCGAGTCTGGAAAAACTGGGAAAGTTCTTCGACAAGAGGTCCCAAGACGTCGATCGTGTCCGTTTTTTCCTTTTCAGCGGATTTCTCCAGAAAGTCGCGAAGCTCAGACGATCCGAAGGTGTGGACGATCAGGCTATTGCTTTTGGAGGCGGCGCGGAGGATGTCCTCGATCTGGCTTCTGTGACGAATATTAGCATAGCGTGTGATGAGAATGTCCTTCGAGAACTGGCGGATCGCCGCCTTTAGCAGGCGGTGCGCCGTTTCTCCGGTTCCGTCGCTGACAATGAGAACGTTATGTTTTTCCATGATTGAATCAGGAATCGACCCCGCTGCCGGCCCGCTCCACAAATTCCTGCACCTTCTCTTCAACCAGACTCCGGATTTCCCGGAGCCGCTGCTGCGTGTCGGCCTCAAAACGGAGGACCAATACGGGTTGCGTGTTTGAGGCCCGCACCAGCCCCCAGCCGTCGGAAAACTCGATTCGCACCCCGTCGACCTGAATCGTTCGAAAGCGCTTCGAAAAGTATTCCCGAGCCTTCTCGACCACCTGAAACTTGATCCGCTCGGGACAGTCCACCCGAATTTCCGGCGTGCTGTATGTTTCGGGAAGATCCGCCAACGCCTCTGAAAGCTTCCGCCCCGAAGCGGAAAGAATTTCCAGCAGTCGCGCCCCCGCGTAGATGGCGTCATCATATCCGTGATGGCGATCTCGAAAAAACATGTGGCCGCTCATCTCGCCCCCGAGCAGGGCGTTCTCCTCAGCCATTTTCGATTTGATCAAGGAGTGGCCCGCCTTCCACATGATGGCTTTGCCGCCCAATCTTTCAATCTCATCATAGAGCCTCTTGGAGCATTTCACCTCAGCGACGATCGTAGCGCCGGGATGAGCCTCCAGAATATTTCTAGAAAAGACGATCATCAAGTCGTCGCCCCAAAGAATCCCGCCCCGCTCGTCCACGACTCCAATCCGGTCTGCGTCGCCGTCAAAGGCGATGCCGACGTCGGCCCCCCGCCGACGGACCTCTTCGGCCAGGTCTTCCAGGTTTTCAGCAACGGTGGGATCCGGGTGGTGGTTTGGAAAGCGTCCATCCGCCTCACAATATAGGGCGTGAACAGTGCAGCCCAATGCCGTATAGAGTTTGTCGGCCAGCAGCGACGCCGCGCCGTTTCCGCAATCGACGACTATCTTCAGATCGCTTTTCAGACGCACGGACTGCTCCAGCTCGGCGAAGTAATCGTCCATCAGAGGAGCCTGCTCGAGGCGTCCCGAGCCGGTATGAAATTCTCCGCGCTCGGCCAGCCTCCCGATCTCCTGGATCTCCGCCCCATGAATCGTGCTCCTACCCACAGCCACCTTCAAACCATTGTATTCAGATGGATTGTGGCTTCCGGTGATCATGACGCCGCCGTCGGGGTTCAGCCGGTAGAGGGAGTAATACAGCAGCGGCGTGGGGCATTCGCCGACGTCCAGCACATCGATGCCGCAGGCCAGCAATCCTTCAATGAACCGGGCGTGGATGCGCTCCGAACTGAGCCTTACGTCCCGACCGACCGTCATCCGGCTCTTTCCCCGCTTGCGGAAATAGGTTCCGATGGCTCTGCCGAGAAGGACGACGCTGTCGTCGGTCAAATCCCGGTCGGCGATCCCGCGGATGTCATACTCTCTGAATATTTCGGGATTCAGCATTGATCCTTCTGCAAAAGTGCCGAGTTTAACGTCTGCGGATTGAGCGCGGTCATCCATTCGTTTGCGAAATCGCTTCCTTCAATCGGTCGATGGCGGCAATTTCGACCGGGTCTTCGCGGTTCAAGAGCCCAAGATAAACGCTGCAATAGTCCCCCAGCAGGATCAGGCTCCACAACCGCTCCTCCCAACCGTCGCCTTCGGTCCAGCAATCGATGGCGGCGATTCCCAAATCCGAAAAACCTTGGGCGAGGGCATCCATCTGCGACTGCAGCCGGGCATCGTCTTCGCGATCGCGCAGAATCAGGGGCTGGAAGGCGCCGATCTGTGGCGCGGGGTGTTTCCAGCCGGCGATCTGATTGTGGACGGCTTCGGGAAGAGGGCAGGCAAACGCCAACTGTTTTGAATTTTCGCAAAATTGATCGGCCCAGCGTTTGCCGGTTGACGCCAGCCTTTCCGAGGAATACACAATTGGAATCCGGTGCTGCAATGCGACTGCGAGACGCTTCGCTGGATTGTCCTGAAGCGGCGTTTCGGGACTGCTGCGCTCGATTCCGGTCTGGAAGGACGGAATGGCTCGTTCGATCGCTTTCAAGCTTCCCGAGCCGATTCCGAGGTCCTGCAGACAGCGAAGAATCAGCAGACAAGGGTGCATATATGCAGTTCGCGGCGGGAGTCCGGCAGGAAGGCTCGCCAGGGGAACGTCCAACCGGTTCGCCTCTTCGGACAGATCTCCTCCCGAAGAAATGGCGACGACTGGGCAATTCCTCTGCATCGCTTCGCTCCAACAGGCTAGAGCCTCACCGGTGTTGCCGGAGTAGCTGCAGACGAAAACCAGGGTTTCCGGACCGGCGCCGCCCGGCAGGTTGTAATCTCTGACAATTGAAAACGGAATAGACATGCGAGGGCCCAGGAAGGCGAAAGCCAGGTCAGCGCCGATGGCCGAGCCACCCATTCCGCAGGCCAGGATCCTTCGAACTCCGGGCGGCGGCGTCCACTGAAAGCTGCGGGTTGAAGCCAGCGACTCGACTATCTGCTCAGGAAAACCGCGCAGGATCTCTAGCATACGCTGTGGGTCCAGACTGCGAAGTGCAGACGGTTCGTCCAGCAGCCCTTCATTCGACATGGTCGTTTCCCAACTTCGTTTTGTTTCGGGCGCAATTCGATCGGCGCGGCGGATCATAGGAATCGATCCAGATCCTTCGACCTTAAGAGATCGACGATCCGTTTGACTTCTTGACTTCGTCCGGCCCTACAAATCAATAGCGCATCCTCCGAATCGACGACGATCAAGTCGTCGACCCCCAGCAATGCTACCAGCTTTCCCTTGTTGGAAAACGCCAGATTGTTGCGGCTTTCGATCGTTACGACTGAAGTGTTGGCGGCGTTTCCGTTTTCGTCGGCAGCGAGGACTTCTTTCAGGGCGGCCCAAGTTCCCACGTCGTTCCAGCCCGGGTCGCATGGCACCGTGGCGACCCGGGAAGCCTTTTCCATGACCCCGTAGTCAATGGAGACGCTTTCCAACCGCGAGAAGATTTCCCGGACTCGGTCGGAATTCTCCCAATTGCGGTCGATTTCATCAAGGGAACGGTTGAGCGCCGGCATCGAGGCTTCAATTTCTTCCAGAATCCGTTCGGTTTTCCAGACGAAGATGCCGCTGTTCCAGAGATAGTCGCCCCCATCGAGAAAGCGTTGCGCCGTAGTCGCATCCGGCTTTTCGGCGAAGCGGCGCACTTGAAAGGCCTGAAGATCCCCGGCGTTTTCCAAGGGATCCCCCAGTTGGATGTAGCCGTATCCGGTTGCTGCGAATCGGGGGCGGATGCCGAAGGTCACCAGCCAGTCTTGACGGGCCAGCGACTCAGCCGTCTCAAGCGCCGCCTGGAAAGCCGCCATATCTGCAATCAGGTGGTCTGCTGGGAACACCCCCATCACGTCGTCGACGCCGCTTTTGCGAAGCGCCAGGGCGGCCAGTCCGATGCAGGCTGCGGTGTTTCGAGGGGAGGGCTCCAATATGAGCTGATCGTCGCTGAGTTGAGGAATCTGCTCGCGGACCACCTGGGCGTATTCCGCCGGGCAGACGACGAAAATTCTGGAAGGTCGCAGGTGCCGGGCAAGCCGCGAAACAGTCTCCTGAAGCATGGTCCGTTCGCCGGCGATCCTGAGAAACTGTTTGGGAAGGGCCTGACGGCTGTAAGGCCAGAAACGTGTCCCTTGTCCACCTGCCGCGATCACTGCAATCAATCGGGTTACCTCAAGAGCCGACGGGCTGCGGACTCAACTTCTCCGGGGCTCATCCGTTGCACGCGCTCCGGATAAAGTTCAAAGAACTCCATGCCACTCCCACCCACAATCCAGCCCATCCATTCGATCAGGAATTCCCGCCCCTGAAGTTCCAATGCGTAATGCCGGGTCAACGCGCCGACGAGGCCGGTCAAGAATTCATCCTGCGGAAGCGACTGCCGGCCCCATTGTTCTACGGTTTCCAGAATTATCTTACGAACGTCTTCCAGCCTCCCTTCGGCCGGTTCAAAGGCGATTGCAAAACTGCCGCCGTAAAAAAGCCCGTGGTTTTTCACCTCTACTCGCCGTGCCAGAAACTGTTTATGTTCGAGATCCTCGACGAGTCTTCCTCCGGGCGCGCCCCAAAGGCGGGCAAGGATATCCAGAGCCGCCTTGTCTCTTCCATGGGTCTGGGAAGATTGGAAGTGCAGCTCAACACGGTGGCCCCGCTGCTCCAGGATGGGTAGCTCCGCGTTCGCGGACACCGGATTCCGCCGGGATTGCAGGCGACGGATCTCCTGACGAGCGTCGCTGAGCTCCCGGGTCAGCTCCTGCAGAAAAGCCGTTCCGGACGCGTCTCCGGACACCAGGATGTAGGGGTGAACATCCTGGACGCGAGACTTGATCCATCCGACGACCTCTTCGTGCGTCAGCGTCGCCACGGCCTGCGTCATCCCCAGCGCAGAGCGACCGTAGGCATGGTCTCCGAATAGTTCGGCCAGGGCGCCGCTGGAATCCGCCTGTCGCCGCTCAATATCCAGGATCAGGCCGCGGCGGGCCCATTCCAGTTCCTCTTCGGTGATGGATCCGTCTCGGAGCCATGCATTCATTTCCCGGAGCACAGTGATGAGTCGGGGGGAGGGCATCGTCGCCAAAAAGCCGAAGAAATCCGGTTCGTTGATCTTTTCCAACTCGACGCCCCCGCCTTCCAGCGACAGGAGAGGGATTCCCCCCTGGATTCCAGGCAGCGAGCGCATCAGGGCCCTCAGCATCAGTTCCGTAATGCCTTGTGCGTCTTCCGATTCATCCAGCCGCCCCCCTGGGAAAAATACGCCGACCCGGACGAGAGGCGCAATGTGCCGTTGCTTTACATAAAACTCCGGACCTCGGAGAATCGAAGTCCTGATCGGTCGCGGCGCAACGTAGCTCATCTCCCAACTCGGGACGGCGACTTCCGCCTCGATGTCCGCCCAGCTCAAAAATGCCTCGCGAACCTTCTCAGCTTCCAAGGGCCTCAATATGTCCATGGTTTCCCGAAAGGTTTCAGGGGTGAAGGTGCGCGCCTCGAAATCGGCCGGAAGCATTTCAATCACACGCAGGCGCTCCATCCCTAGATAACGTTCGGCAACCCTCTTCAGGTCGGAACTTGACGCGCTCAGGATTCGGTTTTTGCGCTGCTCTCGCAAACGGTATCCGCCCGCGCCTTCAAAGATCGCCAGGTCCCGGCTTCGCTGGGCCAGATCTTCCAGTCCCCGGAAGTGATCCAGCAGCAAAGAAAACTTTCCGCGAGCCAACATCGCGTCCGGAGGTCGACTGGCGAGTTCCTCAATCGCCGAAGCCACCAGGGCCTCCGCGGTGTCGATTCGATCCGGCTTTGGAGTCACCCGGATCTCCAGCTCCGCAGACTCTCCTTCCAGCACGACCTCGGCGCTCGCATCCAGCACGGCATCGGAAAGCCGGGGATGGGTCAAAAGAGCCCCCGGACCGTTCGCCAGTATCCGGCCGAGAATCTGGATCGCGACAAAGTCGGCGTGATCGGGCCCCGGCGCGGCATAACGAAACGCAATCGAGGGGCTTTTGACGCCGCCTCGAATCTGAACGTATTCCATTTCGTGGCGCAGATCCGCGTCTCGTCCCCTGAGGGCGGAAAGATCGGCTCTCCGAGAGGTCGCCGTCGAGCGCAAAGGAGAAAACCCCTCGGCTACCTCTCGAAGCGCCATCTCATGACGGACGCTTCCAGAAACGGCAAGAACGATCCCCAATGGATGGAAGTAATCACGGTGTACGCTGCGAAAAACTGCCGCTGCGTCATTCGAAAGTTCTCCATCGGAAGCGGGCGAGCCGTTCGTGCCGTCGACGGCGCCTTTCTCTGTTTCGGCCAGCTGCGCACGGATCCCAACCAGGTCCCGCGGTTCAGGGGTCGGCGGCTCCTCGAACAGCGACGGAAGCAGACCCAGGATCCGTCTCAAATTCTGATCTGGGCAAAGGATCGAAAACGTAGTGTGGCCTGGCTCGATTCGCACATGCAGCTCCGCTCCCTGCAAGTGAACGGCGCGCGATAAGTTCCGAGTCAGCGCCTCCGTCAGCGCTTCCAGCGCCGCTTTTGGAGGTTCTGCGCCGGAGTGGCCGGTCCGGACCAGCAGGGTGACCGACGAAAGCGGTACGACCGGCGCCTCCTCGATCAGGACCGTCATGCCGTTTCGCATGACTGCACGGGTGATTCCATCCCGCTCGCTGACTTCTTGGAAATGCTGGTAATAGGCCGGAGGCTGCGACTGCGGCGGACGTCGAACCTGACCCTGGAGGAACGCGGAGGCGAACCCGGACATCAGAAGCAAAAGACAAAGGCGCTTCACTGCCCTCAATCGTACCAGTCCGCAGGGATCCAGGGCAATTCGTCCGCGGGCTTGCATCCGCATCGCTCGTCAACGCCTCCGCAACGGTCCCGTGTGAGAAATGCGGGTTGGCAGCGACGATTCAGGCGATGCAGCAGCGTCCACCGTCCGGCTTTCCTGGGAGCGCGGGCATCCTGCCCGCCCTCTTATCGCGCGTAAGCGCGATCGTTTCGCAGTAGATCGCGTGTGAAAAATGCGCGCAAATGCGCCCGGTCGGACAGATCGCGCTTTCGCGCGATAACGGGGCGGGCAGGATGCCCGCGCTCCCGGCAGGCGACAGGGATTTACGGCCTCCAGCCGCGTCTCTCGTCGTCGACGATGCTATGGGCATCGCGCCCTTCTGCACGCGCCTTGCCGTCTGCCCGCAAATCCCTGTTGCACGACCCATCAGGACTTTTACCGCGGGCTGCTGGGAAACTCGTGTATTTTAAAGAGAGCGAATCAATGAAAAAGTCGAACGGCGATGGTCAAGGCGAGATCATAAGAGGGCTGAAGGCGCTCGACCGGGAAGCCATCGACCGCTTCGTCGACCGTTATTCCCGTCCGCTGTTCGGCGTGATCCTCAATTACACTCGAAATCCTTCCGACGCCGAAGAGATCCTGCAGGACACTTTGCTGAAAGTTATAAAAAAAATTGAAACCTTTCGCGAGGAAAGTGACATCTGGCCTTGGATGAAGCGCATTGCGATTAACAATTCGATTATGTGGCTCCGAAAGAACCGCCGTAGGCGTGCGCAGACCACTCAACTGGATGAGTCGCTGCCCGTTTTCAGCCGCGACGATGAATTCGCGGAGCCGGTATTCGGCTGGGCAGTCAATCCGGAGGAAGTCTTGCTGAATTCCGAACTGGCGGGAGAATTGTACACTTCGGTGCAGTCGCTGCCTACCGAATACAGACTCCCTCTGGTGCTCAAGGATATCGAGGGCTATCCCATCAAACAGATCTCCGCCATTTTGGGTCTGAAAGAGGCCACGACGAAGACCCGCATCCATCGGGCGCGCCTGTTTTTGCGCGAGAAGCTGGCGGATTACTTCGTGAGGAAGCGATGAAGGATTTCTTTAAGTGCAAGGAGTGCGTCGATCTGCTGTTCGATTTTCTGGAAGGAACCCTCGAGCAGAATACCGAACAAAAGCTCAGAGAACACTTGACCGCATGCGCCCCCTGCATCAACTTTCTGAGCACGTATGAAAAATGCAGTGAAATGACCCGGCGCTTGAAAGACCAGGAAGTCGACGTTCCGATCGAAGTGCAGGGTCGCGTGAAGTCTTTTCTCCACGAACAGGCTCATCTGCTTTCCGGTCCCATGAAAGGCCGCAAAGACCAAGGCTCCTGAAGCCGCCTGCGGCAGCCGCGCCGGCGTCCGGAATATTCCGGCAGAACTCGAGCCGTTCGCCGGTCTGTTGCTCGCCCGGGTTATATCCGTTCCGAGGACCCTTCCCCAAGAGTGACGACGCGAGAGAGCTTTTCGGGATGGTCGGGATTCTTGTTCAAGGCGATGGCTTTGAAAAAGGCCAGATACTGGGGCAGGTGGAGCATGCCGCAGGCTTCCACTTCCGGTTCGTCGACGTCCCAGTCGAAGGAAAAACTCAGATCGGCGCTTCCAGCGAGTTTTTCGGGAAGACGGTTTCCGGCCAGACAGACCCGGGCGCCGAGTTCCTGAAACTCTGAAATGACTTCGGACAGATGAGGAAAGTCGGCGGCGCCCGCAAATATCCACACCAACGAGCCTTCCTGGAGGATCGCGCGCGGGCCGTGCCGGAATTCGAACGTCTGCCAGGCCTCCACGACGGCGCCGGTCATTTCCTTCACCTTGAGCATGGCCTCGCAGGCAAGGGGGAAAAAGGGGCCGGTCCCCAGAAAGACCAGGTTTTTCTGATCGCTGCCGGCCAGCTCCTGCAGCGGCTTTTCGTTCTCTTTCAAGGCCGTCCCCAGCCAGTCGGGAAGACGTTGAATGGATTCCCGCAGGCCGCTCCATGCAAGGAACGCGCCTAGCATCCCGGTGAAAGCGCGGGTCATTACGACGCTCTGCTCGCGGAGTTCGTCGAAGTGAATCGCCGTGTCTCCGAGGCCCGCCAGAGTCGAGCGGCTGTCGCAACTGACCGTCACAATACGGCAATCGAATCGCTGCCGAGCAATCCGGGCCGCCTTGATCGTTTCGGTCGTTTCGCCGCTTCGGCTGATAGCGATCAGAATTGGTTTTTCCTCCCGCTTCAAGATGCGCTCCGGATAGAGAATCAACTCGGATGACGGCGCCGACCGAACGTCGAGGCCGAGACGGCCGCGCCAACTCTCGGTCAAAAAAAGACTGATGTATAGGGACGACCCGCACCCGGTCAGCAAGTAGCGAGATCCTTTCGACAATGGGAAGGGGACGTCCGCCAACCGTGAGAGCGTTTCGCTCAGCTTGCGGCCCTGGCCTGCGATCTCGTCATAGGTGGCGAACCGTTTCTTCAATTCTTCCATTCGATCCTCATCTTCGTTGCTCCGCCCATCATTATGACCGGGTCTGAAAAAATGCATTTCGGCCTTTTCCCGGCCCGGCGCCGCGCATTTCTGGACGAATCCAGCCTAAATGCAATTTTCCAGACCCGGTCCCATCCGTTGCGTCCGATCCGTTTGACTCATGCGCATGTACGGTTGCGGTCGTTCAAGCTTCGTTCGCTCCGCCCTCTCGAAGCGCCCGGCGCAGGGAACCGTCCGCCTGACGCACGCGGCGGGCGGCTTCCGGGCCGGACAATCCAAGCCTGATGGCGACCACAGCGGTTCGCACATCACCAGTGTCAGTGAGAACTGCAGAGGCCCTTTCCCGCGGGGCGCCGGTGAGTTCGCACACGATGCGCGTTCCTCTGTCTAGCAGTTTGGAGTTCTTCAAGTGGACATTGACCATCAAGTTTTGAAAAACGTGCCCCAGGCGAATCATCACCCCGGTTGAGATCATGTTCAAAACCATCTTCTGCGCGGTTCCGGCTTTCATTCGCGTAGATCCCGCGATGACTTCGGCGTCCGTTGCAACTTCCACGGCGAATTCGGCGTCCATTGACATCGGCGCCCCCTGATTGCAGGATACGGCGACGGTCAGGGCGCCGATTCTTCGCGCATATTGGACTCCGCCCCGAGTGTACGGCGTCCTTCCGCTGGCTGCGATTCCTACGACGGCGTCCCGCGCTGTCAATCCCGCTTTTCGAAGATCGGCCTCGCCCTGCGCCGGGTCGTCCTCAGCGGTTTCGATCGAGGTGTGGCAGGCGCGATGGCCGCCGGCCAGGATGCCCTGAACCAGACTGGGATCGACACCGTATGTCGGAACGCATTCGACTGCGTCCAGAACGCCTAGGCGGCCGCTGGTTCCCGCGCCGATGTAAAACAGGCGCCCGCCCTCTCGCATTCTGGATGCGATTTCATCAATGGCCGCAGCGATTTGCGGCAACGCCTCTGCAACTTTCGGAGCCACCTTCCGGTCTTCCTCATTGATTAAACGGACCAGTTCCAGAGTCGGGACGATGTCGATTTCCTGAGTCCGGGGGTTCCTTTCTTCCGTGTCCATCGTTGGATTTCCAGCGTTCCGAGGGCCGATATTGTAACAGGATTGCACATCAGGGAAGGCAAGTCGCTCGAGGCTGGAAAGCGGCGGTGAAAGTTCTGAAAACCCGGTCCGGCGCGCTGCTCGGCGTCGGGAATGACCCCGGCTCGCGACCCCAAAGAATTTTCGGACAGGCTCGTACCAGCCCGCAGTCTACCAGTTGACGATTTGCTGACGGGAATCGGGTTCCGTGCCCCCGCTGTCGGCGCCGTGTTTGGCCAGGACGGATCGTTTCCGGACTTCGCCGATCAGAGCGCTCAAGTAAACTTCCAGTCGGTGAAGGATTCGCGGCCACTCGTCTGCGCGAGCCTGATTGAACTCACGCCAGAACTCGAGAAAGGTTTGCCAATCCCTCGAAAACAGATGCTTCATGGTGTTGGCCTGAAATACGCCCATTTCCCGTACGACCTCCTTCGGATTGAGTGCGGCGCCATCTTCGGAGGCCTGAGTCCGAGCGACGACCGTCTGCAGTTTCTCCAGATGTTCCAGAAGCTGGAGCGATTCCCGGTAGCGTTTTTCCGAAGAGTTCGGGAGAGTGCGCTCGTCGAATCTGGGGTTCAGGACAGTAGCCAGCGAAACGAAGGACTGTTGGAACAGATTCAACAAGAGCCCTACCACCCGATCGATCTGCACGAAGTCGGAGCGGTTGTCCGGGATCTGCGATAGGTCGCCTAGTTCCGTCTGAAACGCCTGCTTGGTCTCCAGTTTCATGCCGCCGCAGGTGACTTGCACCGCTTGGGCCCACTCTCTCGAGAAGCTTCCCAGGTAGGATTTCGTATCCTGAAGGGTTCGGATCAAGCGGAGCGACGCATGGTAGGAAAAAGTCAGCAAGGGGAGCAAGAGCCGGGGCTGAAAAGAAATCCGAATTTCCTGCTGCATGAACTGAAACAGACAGAGCAGGACCAAGTATCTCCCCAGCACGGACTGGAGATGATCTCGCACTCCTTCCATTTCGACATCGATCAAGACGTGGCGGCTCAAAAATTCCTGAAGTCGGAACCTCTGGTCAGCATCCAGAATCCGTTGACGACACTCCGACTCCCGATAGGAGGCGATTCTTTCCAAGGCCAGGGAGCTGAAGGCGTCAAACTGCTGGCGGGAAACGGATTGATGTCGCGCGAGTCCCATGCCCAGAGTCTTGAAATTTTCCAACGCGGTTCGGAAACGATGAAAATCTACGAGATGTTCTCCCACGCGCTTGAGATTCGTGCCTAATCCGACGCTGGACGCGCCGAACTTGCTTTCCGTCTCGCTCTTTTGCCGCTCCACCAGCGGTTGAATCATGGTCTGGGGCGATAACGCCGAAAGGCGCCGGATCAGCAGGAGAGCCGTACGAACTTCTTCCGAATAGTTGTGGCGTTCAGTGGAAAACTGATCGGTGACCGACGGAATGCGTCGCTGCCGCAAATGCGCGGTGAGCCCGCGCAGCCAGAACTCGAATTCGTCATAAGGGAGTATTCGCAGTTCGCCGCGCATCGTTTCACTATCTTAGGGGGACCGTTCTGCGTGAGTGTATGATCGAGGTCACATTTTTCTAGGGCGACTGGCCATCGGAAACTGGGCTGCAGACCTGCACGAAGGGCTGGGCAAAGCCTTCTCAATCGTCGCCGTGCCGAGGCAAGGCGCCAAGCCGGAAAAGCGTCGCTTGCCCTCCGGACAGCAAGGCCGTACACTGGAATTAGATCGGCCCTCAAAAGGCGACTGCATCGAATCGCAGCGGCTCGCCAGGAGAACTCGAATGATATCGAGAAAGGAGTTGAAAGACCTTGTTTCCTCGAAATGGGGTCCCGAAAACTATGTTCTAAGCGTCTATTTAAACGTGGACCAGGGGCAGGCGGCCAATCTGAATCGAGGATTCGAGGCCGCGCTTCGGAACCTGCTGCGGAACCTGCAAAACGGGGTCGAATCGAAGGCGGAGCGAAAGCGGCTGCAAGCGAATTCGGCTGAAGTCCTGCACTTCGTATTCCGGTACCAGCCCTCAGGTAAAAGTCTGGTGCTTTTTTCGGAGGCTTCGTCGGAATTCCTGTGGGAGCGCAGCCTGCAGGTCCCAATGAAAGCCCAGGCTTTCTGGGATTGTCATCCGGTCCTCAGGCCCTTGCTGGAAGCGCGGGACGAATTTGAACGCTACGGAGTGATTCTGACCGATCGCGCCCACGCCCGGCTGTTTACCCTGATGATGGGCGAGATTGAAGAAAACCTGGAAGCCCTGGCGCAAGGGGACGTCCGTCGCTTCGACGCAACCAGCCAGGACCAGATTCGCTCCCAGATGAGCTTGCAGCGGCGATCGAACGAGCACGCCCGCTGGCACCAGAGGAATGTGGCTCATATGATGGATCGGCTGTTGGATCAACAGAAGTTCGATCGCCTGGTCCTCGCGGGGCCGCCGGAAGCGGCGGCCGAGCTCAAGTCGCTCTTGTCTGAGAGGCTCCGGCAGCGACTGGTCGGGACATTGTCTCTTCCCATTCATGCCGCGGAGAGTGAAATCCTAAAGGCGGCCGTCGTGTTGCAGGAAAGCGTTGAGCGGACGGAAGAGCGGGACAAAGTCGAGCGCCTGTTGACGCTGGCCGCAAAGAACCACCAGGCGGTGGTCGGTGTGGAAGCGACGCTGGAGGCCGTAAGCTCCGGCAGGGCTCGGGAGTTGATATATGCGGAAGGCTTTCGGCGAAAGGGCGGCGAATGCCTGGAATGCGGGATCCTTGTGGCCGCTGCCGAGGAGCTTTGTTCCGTCTGTCGGAAGCAGCTTCGCCCGGTCGGCAACCTCTTGGAGCCGCTGGTCCGGCGGGTCTTCGAAGATGGCGGGCGCGTCGAACAGTTGAAGGCCGAAGCCGCGGCGACGATGCAGTCGGCCGAGGGCGTGGGGGCGTTTCTTCGATTTTAGTGGGCGGGCGTCGCCCGCCGAGCTGCCGGTATCACAGGGAGGTTCTGATGTCGATGCTTCCGATCGAGAGAATCCTGGCGCCGACGGATTTCAGCGACAACGCCATGCGAGCGGTCCGCGAGGCTGCGGAGTTGGCGGTTCACTTCCAGGCGCGGCTCATGGTAGCGCACGTGATTCCTCCAGTCCCTACGGTGCCGCCGGAAATGCACTATAACTTCGAATTGCCGGTCTACCAGGAGGCCCTGCAGGAAAACGCCAGAAATCGGCTGGAGGAGCTGAAGGAGAGGCTCAAGAGTTCGGGCTTGGGAGTTGAAGCCGAAATCGAGTTCTGCTTTGGAGATCCTGCGCGCGAAATCGTCCGCATCGCCGCGGAATGGAGCGCCGACATGATCGTAATAGCGACGCACGGCCACACCGGCTGGCAGCATCTGGTGTTCGGATCGGTCGCTGAAAAGGTAGTGCGCACTTCCCGAAGCCCGGTTCTCACCATACGCTTGTCGGAAGATGGCGACGCCAAAGGAGACGTCCGTTAGACCCGGTAGCGATTTTCCTGACCCGGCTGGCTCCGATCCCTCAGGGCCGGTTGCAGGAGGGAGAAGGACTCTTCCTCCACCATCGGGCCGGTTTTCTCAAATACCGCCTGCAATCTCGGGTCTTGCAGCAAAGCAGACCAGCGTTTTTCAAAATCCGCAAGCGAGTCGAACTCCCAGAGTTCCAGAAATTCTCCAACGTTTCCGACCAGGGTCTTCCAGATTCCCAAAAACCGCAGGCCATGCTCCTCGATCAAGGGAATGATTTCCTGCTGAAAGATTTTTTCAAAATCTGCCGTTTCGTGGACTCGAACGCGATAGGAGACTCGCAATAGAATCGGGGCGCCCGACGTCACGATCGCACTTCCAGTTCGTGGCTGACCTGAATGTCGCTCCGCAACGAATGGTACACGCTGCAGTAAGTCTCAAAAGAAAGTTGAATGGCCCGCTGCACCCGCTCCTGAGGCAGATTCGTTTCGACTGTAAAGAGTAAGTGAATCTGATTGAAATAGCGGGGAGGCTGTGGGTTTCGCCGTCCCGTCGCTTCCACGTCCAATCGTCTGACTTCTCCGCGCATCTTCCGCAGGATATCGACAACGTCGATGGCCATGCAGGCGGACAAGGAGGCCAGAAGTCCTTCCATCGGCGAAGGCGCCCTGCGTCGGGATCCCTCCAATGAGAATTCGACGCCGGAAGGAGTCGAGCCGGAGAATAACTGATCCTCTTTCCACTGCATCCGCACCGACACTTCGTTGCCGCTCATTTTCGAATTGTACCGCCTGCGGCGGCTGTGCGCCACGCGCCGTGGATCAGGCATCCTGCCCGTGTGACTTGCAACATGCTGGAAGCCTGCGCTACCGGTCTATTCTTTAAATTTGCTTTCGATCAGCTCGCGGGCGACTTCCATAAAGTCGCGCTCGGTGACGATGCCTACCAGCCGGCCGCCCTCAACGACGGGAAGGCTTCCGATGGCGTTCTGGCGCATGCACCGAATGGCGTCCAGAGAGGAAGCGTCCGGCGAAATGGTAATTGGATTGGTTTTCATCACGTCGCGAACGCGGGCGGTTGAATCGGCTGCGCCGGCCAGATGTTCTGCAAGGTATCGGAGAACCGAACGGTAAGAGACGAGACCGACGAGCCGGTGCTCTTCGTCTTCGATCGGGATATGACGGACTCGCTCCCAGTTCATCAGGTTGACGACCAGCTCGAGTGCATCCCCTTCGGTGGCCGTCACAAGGTCTGTTGTCATGAACTGCTCGACCTTCATATGTACGGGCTTCCAGCCGGCGCCTTCATTCAGCGAAGCTAGAGGCCACTGGCTGACCGGAGTCCCGTTGTGCTGCCGTCGAACCGTCGCGGCCGTCAGCGCAGCCAGGCGTTCCAAGGCGGTGCCCTGTCCGCCCATCGCTGAAAGAGACTTGATCAGCCACTGATCCCCGGTCCTGCGGCTGCGGACTCTGTCCTCAAGGATTCCAAGATAGCGGTCCACGGACGCCGGATCTATTTCACGATCCAGAAGACCTTTGCGCGCGATCGGAATCAACTGATCGCAGATCAGTTCCTGGGCAGGCACCGTAGACCCTTCCAGCCAGGTGAACTGAGCGGCGAGCCCAAGCTGAGCCGCTGCAAGAAAATTAGAGCGGACCTCGGCAAAGTCGATCATTGTGGCGACGTCGCCCAACTGATCCCCCAGCCCGCCCATCAGTCCGAAAAAGAAAGCGGCATTGGCGACCGCATCGGGTACGGAGGGGCCTGCCGGCATCACCCTGGTTTCAATCCTCAAGTGAGGTTTGCCGTCGGAAATTCCGTAACAAGGGCGATTCCATCGGTATACGGTGCTGTTGTGAAGGCACAGAGCCTCCAGTTTGGGCGTTTCCCCGCGGGCTAGTTTTTCAAACGGATCCTCGGTCTCTGAAATGCCCAACAGCACTCGATGGCGGGCGATGTCTTCCTGGTACACTTCGAGCACCGAATCCCTCACCCACCGGGTGCCGAAACTGACCCGCGCCTTGGTTTCCCGCATATAAGGCGTGACCCTTCGGGTATCGACCGCCTGCTGAAACAAGGCGATTCGAGTCTCCCGCCAAAGGCGCTTGCCGAATAACAGAGGAGAGTTGGCCGAAACGGCAAGCAGCGGCCCCGTTATCAATTGAGCGATGTTGTACAGCCTTGCGAATTCCGACGGGGTTACCTGAAAATGGGCCTGAAAGCTGGTGTTGCAGGACTCCAGCATCACTGAGTCGTGGCGAACGATCAGTTCGTTGACCCCTTTGATTCGAAACTCGTAATCGTCGCCCCGGAGTCGCGTAAGCGCCTCATTCAGAGCGAAGTAACGAGGCTTTGGGGTCATGTTTTCCAGACCCAGATCCGATTTGGTCAACGTCGGAAGAATTCCGGTCAGAATCACGTCGCAGTTTTGTTTGCGAGCGCTTTGACGAGCTCGGGAAAGCAGATCGGAGAGTTCGGCCTCCAATCGAGTCAGGCAGTCCCCTTGGAATTCATGCGGCGCCAGGTTGAATTCCAAGTTGAACAGCGCAAGCTCCGTTGTGAATGCGTCGTCGTCCAGGTCTTTCAGCACCTCCAGCGCCACCGGCGCCGGACGCCACGCCTCGTCCACCAGAAACATTTCCTGCTCGGCCCCGATTCGCCGCACTCCCGTTTCAAACAAGTCGGATTCAAGCATCGTCTCCAAGGCATGGATGTCGTTGAGCAGACGCTTGACAAAGCGTTGCACCTCGTCTGGATTCGTTTGAAGCTCTACGTCTTGCCGACCCATGGTTGAAGCGAATTGACCTCAAAGATACCAGATTCAATGTGAAAGCACTCATAAATAGGGTTCGAGATTCGAGCTCAAGGAGTTAGGAGGCGGGAGTC
>CAZAEY010000067.1:0-2938 GCA_964484155.1 uncultured Acidobacteriota bacterium
AGTCAGGAGTCAGGAGTCAGGAGTCAGGAGTCAGAATCCAATATGGCTGGCTCCAGATTCAGGCCTCTAGATCACCGTGATGACTTGAACCCCGAACCCCGAACCCCGAACCCCGAACCCCTGACCCCCTGAACCGCGGAACCTGAACCGGTTTTGTCGCGCGCCCTCCATCCGCGCCGCTCTCCGCCGACTCGCGACGAACCGGTGATAGAAAAGCGGGCTAATGGACCATCACTTTCGGCCTCAGCCAGCCGGGACTGACTCCTCCCGTCATGCAATCGACGAGTTCTCCGCTGGAGTCGAAACAGACGTCGAAGTCCTGAGTAGGGATTTCCCGACAGTCCGGTCCAACGCTGCGGCTCAGGTTGAATGTCCGTGTCGTTTGCGGCACAGAACCCGAGATTTTGAGCGGATGGCAGTCGATCCCTTCCTCGGTGCAGTTTTCAACGATCGCCCCATGTCGGTCGGTCCAGCCTTCGAATCCAGGTCCAACCTGAAGAAATTCGGGCAGAGAGATGCGAATGTTGAACGCGCAGAAGCGGGAATGGTTGAACCTGCCCCGAAAATCCGGCTCGTCTAAATAGTTTTCGCTGGGATGATCGGTGTCGAAATCCATCGGATCCACCAGCCCCCAGGAATCGTCTGCAATCCATGCCAGCTTCAACGTCTGATTCGGCCATGGATTGTAAAGGCCGCCGCCGTCGTCGTCAAAGTACGCCAGCATGATCGGGTTTGGTCCAAGCGACTGCCAGAATTGAGGATTCGCTCCACTGAACTTCACGTGGTCGATGTTGTCAACCGTTCGCGCCGCCTTGTAAGGGGGTTGATCCTCCAGACCGGAAAGATTGTCGCCGTCGCCGCTGATGTCTCCCCAGGGATCTACGGACAGGGGACAGTGCATGTCTTTGTAAGGACAGTGAACGATACCGTAATCCTGAATGCTGCCCGTTTCTATAATGCCGCATTGCTTTTGATCTTGATCGCAGACTTCGGCGATCAGTCGAGCCGAATGCCGCCGCACCTTCAGGTGTTGAATCGTACCTGTCGAATGAACTCGCAGAAGCGCCCGGCGCACGCAACCCTCGCCCCAGCCGTCAAATCGCTCGCACCCGTCTTCCGCTTCGATCCAAAGAAAGACGAAACCGTGATGAGCCTCGCCCGCGTAGAGTTTCTCCCATTCGGAGACGCGTTCGGCGAAAGGAGTTGAGAATGGGTTCGTTCCATGATGGTGTTCGTAATAGCAACCCTTTTCTTCATCCCAAGTCCCATGCCACGCTTCGGGATCATGGTCTTCGCAGGGAGGTATGTCCGGCGGGGGAGGAAGTGGCGCCGGAGCGGATGGAGAGTCAGCAGGAGTCCCCGCCTGCCGTGGATGGTCGCTGTCGCCTCGAGGCTCCTTTGGAAGTTTAGGTTGCGGCGCCGCATGTTGATCAACGGCCGGCTCCTTAGGCGGCTTGACACTGTTTCCTCTTTGAGAAAAAGTAACTGCGTTTGTGGTCAAGACCAGAATTAAAACGATTAGAAACTTCATCAGAAACCTCCGTAAATTCTTCGGCCATGGCTCCGAAGCGCAGCACTGACAGTCGGCCTGTCAGCGGACTCACCTTTGAAGCGAAATGGAACAAAGTGGGCCGACGTGCCGCCTGCATCAATCTTGCGCCGACGGCTCCTGGCCAGCGCTTACGAGAATTGCGGATTCCGAATGCGGCGAAGGCAGAGATGCCGCTCCCGAAAGCGAAGCCTTGCCAAACCATCTTTCATTGGATCAACTGATCGATTCTTCCTGTCGCCTCTCGTGGATTTGAGGCTGATAGCTTCTTCTGAATCACTCAATTGAAGAGCATGATGAGATGCAGACACGAGCGCAGTCTGACACAAGTCGTATTGCGGAAACGTGACCTCGATTACATCTCGCTGTCTAGCCCGCATTTCTCAGTGCGCCGTGAAACGGCGCCGATTTCCAGTGGGTGCGAAACCCACCCGGCAGCTGTCGCTCCAGCCGGAAGCAATCGGAGCAACAATGGAGGCAACGAAGTTGTTGAAGCCTTCGGTGTAAAGGTTCGCGCAAGGCGACATGGCGAACGTGCAGGCCGTAACTGACAGTGAACGCCGAGCAGGCCTCGAAAAGGGTGACGCGGAAGCCGACCTGCCTGAGATTCAGGGAAGGCTGAGAGCCGTGGGGCGAGAAGAGCTAAGCACCCGGGGCCGGGGGCCCCAACCGGAAGCCCGCGAGGGAGAGGCCGGGTGGGCGGGGGTGGCGAACAGGCTCGTAGTACCGGAGAGGCCGGGTAAGGCCGGAGGGGGTCACTATTGATCCGCCAATCTTCCCACCACTCACGAACAAGCCCCTCCTTTTTCCTTAGCCAGCCGGGACTCGTTCCTCCCACCCCTCGTACTTAGGGACGTCTCAACCGATCCGGTGCTGACGCAGGGCCATTCCGCCGATCAGCAGCAGCAACAGGGTCAGCAAAAGATAACCGGCGGTCTGCATGGTCGGGATGGGAATGAGGTCGATGTCGGGTTGTTCGGGATCCACGTCTCCATCCACGGTAACGCTGGCCTGGACCGGTTCGGTCTCGTCGCTGTCGGCGGTCGCCGTGTTGGTGAAGCTGCCGTTGTCCAGGTCCTGCTGAGTGATCGCGTAGCTGCCGGCGCACACCACCGATTCGCCCGGAACGAGCTCCGCTACCGGCAGCGCCGGGGTGCAGTCGAGCGCCGGCGGCTCGAGGTCCGGGTCGCTCACGGTCACGTTGGTCAGCGTCACGTTGCCCGCGTTGGTGGCCGTGATCGTGTAGTTGATCACGTCGCCGACTTCAGAGTAGATCGCGACGTCGGCTTCCTTGACGATCGTCAGGGCTGCATCCTGCAGGGCGGTCACCGTCTCGCTGGCCTGGACCGGTTCGGTCTCGTCGCTGTCGGCGGTCGCCGTGTTGGTGAA
>CAZAEY010000067.1:3038-17391 GCA_964484155.1 uncultured Acidobacteriota bacterium
CGCTGGCCTGGACCGGTTCGGTCTCGTCGCTGTCGGCGGTCGCCGTGTTGGTGAAGCTGCCGTTGTCCAGGTCCTGCTGAGTGATCGCGTAGCTGCCGGCGCACACCACCGATTCGCCCGGAACGAGCTCCGCTACCGGCAGCGCCGGGGTGCAGTCGAGCGCCGGCGGCTCGAGGTCCGGGTCGCTCACGGTCACGTTGGTCAGCGTCACGTTGCCGACGTTCTCGGCCACCAGCGAAAAGTTGATCGTGTCGCCCACCGCCGAGAACGGGTCACCGCCGGTGATCGTCTTGGTCAGCGTGAGCTCGGGAGTCAAGGTGGAATCCCCCGGGGGTATCGGCGTGCAGGTGGGAACAGAAATCGTGTTGTTGTCGGTGGTGACTGTGGAACCAAAGGCCAGCGCCCGTCCTATCAGGGTGGTGGAAGCCCCCAGTGTAATGCTCAGGCCATCGGCAGTGCCGCGAAAGATATTTCCCACGAAATCGGAGTTTGCACCAACGGTTGTGGCCCCGGTAGGCGTCCAGTAAACGTCGCTTTCACAAGCGCCCTCGGTGGCTACCACAATGGAATCGGCCGCCGCATTTAGGGCGCCATCGGGTCTGAAGATATAGACCCCGTTGCCGCTGAGGGTAACCGTGGCGCCAGCGGCGATGCTCATTGCACCCGTGCTGGAATAACAACCGGGAGGAAAGACACCAAGGCCGCTTCCGACATCGACCGCGTTCAGTGCAACTGCGGCACCGAGCGATACACAGCTTTGTGAATTCAAATCGGCCAGTGCGTCGTTCTGATCCGCGCCCTTTTCCAATGCACAGGGCGATTCCGTGGCGCCGGAAATTGCCGGCATTAACGCCGGCCCCGTGGTAAAACAAACATCGCCGGTGATCACTGTTTCGCCGGTGGTATTGGTGTATGTTTCTGAAACAATGGCAAATGTGCTGGTGGATTTGAGATCCGGCGCCGTTGCCGCGAGTGCCGGGGCGGAAACTGCGCAAAACGCGGTGAACCCCAAGCCTGGCAGTAATCCGCGAGGAACTCGGCTGAGGAAACAGGGCAGAAAACCGTTAAAACCTCTTGCCCCCATTACAGTTTTGAAATCATGTGCAGGGTCGCTCATGTCAATTCTCAATTCTGGTTATAAATGTCAGAAAATTATTGCTGCAGCCTGTGTTGCCAACGGACAAAACTAATTGACCCACCCGGTGGGTTCGCCATTTTTGTCAGACTCCTTGTTTTCCGCCTGTGAGGCCGCTTTACCTGGCCCGTCTGAGCCGATAGCTGTCGCTCCGGATTCCCAGGGCGATTGCCAGATGGGTCTTGCCGGTGCCGCTTGGCCCCAGCGAGATTACGTTTTCGCGGCGCTCGACAAAGGCCAACCCAGCCAGGTCGTCGATGGCGGGCCTTGGGCACTCCGGCCGCAGCATCAAAACGGACGCGCTGTGAAACCCCCGATCGTAAGGCCAGCGCATCTGATCTGCGAACGATTCTATCTTGACTGCGTGAACGTCTCCCGGTTCGTTTGCGACGATTTGGTGATACATGAGGACAGGGGCGCAGCTCATGGATTGGAGTTCCTTTCCAACTTCTGTCAGATAGCAGTCTTTAGGCTCAACCGATACGTGCGACCTGGGTCAAATGTAAACGAGTCGCGGGACCGAGATTATGAAACTGTAACTCGGAGCCGGTCAAACGGTCAACAAGTTTTCGACGGAAGCCCGTACTGGCTTTCATTTCAAAAGAATTTGCTTTTTGGAGCGGGTCTATCTCGGTTTGACAAAATTCGATGAAGTCCGGTTTTTCGGGGACTGTTAAGCCCGCCTACCTTCTCTGTTTGTGATAAACAAGTGAGCATGACAGGCGAAGCGCTGGCGGTTTTCGCGATCCTGGGGATCACCGTTGCGCTCTTCCTGAGCGATCGATTGCGTTTGGATTTGGTCGCGCTGATGGCCCTGCTCTCCTTGACCCTGACCGGACTCATCACCTCTGCCGAAGCGATGGCTGGATTCTCCGATCCCGTCGTGCTGGCCGTAGCCGGACTGTTTGTGGTGGGAGAGGGGCTCCAGCAGACCGGCGTGGCCCGGAGGTTGGGGCAGTGGCTGACCAGAGTCGGCGGAAAGAGCGAAGCGCGGCAAATTGCAGTTATGATGCCACTGGTGGCCATGCTTTCGGCGCTGATGAGTTCCACTGGAACTGTGGCTGTATTTCTTCCGGTCGTCATCAGCGTCGCCTGGACTCTGGGCATCAGTCCTTCCAGATTGCTGCTGCCCCTTGCCACGGCGTCTCTGCTGGGCGGAATGCTGACCTTGATTGGAACTCCGCCCAATCTAATCGTTAGCAACGAATTGGTCTCTCAAGGCTTGCCCCCGTTCGGTTTTTTTGCATTTACGCCGCTAGGGCTGGTTGCCTTAGGAGCTGGTGTGGTTTTCATGGCGCTGGTCGGACGGGCCGTCCTGCCGGCGGACGACCGCAGTCGCCCCGGCGGTCGTCTCGAAGCTCCATCCTCGCTCCCGGCCATCGATTTGACAGCCGATTACCAGCTTCCCGGCAGCCTTTTTAGACTTCGCGTTCGAAGGAATTCGCCGCTGGCCCAGCGGACGGTGGGCGAAGCCAGGATCCGAAGCCGATACGGCGTCAACGTCCTGACGTTGGATCGCGATGATGAGAAGAAAGGCAAAACCCGTCATTTCGAGTCAGTCGGGCCCGACATGGTCCTGAAACCCTCCGACCGCCTCCTGGTGCAGGGCGAAAGCCAGGAGGTCTCCCGGATGGTACAGGAAGAGAACCTCGCGGTCGTCCCGGTCATCGAAAGCCGCGGGGAGCTGTTTTCCGAAGAACTCGGGATGGCTGAAGCGCTGCTGACGCCGCGTTCGCGGCTGATCGGCAAGACTCTCGAGGGAAGCCGCTTCCGAGACCGCTACGGTGTCAACGTCATTTCCATGCGCCGAATGGGGGAGCGCCTCATCAAAGACCAGGAGTTGTCCGCGCTCCCTTTGAGATTCGGCGACACTCTGCTTGTTCAGGGCGAATGGCGACGAATTGAATTGTTACGCGAAGAGAAGGGCGATTTTGTCGTGGTGGGTCTTCCGCAGCAGTTTATGGAAAAGATATTGCCGCTGAGGCGCGCGGGGAGGGCTTTAACCGTCGTTTCGGCGATGCTGGTTCTGTTGACGTTCGGACTGCTGCCTGTCGAAACCAGCGTGCTGCTGGCCGCCGTCGCCATGGTTCTGGCCGGATGCTTGCGAATGGAAGACGCCTATCACTCGATCAACTGGCAGAGCCTGGTGCTGATCGCCGGAATGCTTCCGATGGCCACTGCGTTGCAGAAGACTGGTGGAATCGGGTTTGTGGCCGACAGCCTGGTCGCATTGGTCGGAGGATTGGGGCCGGTGGCTCTTTTGAGTGGAATTTTCCTTCTCACCTCGCTCTTCAGCCAGTTCGTTTCGAACACCGCCACTACCGTCCTGCTGGCGCCCATCGCCTTTCAGTCCGCCGTCCAGATGAACGTCGCTCCCGAGCCCCTGCTGATGGCGGTCGCTGTTGCGGCTTCCACTTCATTCGCCACGCCGATCGCCTCTCCGGTCAATACCCTCGTGCTGGGTCCCGGCGGATACCGGTTTGTCGATTTCGTCAAGGTAGGCGTCCCGCTTCAAATGATCGTCTGGATCGTTTCCCTCATACTGCTGCCGCTCTTGTTCCCATTCTGAGAATTCTCGCTTCCCCCTGAAATCTCTTTTGAAATTCGGACTCATCGACTGCGCCTTTCCTGAGGTTTTCGAATCACTTCAAGCGAGCGCGCCCGCCGACGGGCGGAAACGTAGTCGAGAGCGGCTTCGGTGAGGCTGCAGCAACTTGTCGCGGTTTATTGCTTTCCAATCGATTGATGGTAGACTCCCCCAATGGGAGAAGGATTGTATGAACGACCTGATCGCAGAATCGAACGAACAGTTCCGAAAAGCCTGGACGCTTTTCGCTGAAAGGATTCCGGGCGGCGAGGCGAGGGAACTCGATGGTGTGGTCGCGGTTTTCTCCAACGTGCCGGTGGCATTTTTCAACGTCATTCTGCTCAAAGAGCCGGTGTCGAACCTCAACTCGCTGGCTGAGGGGATCCGTTCCGGAATCGAGTACGGCTCATCATCGCCGCATCCCTGGCTCTTCGCGCTCTGCACCGAGTGGATGCCGAAAGGGGGAGAGAGGGTCTGTCAGGAAATGGGTCTTCATCCAGTTCTGCCCCTGCTTGGCATGGCGGCGGATCGCCTGATGGACCCAGTCCGCCCCATGGCCGACCTGGAGTTTCGGAGAGCCGGGCGGGACGCGGACATTCGACTGATGTCCGAGATCAACGCGCGGGCCTACGGGATGCCACAGGCCGACGTGGATTCCCTCACCGTCCCGGGCATCTGGCAGGAGGATGCGTTCGCCTTCGTCGCCTTTCACAAGGAAGCCGCCGTTTCGGTGTCGGCCACGTTCATCGTCGACGAGCGCCTCTACGTAGGGTGGGTGGCGACCCTTCCTGACTTTCAGAAGAAAGGATACGGCGAGGCCGTCATGAGACATTCCCTGCGGCGCGCGGAAGCGGCGACCGGGCTTCGCCGGACCGCGCTTCACGCCACGCCCGCCGGCGCTCCCCTCTACCGGCAGATGGGCTACCAGCCGGTTGCCAGCTTTACGCTGTATTCGAACCGGCCGCCTCCAGCCGAGGATACGGTGGAAAAAGGATGACCGGACAAAAGGCGGCATCGATCAGCTTTTCTCAGGAGTAAAGGGAGGTCTTATCGAAAGTCGATGACCCCGAAATTCGATCACAGCGGAAAGAAGAACGGAATTAGGAAGGTCGCGGTCACCCAGAAAATCAGATTCAAGGGACCCCCGAAACGCACGTAGTGAAGATAGTGGTAGTTCCCGGGCCCGTACACCATCATGTTCGTTTGATATCCGTTGGGAGTCATAAAAGAGGCGGAAGCGGCGAAGCAAACGGCCATCAGAAAGGGAAGCGGGGACACTTCCATGGCGCCTGCGGCGGCGATGCAGACCGGCGTCAGGATAATGGCTGAGGCATTGTTCGATACCGCTTCGGTCAGGAGCGAAGTGGAAAGGTAGACCAACGACAATGCTGCAAAGGGAACCAAAGCCTCGGGAAAGAGCGAGGTGATCGAGAGAATCGCGGAAGCGACCGTTTGAGCGGCTCCGGTCTGCACCATGGCCTGGCCGACGGGAACGAAAGCCGCAATCAGAAAAAGTACCGACCAGTCGATAGCGCGGTAGGCTTCGTGAGGCTTGACGACTCCCAGCACCAGGAGGAGAACGGCGCCTAGAATTGCGCCTTCCAGTATGTCCAGGATGCCCAGGGCGGCCAAAAGCACGATCCCAGGAATCAGCGGCAGGCTGAGCCACCAAAAGCGATCTTTTCTGAATTGCAGGTCCACTTCCGAAATCACCAGAAAGTCCTCGGATCGCCGCAGTTCCGCCAGGCGGTTCTGGGGCGCCATCACCAGCAGCGTGTCGGACAGGTGCAGGCGAGTCTGTGCGATTTTCGTGTAAACGGTGGCCCCGACGCGGCGGATTGCAAGGACGAACGCTCCATAGCGCCGCCGAAAGTCGGCTTCGGCAGGCGTCTTGTCGATGAGACGGCTGTTCTGTGTGATCAGGACTTCAAGGATCACCTGGTCGTCGGAAGCCAGTTCTTCATCGGTCATCTTCACGTCCGGGATCAATCCGGTTCCTTGTTCGTTCCGGATTTTCATGATGTTGTCGACTTCGCCCCTGACGATCAGAATGTCGCCCTCTTTCAGCTTGATGTTTCCGATTCCCTCGATGTGACGTTTCTTTCCGCGCAGGATGGCCAGGGCCGTGATGTCGTACTCCCGGTTGATGTCGGCCTGCCGCAAGGTCTTTCCGATCAAAGGGGACTCCTCCTGGACTCTTAATTCGGTCAGAATGTCGCCCAGTTGATACTTTTCGCTGAATTCCTCGCTGGCAGCTTGGGCGGGGAGAACGCGCCGCGCGAAAAGCAGGATGTAGGTCAGACCGATCCCCACAAAGACTGCTCCCATTGGCGCGAATTGAAACATCCCCAGAGCAGGAAGACCGTGGTCTTCCGCAATGGCGCTGACAAGGAGATTCGTTGAGGTTCCCACCAGCGTCAGGGTGCCGCCGAAGATGGCGGCGTAGGACATGGGCATCAGCAAGTGCCCCGCGCTCACCTTGAGTCTCCGGCCCAGGTCCACCATCAGCGGAATGAAGATGGCCACAACCGGCGTGTTGTTCAACACCCCGGACATCAGACTCACCGTTCCCAGCACCAATCCGATTCCCGGCCACTTTCGACTTCCAATGCTCCGGCTCACCCGATCCGACACAACTTCCAAGAGGCGCGTCTTGACGAGGGCGTGGCTCAGGATGAACAGAGCTCCAACCGTCAGCATGGCCTTGTTGCTGAACCCGGAGATCGCCACATCCACATCGATGATTCCGAGGGCCAGAAGGATCGCCATAAATGAGAGCGCGGTGACCTCCAGCGGCAGCAACTCGGTGGCAAACGCAACCAGACAAGCCGCCACCAGAACCAACATCAGAACGATCTCAAAGGTCATGTTTCACCTAGGATTCCAGCCGGATCAGCAGGGACTGGAAAAAATGAATTATACCGAAGAGAGTGGAAAGGTCCATTCGCATTTCAGCACAGATTCAGGCCGTCTTGAAACGAGAATCGAGACTGGCGACCCATTGGCGGAAAACATTCGGCGTATGGCGCTCGTTGTGCTAAGATTTCTCCAAATTCCCTTGGAAAATGGCGAGAAGACCGGTGCGCGGTCTTTGCCGTTCGGTCGATGGGATTTCCGCTTCGGCGCCTTCGAGCGAGCGTCCATCGCACCGCGGACCACAAACCGGGAGGAAAGCGATGAGAATCAAGGAAGGACTTCTTTCTTTCTCCATGCTTCTGCTGTGCGCCGCCTGCCAGGGCGACCCCAGCCAGAAAATCTGGACCGCCCTCGAGACGGGAGACCGGGCCGCACTTTCGGAACTGCTAGACGAGGGCGCGAATCCGAACGCCTCGGTCGGCGGACGAAGCGTGCTGATGAAAGCGGCCGAGTTGGGGGATGTGGAAGCCGTTCGGCTGCTGCTGTCCCACGGCGCCCGGGTGGATTCGAAGGACTTCAGTTCCCGAACGGCTCTGCATTATGCGGCGATGAACCGACATCCGGATGTCGTGATGGTTCTGGTCGACGGGGAAGCTGAAATCAACCTGGAAGACGCGTCGGGGCGAACCGCCCTCAGTTACGCAACGGAGCAAGAGGATCTTGAGTTCGTTCGAATGCTTCTCGAAAAAGGTGCCGACGTCAATCTCAAAGATCACGGGGGCCGGACTCCGCTCAGCTTTGCTGCGGAATCCGGAAACGTCGAGCTGGTTCGGTTCCTGCTGGAGAACGGAGCCGCCGTTGATGTAAAGGCGATCGAAAACAAGACGCCTCTGATGTACGCGTCCGGACAGGGGCATGTGGACGTCATTGAGATCTTGATTGCGGCAGGGGCCGGCGTCCACGCCTTCGCCGAAGACGGAAGGACCGCCTTGGTCTTCGCCGCGCAAAACGGGCACGCGGAGGCGGTTCGAAAATTGATCGATAAAGGAGCCGGCGTCAACGCCCGCGACAGGGGCAATCGGACGCCTCTGATGCACGCGGCGGAAAACGGCCATCTGGATGTCGTTCGGTTGCTGCTGGAGGGCCGCGCCGAAATCAATGCCAAGGACACCTTGGAAAAAACCGCCCTGATCCACGCCGCCATGAACGGGCATTCGGATGTGGCGCGGCTGCTGCTCGAACGACGGGCCGATGCCAACGCCCGCGATGTGGACCGCTGGACCGCCCTGCAGTGGGCCGAAGAAAGAGGCCACGCCGACGTGGCCGCCATCCTGCAGCCGGCGGGCGCCGAGTGAATCAGGAGCTGTGGGACGACGACGGGCTGCTACGTCGGGTTGAGTTCATTCGCTCGCAGTTCGGTTAGCTTTCCAACTCCTTGCGAGGACTGCCTGCGCAGCTTGCTGAATCTCAACCCGACCGATGATGGAATCTTTTTGGGCGACGCCCGAAAAAGCAAACGTCATGTTCTCATTTCGAGCCCGTATGGCGACTTCCGGGCCCTGAAGCCGCGCGTTTTCGACCTCGAGTCGTGCGCCGTCATTCCACATCTCGACGGAAATTTCTTGAAACGACTGAGAGACGTTCATCCTAAACGAGCTTCCTTCCAGCTCCCATCGCCAAAGACCTTCAATCCGCTCCGGGATCACCCAAAGATAGACCCGATAAAGTCCGTCGATGATGTCTGATTCGTCCGGCGCCCACTCGCCCATGTCGAAGCTGTAAGAGACCAACCGGGCGCCTGGACGAAGCTCTTCCAGAAGGCGGGGGCGCAAACGACGGTTGACTTCGCTCAGCAGGTACATCGTCACTACCGACGCTTCTCGGACGTCGGTTTCGAAAAGATCCTGGCGCATGAATCGTACGCGCCCCGAGACCCCCGCCCGGCGCGCGTTCTCTTCAGCTTCCTCGATTCGTTCAGGATCCAGATCCACCCCCAGTCCCGTCGCTCCCAACTGCGCGGCCGTTATAACAATACGGCCGTCGCCCGAACCTAGATCGATCACATGATCTTCAGGCCCCACTTCAGCCATCTCCAGCATCCGGTCGACCACATGTTGCGGGGTGGGCACATAAGGGACGTCTAGGTTCCCTCGTTCTGGAGGGTCGGAAGCGCATCCCGCGCCCACGAAAATAAACGCCGCGATCAAGAAAGCTGCTCTGGAGGGAATCCAGCGCCACTTGGTCGGGAGAAAAATCAGCTTAACGATTATTCTGTTTGGAGCCACGATTATGTTGTTCCCTTCGATTTCAGTTTGCATCGCCGCGTCGGCAAGTGTAGCAGTCCGCTCCGGACGCGGTGCAACGAATTTTAAGCAAAGGTTTTTAAAGTTCAAGATCCAACAGAGCCCCAGGTCAGTGATGAGCCAAGTCCCGCCGCAACCCGGCGCGATACTGCGCGTTCAGAAAGCGGAAGCAGGCATGCAATCCCTAAAACGCAGAACCAAGACGGCAGAATGCAAAACTTGGTCAACAGGACTCGAGACTTGAAACCTGGAACTTGAAACCTGAAACTTGAAACTTTAAACCAACCAATATCAGGAGGCGGAACCATGGAAGTTCTATCACAACCCTGGCCTTGGTACCTAGCAGGTCCCCTGGTGGGCCTGACGGTTCCACTATTGCTGATTTTTGCGAACCGGGCCTTCGGGATTTCCTCATCTCTTCGGCACATGTGCGCGGCCTGCGCTCCCGGCAAAGTCCCGTACTTTCAGTACGACTGGAAATCGAGTCTGTGGAACCTGGTGTTTGTCGCCGGCATCCTGATCGGCGGATTCCTGGGGGGCGTCGTTTTCAGGAATCCGGCGCCGGTCCAGATTTCAGCCGCCACCCATTCGGATCTGGCCGCCATCGGCGTCACGGAGTTCTCGACATTGATCCCCTTGGATCTGTTCAACTTCGCAGCGATCTTGACTCTGCCCGGATTCGTCTTGATGGTAATAGGCGGGTTTCTGGTCGGATTCGGCGCTCGTTGGGCCGGAGGCTGCACGTCGGGGCACGCCATCACCGGAATGGCCAACCTGCAGCCCGCCTCCTTGCTGTCTGTCGTCAGCTTTTTCGCCGGAGGGCTTCTGGTCACCCATCTGATCCTCGGTTGGCTATTGGGATTTAAGTGAACGGTATGCAAAACTTATCGGTTCTGATCATCGGCATATTTTTTGGCTTTGTCTTGGTGCGCGGCGAGGTCATCTCCTGGTTCCGCATCCAGGAAATGTTTCGATTCCAGGATTTTCACATGTACGGAATCATCGGCTCCGCAATCGCCGTCGCCGCCCTTTCGCTGTTTCTGATTCGGCGACTGGGAGTCCGTTCCATTGACGGCAGCGAGATTCGCTTGGAGCCCAAGAAGGTACACAAGGGGAACGTCTTTGGAGGAGTGCTGTTCGGCCTCGGATGGGCGCTGACCGGCGCTTGCCCCGGACCGCTGTATGCGCTGATCGGCGGAGGCTTCCCCATCATCCTCGTGCCGCTGGTCTCCGCAATCGTTGGGACCTGGACGTACGGAATTTTCCGGGAAAAGCTTCCGCATTGAGATGCCCGGCCGAGGCGGCCAGGGTTCCGAGATTCTGAGTTCCGAGTTGCAAGTTCGGAGTTCAGGGAGTCGGGAGTCAGGAGTCAGGAGTCAGGAGCCAGGAGTCAAGGACCATGCGACAGAACGCCAGACTCGAAACCTTGAACTTTGAACTCTGAACTTTGAACTCTGAACCCGGAACGCCGAACGAAGAACTCTCTACAAATCGTCTGGACTTCTTTCCGGTCGTCTCGGATTCTCGACGGCGGCCGGAGGTTCTTCTCGGGTCTTCTCCGGCTGCATCGGGCTCTGTGGGTTGTCGACTTCGTTTTGCCCAAGTTTGCCTAGGAAAGCAGGCAGTTCGACGCCCACATTCTTGGTCAGTTCGTGCAGGGGTGGCAACGAACCGACCAGTCCTGCCAGAAAATCGGCGGTGCTGGTCTTTCCGTTTTCTTTTCGGCCCCCTTCCCAGACGGTAATGGAATCGATCTTCAGATTGGCGATGGCCTTTACCTGCTCTCGAACCAGTTCCGGAAGGCTTTCAACCACGAGCAGAAGAGCAGCTAGCCGTGGATCATTTCCGGATGCCTTGACCATGTCGCTGAAGCCGACCGCTTTCTTGCGCAGATTGGCTTCAACTCCGAGCGCTTCCGCTTCCATGACCAAGCGAATTCCATCCGCCTCGCCCTTTTTGAGGCGACGAACTTTTTCCGCTTCCGCTTCGGCCAGCGTTTCGATGCGCTCCTTTTCGATTTCCGCCGGCACCACGATGTTGGCGTATTCGGCGGCGCGGTCGCGTTCTCCGCGGGCTCTTTCTGCTTCCTGTTCGGCCGCATAGGCTTCTTCCAGAGCCTGAGCCGACTGCACTTTTTCGGCCGCGCTGGCCCGCCGCTCCGCTTCGGCTTCCCTTTCGCGTCTCGCGGCGTTTGAATCGGCGATGGTGACCAGGGCCTGATCCTCTCCTTGAACGGCTTCCGCATTTGCCCGGGCAACCTGAGTCCGCCGATCCTGTTCAGCCTGGGCCTTTCCGATTTCTCCGTCCCGTTCCTGTTCGGCCACCTTCTTTTTGGCTTCATTGATGGCCCGTGCGGCGGCTTCCTGCCCCAAAGCATTGATATATCCGGACTCGTCGGTGATGTCCTGGATGTTGACGTTGATCAGATACAGCCCGATCTTTTTTAACTCGGTTCCGACCACATGAAAGATGTTCTCGATGAACTTGTCGCGGTCGGTGTTGATCTCCTCGATCGACATGATGGCGATGACGACGCGCATCTGTCCGAAAATGATGTCGCGGGCCAGGTCTCGAATCTCTTCCCGAGCCAGGCCGAACATCCGCTCGGCGGCGTTCTCCATGACACCAGGTTCGGTCGATATGCCCACGGTAAAAGTGGAAGGGGTGTTGATGCGGATATTCTGAAGCGAAAGCGCGCTCTCCAGTTTGATGTCGATTTGAATCGGAGTCAGGTCCAGGTAACCGTACTCCTGAATCAGAGGCCAGACGAAGGTGGCGCCGCCGTTGTAGCACTGGGCGGAGCGTTCTCCGGCCACCTTACCGGCAACTACCAGAATCTTATTCGCCGGGCAGCGCTTGTATCGCGAAAAGAAGACGACCAGCCCGATAAACAGAAGAAAGACGCCCAATACGAACAGTAGAAACGAAATGCCTGAAACTCCCATTACTCCTCACTCCCTTGGTTCGAATCTTTTGCAGATTCGACCGTTGAAAAGGAAAGCGGCTCGACCATCACCGTCCGAGAGTCCACCATTTCAATGATGCGAACCCGCTCCTGATTTCCGATCCGTTCAGCATGCCGCGTGTAGGCCGGCACGATCACCATGCGGCCCTGAATGTAGGCTTCGACTTTGCCGGCTCCCTGCTGACGGGCCGGAATCGGCAAGTAGACCGTCCCCACCGATCCGACCGCATTTTCGTACTTCAGCGTGCCGCTGGCCTTCATCCGATGAAGCGCGTACATGACCAGGGTCACCGTTCCCATAAGCGCTCCCCCGGTCAGCGATCCGAAAATGACCGAAATCATCAGACTGAACCCGTTCTCCAGACTGATGGCCCCGATCCAGCCAAAGCCCAGAACGAACGCCGAAATCGCCCGCAACGACAGGATCCCGACTTCGCCTTCGCTCACATCCAACGCATCGTCGGAGCCAAACAGCAGGAGAGCGGTCTGGAAGACGATCAGGAGCAAGGCCAGGATTCCCATCCCGTAAAAGAACTGCAGGGTCAAGGAATGGTCCGCCCACCAGTCGGAGAGCCATTGGAACGGACTCCAGAATAGAAGTCCCGTTACCAAAATGGAAAAGAAGCTTGTCACTCCGATCGAGTTCTCCAATTTTCCGCGTTCCGCTCCAGTCCGAAATCCGCTGAACGCGGACCCCCGCTTCCCAACCTCCCGCGCTATGACTGCCGGCATTATACAGCCCGCTCCCGCATGTCACAATGAATAATGACCCAGGCGCAACTGGAGCATCAATCCGTATGAGGCCGATGCTTCCAGACAGTCAGTTTCCGGAGTCCCCATCGGGATCAAACCGTCGAACCAGCGGCATCAGAAGGCAGTGCGGGCCTCCGCCCGCAATCGAAAGGAGCTCTCCAGGAAACGTCAGCACCTGAACGCCGGCTTCCTCCAGTGCCCGGTTCGTATGCACGTTGTGCTCGTAGGCGATCACTTTCCCCGGGCCGAGCTGCAAGACATTGGCTCCTTGCCAGCGAAGTTCGAACAGAACCCGCTCGATGGCCCACTTTTCCGGCTCCAGATCCCCTCTTTCGCCTCCGACGTAGACCACTCGGAAATCCTGATCGCGCGCCCAATCGACCAGTTTCATGTCCAGAGGGGTTTCTTTGCCCGTCGCCGCGTCGAATCGCGTCACCCATCCTACTTGCGGAACCAGTTCGGCCGTTCTCAGCAATTCCGCGGCGTCGGCGACGTCGACGCCGGGTCGGGCCGCATGAAGGGATTCGATCTGCCGAGCCATCCCGCGTAAGATCGATTGAACCGGGCCTCCGGCGTCCTTTTCCAAAAAGAAAGGGACGGCCACCACGGTTCGCCGGTCGACGATGTTAAACATTGAATCCAGGTGCAACAGCGGACGGCGCAAAAAGTTGGGTTCCTCAGCCGGCGGCATGGCGACCGCAATGACATTCATTTGCAGCCGCTGAGCCAGCTTTCTCGCCGCTTCATGGCTCGATCGATTCCCTACGCCGACCAGCAGGGTTTCCGAGTCCCACACAATGACGTCCCCGCCGTCCAGGTGGACCCCTTCCTCTCGAGCGTCAAAGATTACTGGAACGCCGCGGAGCCGATCCGAATGAGTCAGAATCAACCGAATCAGGTCGTTTTCCAGGGCCCGGCTGTAACGCACTCCGTTGCCGATCACGATCCCCTTCGGTGTCGAGACGGCGAAATCCCTCGCCCAATAGATGGAAGAAAATCCGGGAATCAGGGGGCTGAAATCGCCGGCCTCGTCGCGTTGGCCGTAATAGAAATCGTCTCGGCGGTACAGGATGTCGGCTGCCGTCAGGCTCTCCAGCCGCTCCGTCAGTCGATCGGCCGTCACCGGAAAGGTCCGCCGAACCCAATCGCCCAGCTCCCCCGCTCGCCGGGCGTTGGCCACGGCCTCGTCCAGCAGCTCGAGTGCGTCCAGCACCTCCACGCCTTGTTCCTTCAGCAAGGCGACGAACTTTGCATGCTCCCGTTTTATTCCGGGCGGACGTCCGGAGAAGAATGGATAAGTCGACGGGCCGATCTCGGGAAACTTGTACAAGTTGTCTCCGATCGAGACCGCCACAGCCGTCCGCAGCGGTGCGAAATCTGCCTCGACCGTGGGGCGCGAGGGGCCCCAAGAGCCGCGCGCTCCAGCCGCCAGCACCATGCAGAAGAAAACCATGCCGGCGATCCGACAGGGGCGCCACCCGCGCCCCTTGCCGCGACAGAAGCCCTTCCATTGAACTCTTGAAATCATGCGTATCATCGCCGTCCCTCCCGCCCAGAATCATATCTCCAATAAACGCAACGAACGGGACCGGGTCTGGAAAATGGAATTTAGGAATTCAGCGCGGAACTTTACCTAAACAGAGCCCCGTCAGTCATGACGGGGGCGGCGTAACGGACCGCGAGCCCCGTCTTCGCCAATACCGCCGGCTCAAACTCGACAGGGAGCAAGGCGCCCGCCGACGGTCAGGGCTGAA
>CAZAEY010000068.1:0-17329 GCA_964484155.1 uncultured Acidobacteriota bacterium
CGCCGCCTACTCTCGACTATCACCATGAAGAGACGTGGCGCGACGGCAACGGCTTTTCGCACGTTCGTGCGTCCCTGTTGAAGCCTTCCCTCACAGTTCCCATTCAGGACGGCCGCCTTCGCCTCGGCGTCTGGCAGCAGATTGTCGTGATTGATTTCGACAACAAGTCTCGGCAGCGAAAAGTGGCGCTCCAGTTCTTGGGCGAGTGAGGCGTGTCTGCAGCGGCAACAGGAGTCAGGAGTCAGGAGTCAGGAGTCGGGAGTCAGGAGTCAGGAGTCAGGAGCCAGGAGCCAGAACCCAGAACCCAGAACCCAGAACCCAACACTCCGCCGCCTCGCAACGGAGACGGATCAAATATGCTTTCTAGCGAATTTCGAACTCCGGCATCATCAGCCAGACTTTCGCTTCCTCCAACTCGCGAAGCTGTTCCAGGAGGGACTGAACCGTCAGCGGATTCGGCTGTTTCATCTCAAACAATTCCCCCGACATGAGGATTTCCCACAAAGTCCTGGGCTTTGGATACAGCTCCAACCGAATCGTCTCCTCTTCAGAAATATCCAGAAGCGCCTTCATTTCACTGACCGCCTGAGTCATTCCTCCGAGCGAGTCGACCAGGCCGATTTCCAGAGCCTGTTGTCCAGTGTAAATCCTTCCGTGGGCCTTCGGCTCGAACTCTTCGAAGCTCTGATCTCTGCCGTCGGCGGCTTTGTCCACAAACTTGGTGTACAAGTCGTCCATCCACAAGCGGACTTTCTCTTCCTGTTGGGGAGTCAACGATGAATGGAAGGAAAGCAGGTCAGCGTTGGGGTTGATCTTGATGCGATCGATGTCCATCCCGATCCAGTCGTAAAAACCGGAAAGGTCGAACTTTCCGAAGATCACGCCGACCGACCCGGTAATCGTCGACGGCTGGGAGACGATTCGGTTGGCGGCCATGGAAACGTAATACCCGCCGGAGCCCGCTACTCCCGACATGGAGACGACGACGGGCTTTCCCGCCTCCCGGAGGGACTCGACCTCCTGCCATACCATGTCCGATCCGACGGCGGAACCGCCGGGACTATTGACCCGGAAAATAACACCAGCGTAGGAATCGTTTTCACGAATCTCGCGCAGGTGGCCGGCCACCGTCATGCCTCCCATCACTTCCGCAAAGGGTTGGCTCTTCCCGGCGATGATCGGCCCTTGGCCTCCCACGACCGCGATGCGCCTTCCGCGATCGGCAAAGCGGGATGAGGCGTACGACCGGAAGCGCCCGGCCGAAATTCCCCTGTATTTCCGGCCTTCTTCGGTCATTCGATCGATCACATCATCCCGATATCCGAGATGGTCGACCAGACCGGATTCCAGAAGCGAATCTCCGGTGTCGATGCCGTTCTCTATGAGGCGACGGATGACGGCGGCGTCGATGCCCCGGTCCCGGGCAACCGTTTCAACGAAACGATCCTCCAATTCCACCAGAATAGAGCGAAGCATCTCTCGGATTTCCGGAGTCATGGACTGGCGAGTGTAGGTTTCTGCGCTTTTGTACTCTTTAAACTGGATGAAGTTGGGCCGGATGCCGAGCTTATCCAGCGTGCGCTTCATAAAAAAGACCTCGGCCATAAACCCGTTGATCATGCTGCCGGCGATTGGATTCATGGTGATCTCATCGGCGGCTGAGGCCAGATACATGGCCGACTCGTTTGCGAAATCCGCGGCCAGGAAAACGTGGATCTCCTTGCCGGAATCCCTGAATCGCCTCATGTAATCCCGGAGCTCTTCAATCTGCGCCAGCGACGCCGAAAATGGAAAGATCTCCAGGTAAACGGCTCTGACTTTGTCGTCGCTAGCGGCATTGCGGAAAAACTGTTCCAGATCCCACAGATTCTGGGAGTCGGGCGCGAAAATCTTTGCGAACGGGTCTTCAACCGGAAGATCCGACAACACTCCTGTGATCTGGAGCTCTACGACAGTTCCTTCCTGAATCGCCGTCGGGCGCTGCATCAGGAAGATCATGCCGGCGCCGGCCAGAATCGCGGCGATCACGACGAAAGCCAGCACGATCACCAGAATCCAGAGTCCCTTTCCTCTCATAGTGCTTCGTCTCCCAAAAAAGCCGCTTCAGCGGCAGCATTCGATTGTTTCATCTGATACGTCTCAAGCCGCCGAATCATTCAGCTGCATTCCATGCAATTGCCATGATAAAAGAATGCGGGCGAGAAACCCAGTAGCGTTTGCCGTGCGGATGCGACGCGCGGCGTTCGGCAGCGCGGCCGGCGCGGTAGGCGGCGAAGGAGGCCGAGGATTGCGGGCCCGGGTTCCGAGCATAAGGAGAATGACATGAAACGGGAGCGGATTGGATTCATCGGCCTTGGAATCATGGGGCTTCCCATGGCGAAGAACCTGCAGAAAGCGGGATTTCCTCTTGTCGTCTACAACCGCACCGCTGGCAAGACGGATGCGCTTTGCGAGGAGGGGGCTCAACGGGCCGAGTCCCCCGAGGATGCAGCGAGCCGGTCTGACGTCGTCATCACGATCGTTTCCAATGACGAAGCCGTTGAAAGCGTGGTGGCGGGAGAGCAGGGAATCGTTCACGGAATTCGGGAAGGCGCCCTGGTCATCGAAATGAGCACGGCGTCTCCGGAACTGGAGCGGCGTCTGGACCGGCGGTTGCGCGAAAAGGGCGCCGCCCTGGTCGACGCGCCCGTATCAGGCGGGGACGTAGGGGCGCAGAAAGGAACCTTGGCCATCATGGCGGGCGGAGACATCGAGGCGTTTGAGAGGGCGATGCCGGTATTCGAGGCGATGGGAAGGACCATCACGCATTGCGGGCCCGTCGGAAGCGGACAACTGGCCAAACTGTGCAATCAGATTCTGGTTTCGCTGAATCTTCTGGGCGTCTGCGAGGCGATCGCGCTGGCTAGAGCGAACGACCTGGACGCTCGGAAATTGATAGCAGCGGTCTCGGGCGGCGCCGCCGGAAGCTGGCAACTCGAGAATCTCGGGCCGAAGATCCTAGACGGCGATTTTAATCCGGGATTCATGGTCGATCTGATGCAAAAAGATCTCGGGATTGTTCTCAAGACCGCAAACTTTTCCGGCGCGAGCCTGCCCGGCGCGTCGCTGGTGCATCAACTATTGAACTCCGCCCAGTCTTCCGGCGACGGAAAAGCCGGAACCCAGGCCCTGGCTCGGGTTCTGGCCCGATTGTCAGGTCTCGGCGATTAGCTCGTCCGCCAGTGCGCGCCTGCTTTGAGAAAAAAGAATGTGAGCCCGTAAGGGGGAACGGGCTCACATAGGGAGGAGAAACACGGAAGATTTTTGAAGGTAACCCTTCATCTTCTATGCTCTAAGGATTAGTGATGCAGATTACAGCCTTCTGGTTTCAGGAACGGAGGCGGTTGACTGATTTTCCACCTCGGAGGAAGCGGCCTCGAACGATCCCTTTCCATGATAGATGCGGGCCAGGCGGCTGGGTGAAACTCCGAGCTGGAAGGCGCAGATGATGAGCTGATTCAGAAGTGTCGTCTTCCATGGGCCCAGCTTTTTCCAGCGGCGAGCGGAAGAAACGGCATCCATCGAAAGAATCCGAATGGCGCCCAGTTTGCGAAGGCGCTGGATGAAATCGAAATCCTCCATCAGCGGGAACTCCTGATATCCGCCGAGCTGTTCGAAAGCGGTCCGGGTCAGAAACAGGGCCTGATCTCCGTATGGCAATTGCAGGTAACGTGAACGCCAGTTTACGGCGCGTTCGATGACTCGAAGCGACCATACGTTTGCATCGATCCGTAGCGAAAACGCTCCGCCAACCGTTCCCGGCGTGCGCAGGGTTCGGCGCACCTCTTCGGCGAACCCCTTGGGGAGCCGAGTGTCGGCATGGAGAAAAATGAGAATGCTTCCGGCGGTCAGTTGGGCTCCCAGATTCATTTGCACGGCCCTGCCCTTGGGAGAGGAGACGGCTCGAAGCCCCAGCTCGCTTGCGACTTGAAGCGTGCCATCGTCGCTGCCGCCGTCGACGACCATCACTTCCACCCCGGGCTCCGCCATCGGATTTGCGACTGCCGCAGGCAGACGCCGCGCTTCGTTCAGCGTCGGGATGATGATGGAGACTGTTTCAAGGTTTGGCATTTTGCTAGATTCGCGCTGCGCCGCCGAGTCGAAACGCTGCCGGCGGGAAGCTCCGGCTGCGTCGATCGCCGCCCCGGGTGCCGCTTCCGGCGATTCCGCGGTCACTTCATGATACGCTTTCCCGGAAACGGCTGTAAAATGAATCGGGTGCCCGGAAAAACCGCTCGTACAGGAACCTCTCGCTTTCGGGAATCACTTTCAGGCGCGGCCGCTGCGGTTTCTCCGCTTTTGTGTCTTATAGCCGTGGTCGCGGCCGCCGCCGCGCTCAACCTGCCGTTTACCCCGCCTCCTTCGAATACGCCGGAATCGTTTCGATTCGCCGTATACGGAGACGTTCAAGGGAACCACCGAGGCGGACATGAGAAGCTGGTACGGTTGATGCTTCGGGACGAGCTCCTTCTTGTAGCCCATCCGGGCGACATGTCGCCGAATAAGGGCAGAAATTTCGATCGGCACTTTTACCCGGCCGCCAGGGAGCTGGCGGAGCGGGTGTCGTTCTTTCCGGCTGCAGGGAATCACGACGTCAACTGGGGAAGCCGGTTCAGCCGGGTTCCCTTTCAGCAGTTTTTCGCGCCGGCCTTCGAGTATCTGGGCGGGCTGCCCGGCAACGACCATCTGCGAATACCCGACGCCCAAAAGCTCTGGTATCAAGTTCGGATCGGACCGGCCCTTTTTATCGCTCTCGATTCCAATCTGTTTATCGACGAGGGGAAGTATCGGAACACACACGCTTTCGATACTTACCAGGGCTATGTGGACGAGCAGGGGAGATGGCTGCGGCAGGTTCTGGAAAGCGCGGATCGGGATTCGACGATCCGCTATCGGTTCGTCTTTTTTCATCATTCGCCTTTCGCTTCCTACGAGCAGCAGCCTTTTTTCCTGTTCGGGTTGGGCGGGCATCCCGGACATCGGGAAATGGTGGTGAGGCACGAGACGCCGGCCGAAGCTAACGGAAGAACGGATTACCTGCTGGATCGGTTGCGCCTGCATCGAGTCAATGCAGTTTTTACCGGACACGAACATTTTTACGAGCGCTGGCAAGAGGTGATAAGACGGGGAGGGGAGCAGGTGCACGCAATCCACTGGATTGTGACGGGCTTGGGAGGCGTAAAGCCGAGAGGCCGTCCGAAATACGAGCCGGAAGAAATCGGGGCGGTCCTGAACGAGCCCTTCTATCGCCATTACCTGGCTAGAATCGCGGAACTGAATCCGGAATGGTCTTCCGAACTCATCCACTTGTATCCAACGCCTGAGAAGCCGGACGGACGCTTTCATCATTACCTGCGGGTGACAGTGGACGGCTCCGGGATTCAATTCGAAGCTATTGACAGCGAAGGCGTCGTTCGCGACGGCGGTCCAATCGCCGGCGTTCCGTCTCGATGAGCATCCCGAGGGCTGCGTGCAGCGCCGCTGAGCCTGGAAGGCGCGCGGAACGGATCGGCATCTGGATCGCAATCGGACTCGGCGCATGCGTGATCGTCGCTTCCCTCTACTGGACTCAGCTCAGCAGCCAGTTCATTTACGGTGAAAGCCACGCGACCCGGCCGATAGCTGCGTTCGTAATCAGCTATCTGCTCCTGGCGACGGCGTTGACGGGGGGCTGGTTCTGGTTTCGGCGGCACGGAATGGCCGTTCCATTGTGGCTGGTTCTTTCGGTCGCCGTCGCGGCGAGGGTCCTCTTGCTCCCTTCCGATTTAATCCAGGAAAACGATGTGTATCGCTATGTGCTGGACGGTCAAGCGGTTTTGCACGGTCAAAACCCGTTCCAGCACGCGCCCGCCTCAGTGAGTGAACTGGGTCGGGAAAACTTCCGCAAAACGCTGGGGACAGAGGAGGCCAAGGCCGTCCTCGAAAGAATCGGATATCCCTCAGTTCCCACCGTTTACCCGCCGATTGCGCAGCTTTCGTTTGCGGGAGGTGCGCTGATCGGAGGGTGGGACTGGAGGGGCCAGAGAGTTTTCTTCGTCTTGGTGGAACTGGGGCTGCTTTTGATTTTGAGCGTTTTGCTTCGAAGGTTCCATTTGCCTGAGGGATGGCTTCTGGTTTTCGCCTGGAACCCGCTGGCTCTTAAGGAAATCGCCAATTCAGCGCATTTCGACGTGATGGTGGCCTTTTTTCTGGCGGCGGCTCTTCTGTTTCTGTCGGAGTTGCAAAGGAAGGGAAGGCTCCTTTGGCTGATTTTGGCGGCGGGTTGTCTGGCTGGCGCCGTGCTTTCCAAGCTGTACCCCGTGCTGCTGATCCCGCTGTTTCTGAATTATCTCCGCAGGCAGGGCTGTTCGTGGCGCCGTTTGCTGTTGTTTGCCGGAACGGCAGGCGGCTTAACGGCGGCTGCTTTTCTGCCGTTTGCTTTGCACGGGTTGGACCGCTTGACGGATGGGTTGGCGACATATGCCTCTCTCTGGCAGATGAATGACGGTCTGTTCGCGATTCTGGATTGGGCCGTGCCTTGGCCGCGGCCGATTGCGGCCGCCCTTGTAGGAGCTATTGCGCTTGCAGTCGGCCTGCAGGTAGGATCCAAGCTGCAGGATCTGACAACGGGAATGATCCTGATTGTTCTATTCTGGCTTCTGCTTACGCCTGCGGTGTACCCATGGTATGCGATTCCGGTCCTGGCTTTGTCGGTACTGGTTCCGCACAGATGGGTCGCCTTTCCCGTCCTTGTCCTTTCAGGTGCGCTCGGGCTCTACTACCTCAGCTTTTCATTTGAATACGGACAAATGGATTTCCGCCGGTGGCAGGCGGTGAAAGTCCTTGAGCACGGAATCATCCTCGCAACGCTGATAGCAGCGTTTCTGAGCCGCAACGCAGGCGCGCGGTCTGTCGCGCCGAAGTGACTGGCCTGAAAAAGACAGCCAGCTTTTCGCGCCGAAGCCGCGATTCAGCGATTCCGCAAATGTGAGCGACGTGCAAGGAGCCCGGACTACAGGACCGTCGCCTGAAGCGGCGGCGCCAGTTTCCCCTGCCGGTTTGAAACCCGGAAGAGAATTCGAAAATGAGACACGGGAGCCGGACGGCGTGGGATGCAACAGCCGGCGTTGAATCCGTGCGCCGGGGCGCATTCAGGACGCCTAGAAGAGATCCTTCTGCCCCTCCGGCGATTTTCGACCGTCCCCTGAGGGCGGATCTTCCGGTTGCGACTCGCCGGCTGCCGGGAGGTTCTCGGCGCTAAGCTCCAGCCGATTGCAGTAAACGGCCTCGGAAATTTCGCGGGCGCTCGAGACCGCGTGCTTGGTGAGAATGACGCCATTGGCGCTGCGTCCTTTGATGAGGTGTTCGTCAAAGCGAACGTAGATGTCGGTCTTGATCCGCGGACGCTTTTTGAGCCGGACGTGCGCGAAAACGCCGCGGCCCTCGCCGATGAACAGAATTCTGGTCTTTTTAGTTTTCCCGAGTTCGTAGCGGCGGTCTCGGGTGAATCCGCCCACAGTGAAGCGCTTTACTAACGTCCACCCCGATTTTTTGTCCTCGTAGATCATGTTGAATACGCGATCCCTATCGCGCGGCCGAAAGACCAGGGCGCGCACGATATTTTCGCCAACGTAGCGGCGTTCCGCGACCCGGGTCATCAGCAGTCCGCCGTCCTCCAGAATCGTCAGGACGTCGTCCAGCGGGGAGCAGGGGCCGATCTCGTGCGCGTCTTTCAGATCGGTTCCGACAAAACCGGCCCGTGGTTCGACATACAGCTTTTGAGTCCGTTCGACCACAGCCGCAGCCTGAACCGAGTCGAAGCTTGCGATCTCAGTGCGCCGCTCTCGCCCCTTCCCGAATTTCTCCAACTGCCGGTCGATGTACGCGATCGTGTAGCGCGTGACATTTTTCAAATGCCTCTCGATGCGAGAGATCTCCTCGTCGATCTGGTTCAACTCCTCTCGCGCCTTTCCGGCATCCCAAGCGCTGATGCGCCGAATGCGCACCTCGGTCAGGTAAATCAGATCCTGTTCGGTGATTTCGCGCCGGAGCATCTTTCGAAACGGTTGGAGCCCGCGCTCGATCTCGCCAAGCACATCCTCCCACGAGGCGCACTTTTCAATCCGCAGATAGATCCGATTTTCCACGAAAATCTGAACCAGACTCCTCAGATGCCATTGTCGCTGCTGCTTTTCCAGCTGGATTTCAAGGTCCCGCCGGAGCAGCTCGCGGGTTCGACGTGCGCTGTCGATCAGGAGCTCGGAAATGGTCAACGCCACCGGATGGCCGTCTCGGATCACAACGCAGTTCGAGGCGAGGCTGATCTCGCAGTCTGTAAAGGCGTACAAGGCGTCCCGCGCCTTTTCCATGTCGACGCCCCGTTGGAATGTCACGACGATTTCCACGCTGGCCGCCGAATTGTCCTGGATATTGGCCACCTTGATCTTTCCCTTCTCGGAGGCCCGCAGGATGGAATCGATCACCGATTCGGTTGTGGTTCCGAAGGGGACTTCTCGAATGATCAGCGATTTTCCCTCGGTCGGTTCTATGCGCGCCCTGACCCGAACTCGAGAGCCTTGGGCGCCGTCCTGGTAGTCCTGCGGGTCCATCAGCGCTCCGGCAGGAAAGTCGGGAAGCAGTTGGAACGGATCCCCCGTCAAGTACGCCTTTTGAGCTTCCAGAAGTTCGATGAAATTATGAGGGAGGATCCGGGTGGTCAGCCCCACCGCGATCCCCTCGGCGCCAGTCAGCAGCAGCAAGGGGAATCTGACCGGCAGCGCCAACGGCTCCCGGTTTCTGCCGTCGTAGGAAAGCTTGTATCGGGTCAGGTGCGGCGCAAAAACGACTTCTCGGGCAAAGGGGGTCAATCGGGCTTCGATGTAGCGAGCGGCCGCCGGAGGATCGTTGGTGACCGGATCGCCCCAATTCCCCTGACGTTCGATTAGATAGCCCTTCTGGCCTAGTCCCACCAGCGCGGAAAATATCGACGCGTCTCCGTGAGGATGATATTTCATGCAGTGGCCGACCACGTTGGCCACCTTGTTGAAGCGACCGTCTTCGTTTTCCCACAGAGAGTGAAGGATTCTGCGCTGCACCGGTTTCAGGCCGTCTTCGATGTCGGGAATTGCGCGATCGGTAATAACGTAGGAGGCGTACTGCAGGAAATAGTCTTTATAGGTGTCCTCGACGCCCAGAGTTTCCTCGGCCGAAGGGACGAACACTGTATCGGATGAGTTGTTCCCCTTGCTCATGCCGGAACTGCATCCTCCACCAGGTCGGCAGGTTCCACTATCAGATTGCTGGTAATGAAATCCCGTCTGGCCGGCGTGTTTTTCCCCATATAGTACTGGAGGACTTCGCGGATTTTCATTCCTTTGGGAACTTCTACCTGATCCAGCCGAATTTCTTCACCGATGAACTGGCCGAATTCTTCTGGCGAAATCTCCCCCAATCCCTTAAACCGGGTGATCTCCGGGTTGGATCCCATTTCCGCGATCGCTTCTGCGCGTTCGGCTTCGCTGTAGCAGTACCGGGTGATCTTCTTGTTCCGCACCCGAAAAAGGGGGGTCTGCAGGATGAACAGGTGGCCCTTGCGCACCAACTCGGGGAAAAACTGCAGGAAAAACGTCAGCAGCAACAGCCGGATGTGCATGCCATCGACGTCGGCGTCTGTGGCGATGATGACCTGATTGTATCGAAGGTCGCCAAGATCCTCCTCGATCCCGAGCGCGTGCTGCAGCAGGTTGAGCTCCTCGTTCTCGTAGACGACTTTCTTGGACAGGCCGAAGCAGTTCAGCGGTTTTCCCTTCAGCGCGAAGACGGCCTGCGTCCGAACGTCCCGCGCTTTGGTCAGACTTCCGGAGGCGCTGTCGCCCTCCGTGATGAACAGTTGCGTCGCCTCGCGTAACCGATCCCGAGGCTCGTTGAAGTGCTGCTTCGAGTCCCGCAGCTTCTTGTTGTGAATGTTGGCGGTCCGCTGTCGCTCGCGCGCCAGCTTCTTGATTCCGGCGAGCTCCTTCCGCTCTCTTTCATTGCGTTTGATCTTCGCCAGAATTCCAGCCGCCGTGTCGGGATGCTTGTGCAGGTGGCGGACCAGCGTGTCCCGCACGAATTCGACCAGCCAGGAGCGAATCGTCGGACCGTCCGGACTGACGTGGGAGCTTCCCAGCTTTGTCTTGGTCTGCGACTCGAAAATCGGCTCATGAATGCGGATCAGCACGGCGGCCGTGATGCCTCCACGCGCGTCTGAGGCGTCCAGGTCGTTGTTGAAGAACTCCTTCAAGGCCTTCAACACGCCCTCTCGAAATGCGGACTGATGAGTCCCTCCTTCCGGCGTGTACTGACCGTTGACAAAGGAAAGATACGACTCGCCATAGGAGTCGGTGTGCGTAATGGCGTATTCGATGTCCTCGGTGACGACGTGAACGACGGGGTACAGGCCGTCCTGGCCGACCTCTTTCTGCAACAGGTCCGCCAGGCCATCGTCGCTGAAGATGACGTCCCCGCCGAAGTGCAGTTTGAGTCCGCGGTTCAGGTAGGCGTAATTCCAGAGCCTTTCTTCGATGAACCGCGACTCGAATGAAAAGTCCTTAAAAATCGAATCGTCCGGTTCGAATTCGATCAGGGTTCCGTTTTTTTCTGTGGTCTTGCCGATCGGAACGTCGCTCGCCGGTTTCCCGAATTCGAATTCCGCCCGCTTGACCTTTCCGTCGCGATACGATTCGACGAGAAATCGCGACGAGAGGGCGTTGACAGCCTTGGTCCCCACGCCGTTCAGACCGACCGAGCGATAAAACGCCTGATCGTCGTATTTGGCGCCGGTGTTGATGCGAGAGACGCATTCGTCGACCTTTCCCAGCGGAATCCCGCGGCCGTAATCGCGCACGCGAACGGTTCGACCCGCCACCTCCACCTCGATCTTCTTGCCGGCGCCCATCAGAAACTCGTCGACGCTGTTGTCCAGGACTTCTTTCAGGAGGACGTAGATGCCGTCGTCCGGACTGGAACCGTCGCCCAGCTTTCCGATGTACATCCCCGGCCGGGTCCGGATGTGCTCCTTCCAATCGAGGCTGCGGACATGCTCTTCGGTGTATTGCGGAATGACTTGACTCATTCGGATTCCTCAGGTTTCGGATCGACGCGCCGGCGGCCGCAAAACTGCAACGCCGACACTCCATGGTACCTGAAACCTCTGTAAGATCGGGGCGGCCTCGATGCAGAGCGCGCCGATCTGCCCGGGGGCATGGGCAGCCGGCGGGCCGATCCGGCCAGTGGGCCTCGCCGGAGCGGAAAATCTGTTGGGCCGGTCCGAAAGGCGGAATCCGCCCGCAGCGGACTTTGGGTGATTGATGACTTGGCGCGAGAGAAACGAGCCAAAGGAGGCCCTGCCACCGAGCTTTTGGAGAGCCTTCCCGCCGCTCCTTGGCCTCGTGGCGACTTCTTCATCGACCCTTATCGATCAACGCCGCCGACGGGGCGCAGATTCGGAGGGAGGCAAGACTGACGCACGCTCCCGGGGAGACGCTTGGCGCGATGCGCCGGATCATCGAACGGACAAGGGGCCAGGTTTGGGTGGGTGAGCGCACACGGGATGATCTGATCGAACGGCGCGGTCCCTCCTGAAGTCCAGACTCGCGGGCCGGCTGGCGGACCGAGTTGCCCTCCGTTCGCGTTGACGGCGCTCGAAACCGGAATATCCTCCAGATTCACAATCCCGTCTCCATTCGAATCCCCAAACGCCGCCATTAGTTCGGGAATGCAGTATTCGTTCTCCCCCTGTTCCAGCGTCAGGAAAAACGTCTCTTCTCCGATGGTGATCTTGTAGTCTCCCCAAAACCCCTGGAATTCGATCGCGCCCTCCGAATTGACGAACGCCAGCTCGTCCGTCGTCCATTCCAACATCAATTGCCGATAACTCTGTCCCGCCACCGTCAGGTTCCAGTTTTGGTCGTACAGCACCCCCAGAGGGGCGCCGCTCCACACCGCTCCCTCCCAGAACCCCCACATCAGAAACGTCACCACGTTCCCTGTCCCGAACGCGATCCGCATCGCGTCCTCCAGAAAGCCCGCCGCCTCGGCGGGATTTGGATTATTAAACGACTGAACGCCGAACTCCGTAATCGATATTGGCAGCCCCGTCACGCTGAAGTTCTGCAACACCTGCGTCATCCGCTCCACCGCCGTGGCGATCGTTCCGTCGTTCCGCGGATAGTACTGAACTCCGATTCCGGTCACGACTTCGCCGAACCCCGCGTCGTTCAACTGCTCCGCGTAATTCCGGTGCCAATTGGCGTACCCCGGCTGTCCGCTCTCCGGAAAAACGCTCGGCGCGCCGTTGTGCTGAAGGATGTTGAAGTCGTTGATATACAGCTTCGTATCGGCCCCCGCTGCGGCCGCTGTGTCGCGCACCTCCGCGTGAATCTCCGCAATTTCCTCCAGTGAAAACACGTTCCAGTACGCCGGCGCTCGCAGCGCCTCGTTCAACACGTCCAACTCCACGTACCGATCCGCGCGATCCGCCACGTAATACTGAATCCGATCCGAAATCGCCTGACGAAGCTCGTTTTTGGCGGAGGCGCTTCCACCCGCCGCCTGGTTCAAAAGAACTTCCACCCACGACGGCTGCTGGTTCTCCCAGATCAGGGTGTGCATTCGCGCCCGCAGACCGTTGTTCTCCGCGAAATCCAGAATGCCGTCCATGCCCCCGATCAGGAACGGCGTGTTTTCGCTGTGAGCCCATTTGCCGGCGTTCTCAGGCACGACCATGTTGAAGTTTTCCAGCAGCCGGCTCGTGTAATTGGAGTCGCTCAGAATATCGTTCACGCCGGATGAGTTGAATCCCGGCACGATCGTCCCGAAATTGAACGCATGATTCACCAGCCGGACCTGCACCGGCGTCCCTTCCGGCAAAGCTGACACGTGCACCTTCACATTTCCCTGGCGGAAATGCTCAACGTATGAATCCGCCGCCGCCAGACCGTTCGACCGGCTGTTGACGTTGCTGAACGTCGCCCCGCCGCTCACGCTCAGTTGGTCGATCAACAGGCCTCGATTCACGAGCGAAGGCGCGTTGTTTGGCGAATCCCGCTCCACGCGCACAATATGCGTGCCCGCCGGCAGCCAGAATTCCCCCGTGCTGTAGTTCTGCGTCCCGAATGTTGCTTTGAAGCTGAACTTCAGATCTCCCACCACGATGTTGAAGTGCGGATCGCCGAACGTCCCTCCGCCGAACTCTCGCGATGCATTCAGATTCAGACTCACCAACGATCCCCCGTCCCCCGAATCGGGCGTCAACAGATACGTTCCTACGTAACCCGTGTTTTGGATCACGTTCGATCCGGTGGACGAAAACGCGAAACTCGTCAGGCTCGTCTGCGCCTGCACCGATGCCGCCGTCAAAGGGCACCACAAAACGCAGGCGATGCAGATCAGGGCGCGCCGCATGTTTCCTTTCCTTCGAAAGACTACGATGTGGATCCAGTTTCTTCCAATAGGAATTCCCACCTTCGCACCGATTGTATCGTCAGAGAGAAGGGATGCAAAAGGCAGGCCGTGGGAATCGCCGCCGTTTCGCCATTCAGCGTCAACTCCAGAGGCGCGAGCTTACCCACCCTTCCCCCCGGGGAAAAAGTCAACCCTTTACCAAATATTTGCAAGTGTCCCGAGTTACCGATCACATGAACCGTCGCTTTCTGAGGCTGCTTGACTTCGACCCGCACGACGTTTCAACGAGCTTACGGCATTGCGCCAACGGCGGGCAGCGCTGATAATCTGGAACGCCTCGAATGAAATTCTGGATCTGGACGCTAGCGACATCTCTGGTCTGCACGCTACCCTTTCTGAACAAGGCCTTTCACATCGACGACACGTTCGTGCTGCACGTGACGCGTTCGATTCTGAAAGACCCGCTGCGGCCGTTCGCCGGAGACATCGACTGGTTCGGCTACCTCGGACCCGTCTGGGAGGCGACCACCAACCCGCCGCTGCTCAGCTATTATCTGGCGCCGTTCGCGTGGATTTCGGATTTTTCGGAGCCGATCCTTCATCTGGCCATGATTCCGTTTTACTGGGCGCTGGCCGCAGGCGTCTGGATGCTGGCGGCGCGGTTCGGCGGGAGCCCCCGGATGGCCGTTCTGCTGCTGATGAGCAGCGGCGCCGTCATCGTCTCCGGCAATGTCATGCGGGACATCCCCGGCGCCGGATTGGCGGTGTTGGGTCTGGCGTTGTTCGTTCGCGGCATCGACGAGGATTCCCGGGGAAAAGCCGTCGGGGGGGCGTTGTTGTGCGGCCTCGCAGCCACCACGAAATACTCGATGGGCTTGGCTGTCGTCTTGCTTGCTGCGTACCTGCTATTGCAGCGCAAAGGCGAACGCTGGCCGCTGGCCGTCCCGGCGGCGGCGCCGATGGCGCTCTGGGCATTTCAAAACTGGTGGGTCGAAGGGCGCATTCACTTCATTTATCTGTTCATCGAGCGCCGCGCCGACACGGGGATCGCCTGGGAGGAGATGGCTTTCGGGCTTCTCTGCATCGTTGGCAGCCTCCTGTTCGGTTCGGTTCTGCTGTTGTGGAAAGGAGTGCGGGAGGGCCGCTGGGCGGGCGCGGCCGGGGCGCTGCTGGCGGCGGCGGCCGTCGCGTTTGCGGGATTCGCCCATTACGAGAGATGGGACTCCGAATTTTCGATCTGGGCGGGGCTGGGGGCCGCACAGCTCCTGCTGCTGGCGCTCTGGGCGCCGCCCCGCGATCGGGACTCGGCTTTTCTCTGGATCTGGGTCGTCGGAGTGCTGGCCTTCAGCATCTGGATGGTCCCGTTTCAGGCGGTCCGGCATTTGATCTTCGGCTTCCCGGCGATGATTCTTCTCTTGCTGCGGACGGTTCAAACGGGGAAGCGTCCGATCGCCGTTTCCGGAGTCGCCGGGGTGGCGGTCGCCCAGTTTGCGCTGGCCGTGCTGATGCAATGGGCCGACATGGATTACGCCGGAAGCTACCGGGAATTCGCTCGGGAGGTTGCAGCCATTGAGCTCGAGGCGGGAAGGGAGATCTGGTACGTCGGGACCTGGGGATGGAAATTTTACGCCGATCGAGCCGGATTCCGGCAGCTCCACAGGGACGGACCGGACCCGGAGTCCGGCGATCTGATCCTCTGGCCGAGCAAGGTCTACGTCGGACAGGCCTGGGCTGAAAAGAGCCACGTTCGCGAGCGGCTCGATTTGTTGGAAAGTCGGCGGGTGGAAAGTCGCCTCCCCTTGCGGGTTATGGACGGGCCGGAACGGGCCGGCTTCTACGCCGTCGTGCGCCAGCGGATCCCCGTGCGTTTTTTTCCAGATTCTCCCATCGAAGAGTTCCGGATCTTTCGAGTCGGGGAGGCGGAGGCGCACAAGGCGGGCCCTCCAGGGCCCGGAGGATTTAGCCCCGTCCGAGCCGCAGGCGAGGGCGGGGGCAGGCCCCCCCCGCAGCGAAAAGGGTCCGCAGGGACCCGGCAGACCGGCTCCGCTCCCGCGTCCAGACCCCATCCGCAACCCGTGTTTGAGCCTCCGTTAGCAAATTTTTGTGCAATATCCGGACTGGAAGAAGTTGCAAGGAGCGCATATTCTGTTCGCGGCTGAAGGGGATGATCGGCGCTCAGGCCCGGCTCCCGGAGCGTTAGGATTTCGATTGAAAGGTGAAACTAATGAAGCCAACGTTGATTTCGCTGGTTCTTTTGTTGTTTTCGACTGGAGCTGCGTCCGGACTTTCAGACGAAAAGCGGCTGGCGGAGAATCCGCGCCTCCGTCAGGCGCTGCATTTGTACGAGCAGTGGGTCGAGGCGAAGCTGGCGTACGATCGGATTCCAGGCGGCTCCATTTCGCTTGTGGCAGACCAGGAGCTGATATGGTCCAGGGGATTCGGATGGGCCGATGTCCAGGATCGGAGACGGGCCTCCTCCGAGACGCTTTACAGCATCTGCTCCATTTCCAAACTGTTCACCAGCATCGCCATTCTGCAGTTGCGCGACGCCGGAAAACTAAGGCTGGACGACCCGGCAGCCAAATACGTTCCCGAAGCCGATATCGATTCCGCGGATCCGACCGCTCCTCAGGTGACGCTGCGGGCGCTGCTGACTCATTCGAGCGGCATGCCGAGGGAGTCGGCGCATCCCTACTGGACCGGGCCCGATTTTCCGTTTCCGGAGCGCGACGAGATTCGCGAGGGCCTCAGGGAGCAGAAAATGCTCTATCCGCCGGAGCGTTTCTTCCAATACTCGAACCTCGGGATGACACTGTTGGGATGGGTCGTGGAATCGGTTTCCGGGCAGGCGTTCGAGGAATACGTGCGGGAGCGGATTCTGGATCCGCTGGGATTGAAGGCCACGCATCCGCAAATGCCCGAGGCGGAGATCGGGCGCATGCTGGCGACCGGCTACGGCGTGCTGGGCCGCGAGCAGCAACGGAACCCGATGCCTTTTTTTCAGGGAAAGGGAATCGGTCCGGCCGCGGGATTCGCCTCCAATGTCGAAGATCTGGCAGCGTTTGCGTCCTGGCAGTTCAGGGTGCTGGGCTCTTCGAATGCGGAAGTGTTGAGTCCGCACACCTTGCGCGAGATGCACCGGGTGCACTGGGTCGATCCCGACTGGGAGACGACGTGGGGCCTGGGTTTCGTGGTTCGGCGGCAGGGCGAGGACACCGTGGTGGGGCACGCGGGTAGCTGCCCCGGTTATCGGTCGCAACTCTCGCTTTCGCCCAAAAAGAAGATCGCCGCAGTCGCCATGTTCAACGCCATGGGAGTTTCGCCTGCCGTTTTCGTCAATCAACTGATGAAGCTGACCGGTCCGCTCGTCGAGAGCGCCGCCAAGGAGTCCAGCGATCCGGAAGCGCATCCGCCGGAGATGGAGGATTACGCCGGCCTTTACCGCTCCGCATGGGGCGAGTTGCTAATCGTGCCATGGGAGAAGGAGATCGCGGCGCTCTATCTTCCCACCAATGAGATTCGGGACGATCTCGTCCGGCTTCGAAAGCAGCAGGGCGACGTCTTCCGCCGCGTGCGGAAAGACTCCGAAGAATTGGGCGAGGAGGTCGTTTTCGAGCGCGACGCGGAGGGCAACGTGGTGCGTCTCCAGTGGCACGGGAACTATTCGGAGAGGGCGCAGTAGCGCGAATCTCGCGGAAACTGAGAGTTCGAAGCTCCGGAGCCGGCGCTCAAGGCAACGAAGAGTCCGAAGCGCCGGATGTCGGAGCTATAGTGCCCTGCAGGGGCACGACAATTCTAGCCCAGGGTGAAGCGTAGCGCCACCCTGGGTTTGGGAAGCCCAAGGAAAAGCAGCACCCTGAAAGGGTGC
>CAZAEY010000069.1:0-17136 GCA_964484155.1 uncultured Acidobacteriota bacterium
TGACTTTTACAAAAATCACACGCCATCAAAAATAGAACCCAGAACCCAGAACCCACCTGCAGGTTGCAGACCTCTATGCCTCCTGCCTCCTGCCTCCTGCCTCCTGCCTCCTGCCTCCTGGAAAAACTACCGCGCTCGCCAACTCCAAACCGCGACAATCGCAAGCAGGATGATCCCTGCAATGTCGTGTACGGCCAGAGGAAAGTCGGCGATCAGCAGGAGGCGGCCGGGGTACAACAGCAGGGCGGCTGCGGCGTAGAGAAGGAATTGGCCTGATGCGTTCAAGGGACGAAACAGAAAGCGCGCGATGGCGGCGGCGAAGCTGACGATCCCCAAGGAGGCGATCAGCAGGTGGGGCAGGACTTCGGTCAATCCGGCGAGGTTCCCCTGCGGATTGAGCATGAGTAGTTCCGGTCGGAAGACGAACATATAAGGCAGAGTGAATCCGACCAGGGCGAAGCGGAATGCGGCTACGGCCGTCTTCATCACGGGGGTGCCTCCGATCGAAGCCGCTGCATAGGCGGCCAACGCGACGGGCGGCGTCACCATCGACATCATCCCAAAGTAAAAAATGAACAGGTGGGCGGCCAGCGGCACGATTCCGAGTTGGCTCAGCACCGGTCCGATCAACGTGGCCATCAGCAGATAGCAGACCGCGGAAGGAAGGCCCATTCCAAGCACGATCGTCGAAACCATGATGACGATCAGCGCCAGAGCCAGGTTTCCCTCGGCCAGCGGCAGGATCACCGAGGGAATGCGCGAACCGACGCCGGTGAGCGTCACCACGCCGATGATGATCCCGACGCAGCCCGACGCGCAGATCAGCGGCACCACGTCGCGCGCGGCCACGCTGATGGCCTTGACCAGGCGGGACGGTCCGAGCCGAGTGCGCGGATTCAGCCAGGAGAAGGCCAGGACGGCGAGCAGCGCCAGACTGACCGCTCGAAAAGGCGTGAAACCCACAATAAGAAAGGCCAAAAGGGTGACGAACGCCGAGAAAAAAATGAATCCCTCAAAAAACGGAGGCCTCTGAACGCTTTTCTCCGCTGCCGTCTCGGTCACTTTCCTTTCTGCGGCCAGCCGCCGCGTGGAAAAATGAACGATCAGAAACAGGGACAGGTAGTACAGGAGCGCAGGCAGGAGCGCCGCCCGAATGATTTCCAGATAGGTGACGGGGGGGGAAACGATCTCCAGCATCATGTAAGCGCCGGCCCCCATGACGGGAGGCACCAAGGCTCCGCCTGAACTGGCGGCAGCCTCGATGCCGGCCGCCGTATGGGGCCGCAATCCCGATGCTCGCATCATGGGGATGGTGAAGGTTCCGGTTGTGGCGGTGTTGGCCACAGCGCTTCCTGAGAGCGATCCCATCAGGCCGCTGGCCAGAACCGCTACTTTGGCCGGGCCGCCGGTCGCCGTTCCGAAGAGTCGGCGGGCAAAGGTGACGATGAACCCCGTAGCCCCGGCCGCCCGCAACAGGGCGCCCAGGAGCACGAACAGGAACACATAGGTGAACATGACCCGCAAGGCGACGCCGAACACTCCCTGCGAGTGGAGAAAGCTTTGAGAGACGATTCGATTCAGGCTGTATCCGCGGTGTGGAAACAACCCATCCGGCAGGTAGGGCCCCCCATACGCGTACAGCAGGAAGGAAATGCTCAACAGAGGGAGCGTCCACCCCAGAGAACGACGCGTGCTCTCTAGCACAACCGCAAGGCCCACTGCCCCGACAAACAGGTCCAGGCTCGTTTCCCCTCCGGCGCGGCTGCCCAGCGAACGGCCTCCGATCCACCAGCCGGAAAAGTACGGCTGAGTCTGTACAACCACATACAGGAAGCAGAAGACCGCCAGCAGTATCAGCGCCGCGTCAGTCGACTGCTCAACCCGTCCCCGGGAGCCCCTGCCTCCCAGCGGATACAGCAGAATGCACAGGACTGTCCCCAGCAGTGCAAAGAGAGCCAGCTCGGATGGGGGCGAAAGCTGAGGGTAGTTGACCTCGGCGAGCGTGAAGAAAGCGAGTGCGATTCCGGCGACCTGGATGGTTCGCCGCCTTGCCGCAGCGCCCTCCGTTTTGCGGGTCTGCCTCGGGCTTGAAATCAAATCACTGTCCATAGCGGCATTTTCGTCTTCTGGCCGAAGCGGCCCGCTCGCGCCCCTTCATTCGACGAATCCGGCTCGGCTGAGCCTGCGCGGGGTTCCACCATTCAATCGAATCGGCTCGATCCGATTCCGCATCTCTCACGCCGACTATTCAGAATCGCCGGGGCCATGGGAATACTGCGGACTAAAAGCCGGGACCTTCCATGCGAGCGCTCGCATTTTCCGGCCAGATGCCGATCTCACGAAAGTACCGGATGGCCCCGGGATGAAAATCCGTGCCTGTGGATCGAACCGCGTTCTCCGGATTGATCGAGCGGCCCGCCGGATGCCGTGCCTGAACTGCTGCGCGCTGTTCGTAAAGGATCCGCGTAATCCGGTAGATGAGATCCTCATCCTCGTCGGCGGACGTGATCAGGTGCATGGAGCCCACATCCAGTCCGGAAAAGTCCTCGCTTTGCCCGCGGTACGTTCCCGCGGGAATGACGGCAGGCCGAAAGAAAGGATACTCTTCGATCAACCGATTCCGAGCATCTGGGTCAAAAGGAACGAAGAGAATATCCTGAGATGCCGAAGCCTGACTGATCGAAGCCGTCGGAACCGCCCCTCCCAGAAAGGCCGCTGCAGCCGTGCCGTCGGCCATCATGTCTACGGCAGCAGCCTGAGTTCCGAACAGCACATTCAATTCCTCGTAGGCCACGCCATGGGCCTCCAGCAGCGGACGCACGAAATACTCGAAGCCGGCGCCTGCAGGCCCGATGACAACCCGCCTTCCGCGCAGATCGGCAATTTCCCGGACGCCCGAGCCGGAAGGGGCGACAAAAAGGGCCACGTTTGGGGCCAGAGTCATCACCGAAAGCACTGGATACGGGCGTTCCCATTCCCCTGTACCGCGCACAGCGTAATAGGTGATGGCGGAATTCGAGAGCGCCAGATTCAGCTCTCCGGTCGCCAACCTGCGGATGTTCTCCTGCGATCCCATGGTCGCCTCGGCGGTAATCCGCCAACCGTGGGCGGCGCCGTGCTCGCCGAGAACCTCGCTGATGGCGCCGCCGACTACAAAAAAAGCGCCTCCGGGCGGAGCCGTGCCGATACTTAGAAACTGCTGGCGATCCGAGTCGAAACACGAAAGCAGGCAGCTGAAAAGAAGCGCGATCAGAGCCGTTTTCAACACCCTTTGCATGGCGAGGCCAGTGTATCAGAATCATTTTAACGTGGACACCGAGGCCGTTTCCGCTCGTCGGGAATCTGCTAGACTGATTGAGCGAGCGCGCGGGCTTCGTTTTTAGGAAGGAATAGGCAGATGATGAACTCAATTCCGGCAAAAGCCGCCGTGACCCTGCTGTTGTGCTGGCTGTTGTCGCTTCCGCTGCAGGCGGGGGACTGGCATTTTTGGCGCGGACCCAACCTGGATGGCACATCGACTGAGACGGGCTTGCCCGAAACATGGTCCCCTGAAGGCGAAAACCTGGTGTGGCGGGCGCCCTACGGAGGGCGTTCGGCTCCGATCGTGATGGGGAATCGCGTCTTTCTTCAAAACGACAAAGGCCACGGCGAAACGCTGCAGGAAAGGATTATGTGCTTTGACGCCGAGACCGGAGAACTCCTGTGGGAGCACGCCTTTAACGTCTTCCTAAGCGACGTCCCCGCTCACCGGGTAGGCTGGGCGTCTCCGGCCGGAGACCCTGCCGCGAACGCCGTCTACGTCTTCGGCGTCGGAGGATCGCTCCTGGCATTGACCGTCGAAGGAGAACTGCTCTGGGAGCGCTCCCTGGGTGAGGAATTCGGACTGATTACCACCCACGGAGGAAGGACCGTTTCTCCCGTCGTGGCCGATGATCTGGTCATCGTCAGCGGACTGAATTCCGGCTGGGGCGATCAGGCGCGAGGAGCCCATCGCTTTTTTGCCTTCGATAAATCGAACGGCGACCTTGTGTGGGTCAGTTCTCCCGGCCAGCGCCCCTACGACACGACCTATTCCCCTCCCCTGATCGCTGTGATCGAAGACACGCCCCAACTGATCGCAGGGGCCGGCGACGGAGCCGTTCATTCGATGAAGCTGGGAACGGGGGAGCCGCTTTGGAGGTTTGAGGTCAGCAAACGCGGACTCAATTCGGGAGCCGTGCTGCATGGCAAGACCGGATTCATCACGCACAGCGAGGAAAACCTCGACACCAGCGTCATGGGCATGGTTGCGGCGTTCGACGCGACAGCCCGAGGCGAGATCGGCCCGGACGACCTGAAATGGATGATCACCGGATTCACGGCGGGATTCTCCTCTCCCGTGATTCACGAGGACCGGCTCTACCAGATCGACAACAGCGCCAATCTAGCCGCCTGGGATCTGGAAACCGGAGAACGCCTCTGGACGCTGGGGCTGGGCACCATTCAGAAATCCTCGCCGGTGCTGGCTGACGGCAAACTTTACGTGGGGACCGAAAACGGCCGCTTCTACATCCTGAAGCCGAATCGCGATGGCTGCGAGATCCTGAGTCAGGTGTGGATGGGAAGCGAATCGGAACCGGAGCCGATCATCGGGAGCGTGGCGATTGCTAACGGCAGGATCTATCTGGCCACGTCCGAAGCCTTGTATGCCATCGGCGGGGAACACAAATCCGGCTCTGCGAGTTCACCCCGGCGCGCTGACCTTCTGAAAGCGAAGGCGGATCTACCCGTTGCCGACTTGCTGGTGGTCCCGGGAGAGCTGCTGTTGACGCCGGGCGAATCCGTTTCGCTGAGTGTCCGACTGTACGACCGACACGGACGCCTGCTGCGCGAGTCGGAGGAGGTTTCATGGACGCTGAACGGCCTTCGGGGCGAGATCTCCGAAGATGGAATCTTCACCGCCTCCGAGGAGGCCGTTTTCCAAGCGGGCGCGATCGAGGCCTCCGTGGAAGGCGTCAGCGGACGCGCCCGGGCTCGCGTCATTCCGCCCCTCCCCTGGGAGATCGAATTCGCCGAGATCCCGGGAGGCCGGGTCCCTGCGTCGTGGATCAATGCCACGGGCAAGTACGAAATCCGGGAACTGGAAGGAGAAACGGTCCTGGTCAAGCTGGCCGACAATCCCTTCACCAAGCGCGCCAGGACCTTTTTGGGCCCCACCGACTGGAACGACTATACGATTGAAGTGGAAGCTCGCGCCATACGAGAGCGTCGGCAGATGGGAGATGCGGGCGTGGTGGCCCAGCGTTATTCGCTGATCCTGTTCGGAAATCACCAGCGTATAGAGCTGCAGCCCTGGCAGCCGGAAACAGAACGCACCGTCACGGTGCCGTTCCGATGGGAGCCGGACACCTGGTATCGATTGAAGCTGAAAGTCGAGAATCTCGATGACGGGCGAGTGCGAGCGCTCGGCAAGGCGTGGCCGGTCGGCGAAGAAGAGCCTCGGGAATGGCTTATCGATCGCATCGACCCGGTTCCGAACCGAACCGGAAGCCCGGGCATCTATTCCGATGCGCATCATGAAGTCTTTTTTAGAAACCTGGAAGTGAGACCTAACCGATGAGAAAAAGGACCCTGAACCGCAGACGCTTCGTACAGTCGACCACGCTTGCAGCAGCCGCGGCGCTTCTGAGGCCATATTCGCCTGGCTTCGCGGCCGGCGCCGACGCTCCCGCCGGAGACTGGCCCATGTGGGGAGGAACCCCCGTCCGGAACATGGTTTCCACTATGAAGGGAATTCCGACCAGTTGGGACGTCTTCTCCGGGAAGAACGTCAAGTGGGTCGGCGAACTCGGATCCCAAAGCTACGGCAATCCCGTTATCAGCGACGGAATCGTCTTCGTCGGAACCAACAACGAAGCGCTGCGCAACCCGGAGGAACCCGGCGACCGGGGCGTCATGAAAGCCTTTCGCGAGTCGGACGGCAAGTTCCTGTGGCAGAAGACTACGGAGAAGCTGGCTTCCGGCCGAGTCAACGATTGGCCCTACCAGGGAATCTGCTCGTCTCCGCTGGTTGAAAACCGTCGCCTATACTACGTCACCAACCGCTGCCACGTCGTCTGCCTGGAATTGACCGGATCGGCCGAAGACGCGACGGCTGGATACAACGTCGCCTGGCGCTTCGACATGATGGAGGAGGTCGCCGCCTTCCCGCACAACATGTCGAATTCCTCGCCTGTCAGCTACGGCGATTACATCTACGTCAGCACCTCGAACGGTCACGACGAAAGCCACGTCCACATCCCTTCCCCCAACGCGCCCGACATCATCGCCCTGAACAAACGCACGGGCGAGTTGGTGTGGGAGGACACTCCCGCTGGCGAAAACATCCTCCACGGCCAGTGGTCGGCCCCCGCAGTCGCGGAAATCGACGGCGTTCCGCAGGTGATCATGGGCTTCGGTGACGGTTGGATCCGCGGGTATGAAGCCCTGAGCGGAGAACGCCTCTGGGAGTTCGACACCAATCCGAAGGATTCGGTCTGGCCCCGAAACCGCAACAACATCATTTCGACCCCCGTCATTCACGAAGGACTCGTCTACATCGCCAACGGTCAGGACCCGGAACACGGAGAAGGCGTGGGTCATCTGTACGCCATCGATCCCACCAAACGGGGAGACATCACCACCTCGGGAAGAGTCTGGCACTACGACGCGATCCGTCGCTCCATCTCAACGGCGGCCGTCGACAACGGCCTGCTTTACTATCCCGATTTCAGCGGGTTCTTCCACTGCCTGGACGCAAAGACCGGAGAGGTGCACTGGGTTCACGATCTATTCGCCGCCATCTGGGGCTCGCCTATGATTATCGACGGTAAAGTCTATCTGGGAGACGAGGACGGGGACGTAATCGTAGTCGAGCACAATAAGGAGCTGAAGATCGTCTCGGAGATGAACATGGGAAGTTCCGTTTATACAACACCCGTTCCCGCCAATGGCGCGCTCTTTATCGTGACCCGAAACCAGCTGTTTGCCCTGGCCGAATCAGCGGGCTGAAGCGATGCGATCCCAGGAGTCAAATGCGATGAAGCGCAATACTGATCGCAGCCAGTCCCGAGGCAATGGAAAGGGGCGAGCCGCGCTGCTGACGCTGTGCCTGACGGCGTTCTCGATCGCAGGCGCCGCGATTCTGCCTACAGCGATTGGGGCTGTCGGCGAGGCCGGCTGGCCGCAGTTTCGGGGCGCCCCTTCGTTGACCGGCGTGGCAGCATCTCCCCTTCCCGCATCGCTCGAGTTGAAATGGGCGTACGATTTCGGCGAAGCCGTCGAATCGTCCGCGGCCATCGCAGACGGCGTCGTCTATGCGGCCGCAGCCAACGGCCAGGCGGCGGCGCTGAATCTGGTAGACGGCTCGGTCGTCTGGAAATACACCAGCGACGACCCCTTCGGAGAGTCCTCCCCCGCGGTCGCCGGCGGAACGGTCTTTATCGGAGACCTCGCTGGCGTAGTTCACGCCATCGATGCGGCCACGGGCGAAACGAAGTGGACCTACGCCACCGAAAGCGAGATCAAGGCCTCGCCCGTAGTTGTCGGCGACCGGGTGCTGATCGGCTCCTACGACGAACGCCTGTACGCCCTGTCCGCACGAGACGGTTCGGTTCTGTGGAAGTTTCAGACCCAGGGGCCCGTTCATTCCACGGCTGCAGTCGCCGATGGGAACGCATACATTTCCGGTTGCGACGAGATCTTTCGAGCCGTCAGAATTTCCGACGGCGCTCAGCAATTCGAAATTCCCGCCGGCGCGTACACAGGCGCCTCGCCGGCGATTTCCGGAGGCCGCGCCTTCTTTGGAACCTTCAACAACGAAGTCCTCGCCGTCGATCTTGCCAAACGCACGATCGCCTGGAGCTACACGCACCCTCAGCGGAACTTCCCGTTTCAGTCCTCGGCAGCCGTCGCCGATGGGAAGGTCATCGTGGGCGGACGAGACCGGATGATCCACTGCCTGGACGCCGCCAGCGGCGAGGCGCACTGGACATTTGTGACCCGCGCCCGCGTCGACTCCTCCCCTGCAGTTGCCGGCGACCGCGTCTACATCGGCTCCAACGACGGCCGGCTGTACGCACTGGATCTGGCCGACGGTTCGAAGGTCTGGGAATTTCACGCCGGGTCGGCCATCACCGCCTCGCCAGCCATCGCCGAAGGCCGCCTGGTCGTCGGTGACCTTGACGGCCGGCTGTATTGTTTCGGCGGCTGACCGCGTCGTAGCCCCGCCGCCGCCCATGGGGCGGAAGCACCAGAAGCCCGCAAGGCGGGCGACGGCAAATAGCTCCGTGCGGAAGCGCGGGGTTTCGCACGCCCACTATCACTGCCGGCCCGGCTGAGCCGGGCGACGCTTGCATCCGAACGCGTTTTCCGAATCTGGGCGGAATCCTTATCGGGCGCGTCAATTTGCCGATTCCGTTAAACTTTCTCTCTTGATCCCGAAATTCAGGGTCCTGTCGGGTCTTTATCTGCAAGGAAGGAGACAAAGCAGTCATGACGTGGTTGATTTTCGTGATGGGTACGGTTGTCTGCTGGGGGATGTACGGGCCGGCGCTGCACAAGGGGCAGGTGGCGCTGGGCAGCTCCATGCGAGCCCTGCTTTGCGTGGGGCTCGCTTATTTTCTGATCGGCGTGCTGGTTCCGGTCGTCAGTCTCTGGCATCAGGGGGAGCTCCGCGGATTCACCGCGTTCGGTTTTTCATACGCGACGGCCGCCGGGGCCTTGGGAGCGCTGGGAGCGCTGTTTATCATCTGGGCCTTCGCAAGCGGCGGGCTTCCCACCTACGTCATGCCGCTGGTTTTTGCCGGCGCGCCGCTAGTCAACGTCGTCGTCTCGATGATGATTCACCCGCCGGAGACATCGCCCAATCCGCTCTTGTATCTCGGATTTCTCCTAACCGCATTCGGAGCCGGAATGGTCCTTTACTTCAAGCCGTAAGCCTTCGCCGTTCGACGCGGACCGGCGACGGGATGCACGGCACCGGGTCCCGCAGATCGGCGCTTGACACGTTTTTCCATGCCTGCATATACTCGCCGATGCGAGTGGAATTCCAAAGCAGCCGCCGCTGCAGGAGCGGTTCCGAGCGGCTCTTGATGAGCGAGTTCGCCGTCAGCGTCCACTGCCAACGCCCGCTGTTGGCCCAGGCGCCGCCGGCTGGAAACGCCATCTACGGGCTGCGGGCGCAGGAACTAAATAAGTCGGCGAATCTCCGAGGGAATAGGGCGCAACCATGAGCATGGATATGGTCTTGGTGCTGGGAATCCTTGTCTGCGCCGTAGCTTTATTCATTTCCGACAAATTTCCAATCGACTTGGTAGCGCTGATGATTCTCGGGGCTCTTCTCGGACTGGGTTTGGTGACTCCGAACGAGGGCGTCTCCGGGTTCAGCAACCCGGCCACGGTCACGGTGGCGGCAATGTTCATCCTCAGTTCGGGCCTGCAGAAGACGGGCGCTTCAGCGGCGATCGGACGGTTGCTGGTCCAGTACGGCCGAAACTACTTCTCCGCCGTGGTTATTATCGTGGCGACCGTCGGCGTAATGTCAGCCTTCATTAACAACACGGCGGCGGTGGCGGTGTTCATCCCGCTCGTCATCATCGTGGCCAATCGGCGCAAGATCGCCCCCTCCAGGCTGCTGATCCCCCTGTCCTACGCCTCGCAGTTCGGCGGAGTGTGCACGTTGATCGGCACGTCCACGAATTTGCTGGTGAGTTCCATCTCCCAGCAGGCCGGTTACGGCGCCTTCAGCATGTTCGAGTTCACTCGGATGGGATTGATTCTGTTTGTCGCCGGCACGGCATACTTTCTGATCTTCGGCCGGTGGCTCCTGCCTGACCGCGAAGCGCAAAAGCTCAGCGCTTCCTTTCAGCTCGGCGAGTACATTACCGAGCTGCGCGTCGGCGCCGAATCGCCGCTGATCGGCAAAACGGTGCAGGAAAGCGGCCTCGGAGAGAAGCACGACGTCACCGTGCTGCGGCTGCTGCACGGCGAGAAGAAGGTCTGGGCGCCGTTGCGGCATGCGATCGAAGAAGGGGACGTGCTGCTGGTGCGGGGTGAATTGAGACAGTTGATCGGCTTACGGGGTTCCGCCAATCTGGAACTCAACGTCGAATTCAAGCTCCAGGACGAGACGCTCGAGTCGGAAGACCTTCGGCTGGTGCAGGCTCTCGTGGCGCCCGGCTCCAGGCTGGTGGGGCACACGCTGAAGGATCTGGACTTCCGGAACCGCTACAAAGGGCTGGTGCTCGCCATCCAGCGTCGTGGCGAAGCGATCCGCGAGAAGCTGAACGCAGTCCGGCTGGAATTGGGTGACGCGCTGCTGATCCAGGCGCCGGAAGAGCAGATCCGCCGGTTGCGGGAAGATGAGGGATTCATTGTCCTGGACGAAGTCGACGAGCCTGCAATGCGCCGACACAAAGTACCGATCGTAATCGGAATCATCGCCGCGGTCGTCGGGCTGGCGTCGCTCAACGTCATGCCGATTCTGGTGACGGCGATCCTCGGCTGCCTGGCTTTGGTTCTGACGCGCTGCATCGATCTGGAGGAGGCCTATCAGGCGATCGACTGGAAGGTCATCTTTCTGCTCGCCGGGGTTCTGCCTCTGGGCATCGCCATGGAAAAGACCGGAGCGGCCCGCGTCATCTCCGAGACGGCGCTCGGCTCGGTCGGAGACTTCGGACCTATCGGCATGCTGGCGGTCTTCTATCTGATGACCTCGATCCTGACCGAGTGCATGAGCAACAACGCCGCCGCCGTTCTGCTTTCTCCGGTCGCCATCTCGACGGCGCAGCAGGCCGGCATAGACCCCCGGCCGCTGTTGATGGCGATCACCTTCGCTGCCTCCACCGGCTTTTCGACGCCTGTCGGATACCAGACCAACACGATGATCTTCAACCCGGGCGGGTACCGCTACACCGATTTTCTGCGCACCGGCGTCCCCCTGAGCATCATCTTCTGGATCCTCTCGGTCATCTTCATTCCGCGGTACTGGAGCTTTTGAGGCTCCGCTTGCGGCCAATCGGCCCAGAACCCGCTCTTCCCCCAAAAACCCAACAAACGGGACGGTCAATCAGCGGCCCGGCGCTCGCCGATGGCGTACAGGTAGTCGGCGGTTCGGTGAAAGATCTGACCCTGGGAAATGGCGATCGAGCTGAGCGTATACTCGCCCACGTCGTTCTCCGCAAGGATTTCGAAACGCGGTCCGGCCTTGATCACCGACGTCACGCCTTCCTCATTGGTGATGTAGATCTTTCCATCGGCCAGCACCGGAGACGAAGTGTAGGTGCCCGGCTGGAGCCTCTCCGGCCCCCAGATCGTCTCGCCGGTCTTGGCGTCGAGGCAATAGGCGATTCCCTTGTCATTGATGCTGTAAAAGTAGGTTCCGTCGGTGACCGGGGTGGGGACGTCCGGGCCATGTTCGAACGACCAGAGCAGATGCGATTCCGTGACGTCTCCTCTGCCGCCGGCCTTGAGGGCCAGCAGAGGCTTCTCGCGGGTGGGCGCGTAGATGATGCCTTCGGAAACGACCGGCGAGGCGACGATTCGAAACCAGGGGTTGTTGGTGGGATTCAGGCCGTCCGCACGCCAGAGTTCCCTTCCCGTTTCCGGATCGTGACCTGTCACGCAATCTCCACCGGTGATCACGATCTCCACCCGGTCGTCGTATTTCAGAAGGGCCGGAGTAGTATAGGAGTCGGGAGACTCGCGAATCGCATCGGTCGGCCGCTCCACGCGCCATATCGTCCTGCCCGTCTGCTTGTCGATGCGAAGAATATAGGAGGGATCGTCAGTTTTCATTCCGTGCAGGACCTGAACGTAAAGGGAATTCCGGTATAGCAGCGGCGAGGATGCGTATCCCCAGTTCAGGCCGAACTGCCCGTAGTCCTTTTGAATGTCCCGCGCCCACAGCTCGTTTCCATCGAAATCAAACCCCTTCAGGAAACCGGTGCCCGTCATAACGTAGACCGCCTCTCCGTCGGTTACAGGCGAGGGAGAAGACATGTTCTGCTTGCGCATCATCGTATTTCCGCCGCTCAGGTGTCTTTCCCACAGAACCGTTCCGTCGTTTCGATCCACCGCCCACAGGTGCAGATCATCCCCCTCTGCGACGTTTAGAAAAATCGTCTCCCCCCAGACGATCGGCGTCGAACCGCTGCGGTCTGGCATGGGAAGCTTCCAACTCACGTTCGTTTCCCGGTCCCAGGTCGTCGGCAGGTCGGATTCCTCGCTGATGCCGTTGAGTCCGGGCCCTCGCCACTGCGGCCAGTTGTCGCCGAAACAAATGGAACATGAAAGCGCGCCGATTGCGATCCAGATCGTCAGACTCCTTTGCATGATTTCTCCTTTAGACGAAACGGTTTCAAAGTCAATCTCCCGCTTCCCATTATCGCGGGAGGTCGCAATAACTTTCAACAACAGCGGAGGAACGATCGGCCAAGGACAGCCCTCGCGACGACACGCGTTTCCGCCCGCCCGATTTACGACCCGATCGCGTATACATGCTCCATCGTTCGCACGATCAAAGCTCCGGAGGCGATCGCCGGCGAGGCCATGCAGACTTCATCCATTTCGTTTTCCGCTAGAACCTCGAATCGAGGACCGGCGCGGACAACGAAGATCGTACCGGTCTCGCTGGTCACGTAGAGCCGGCCGTCGGCAGCAACGGGCGAGGCGCTGAAGGAACCTCCCGCCCCTACGCGATCCCGGTAGACGATTTCTCCGGTTTCGGCGTCGTAGCAGGTCAGAACGCCGTTGTTGGCCAGCGTGTACAGGCGGCCCTGATAATAGACTGGCGTGGGGATGTAGGTGCCGTAGCGGTTGTGGCTCCAGGCAATCCAGCGGTTTGAGCTTTCCCCATCCTTCAGGGAAATGTCTCCTCGGGCGCCCAGTCGGATGGCGTAGACCGGCTGGACGGGGCTATAACCCGCAGTCACGAAAACCAGCCCGGAGCCTGCTACAGGCGTCGCCACCGTAATATCGGAATTCGGCGCCAGCCGCCAGAGGAGCTCTCCCGTTCTGGGGTCGTACCCGCGAATGGTGGTGCCGTTGGTGATCAGTTCGTCCGCTCCGTCGCCTCGAACGATCGTGGGCGTCCCCCAGGTGGGAATCTCTTCCCGCGGAGTCCGCCAGATCTCTTCGCCGTCTTCCAGGCGAAAGGCCGCGACAAATGAGTCCTGTTGAATGTCAACTTGAACGATAACGAAATCTTCATAGATGACCGGAGAGCTGGCGTGGCCCCATTGATACGTGGGATCCCGGAAGAACCCGCTGTCGAGGACTCCCAGTTCCCGTTCCCAGAGCTGCTTGCCGTCCAGATCAAAACAGTGCAGGGAGCCGGCGCCGCCAAACAGGGCCACTACGAAACGGCCGTCGGTAGCCGGAGTCGAGTTGGCCTGGCTGGCCTTCAGGTGGCGCTTAACCAGCGGGACGGCTTCCCGTGCCACCCTCCTCCAAAGGATACGGCCGGTTTTCCGGTCCAGCGCGTACACTTCGAAACTGTGGCTCGACAGGTCGTCTACGGAACTGACGTCGCCGTAAAGTCCGGTGCGAAAGGTGTCGTCCCCGCCCTCGCTGACGGCCGTGGTGACGAAAATCCGATCTCCCCAGACTACGGGGCTGGAGTTGGCGATCCCGGGAATCGGCGTCCTCCACCGAACGTTTCTTCCAGACGCAACGTCCCAGCGCAACGGCAGTTCGCTCCCGTCGGCAACTCCCGAAGCCGCCGCGCCCCTGAAGGATGGCCAGTGAGCGCCGGTATCGGCTGCCGAAGCCTCTCCCGGAACCCTGAACAACCCCCACGCCAGGACCCCGCTCAGCATAAGGGTCATCACAGTAAGAATTAGGCGTATTCTTTTCATCGAGACCGCTCCCTGACTCAACATTCTAGCGAAGCTTGCAACGCCAAACCACCCGTGGCCAGCAACCTGTCCGCAGGTTGGGCGATTCAGAAGGAAAGATCCGGAAGGTGGAAGGTGCCTCCCACTTTTCGGATCTTTCCTCTCTGTTTCGCGGCCACGATTCGCCATCCACGCTTTGTCTGGGCCGGATAGCCTTCCCACAGCCTTTCGGCTGGCTACTTTCGCAGGATGTGCGTGGCGTGGCCGAGGAACATCTCGGCGACTTCGCCCACTGTCTCCGACAGCGTCGGGTGGGTATGGATGGTCAAGGCCAGGTCTTCGGCTACGGCCGCCATTTCGATGGCTAAAGTGCCTTCGGCGATCAGCTCTCCGGCATGAGGTCCGACAATGCCGACTCCCAGGATGCGGCCCGTTTCCGGATCGAACAGCATTTTGGTGAGGCCTTCGGTGCGCCCCAGTGTCAGCGCTCGGCCGGAAGCGGCCCATGGGAACTTCGTCACCTTGAAATCGATCCCTTTGTTTTCGGCTTCCGTCTCGGTGAGGCCTGCCCAGGCGATCTCGGGATTGGTGAAGACGACGGCCGGGATGGCCAGATTGTCGAATTCGGACTTCTGGCCGGCGACGACTTCAGCGGCGACTTTGCCTTCCCGCATGGCTTTGTGGGCCAGCATCGGCTCTCCCGCCACGTCTCCAATCGCGAAAATTCGCTCATCGTCGGTCCGGCACTGGCTGTCGATCTCGATAAAACCCTTGTCGTCGACAACAACCTCTGTGTTGTCGAGGCCGAGGTCTTCCGAATTGGGGCGCCTGCCGACGGAAACGAGCACCTTTTCGAAGGTCTTCTTCCCGCTGTGTTCGCCGTCCAATTCAACCTCGATCCCTTTCTTGGTCTCCTTCATTCCGACAACCTTGGTGTTCACATAGACCGCTTCGAAGGATTCTCGAATTCTTTTCTCCAAGGGCTTCACCAGATCGCGATCCGCGCCCGGGAGCAATCCGTCCAGAAGTTCGACCACGGTCACCTTCGACCCCAGGGCTGAGTAGACTGTCCCGAGCTCGAGTCCGATATAGCCTCCGCCGATCACCAACAGGGTTTTCGGGACGTCTTCGATTTCCAGAGCTGAGGTGGAATCCAGCAGTCGATCGCTTTGCAGGTCCGATCCAGGCAGCTGAGTCGGACGGGACCCGGTTGCGATAATGGCGTGCTTGAACTGAACCTTTTGCTTCTTGTGGCCTTCGACTGAAAGCGTCTGGGAATCATCGAAGCGGGCGCGACCCTGAATGTAAGTGATTCCCCGGCGCTTCGCAAGCTGACCGAGGCCTCCCGTCAATTGTGCCACCACCTTTTCCTTCCATTTCCGCAACTGGTCCAGCTTGATTTCAGGATCGCCGAAAACCAGGCCGAAATCCTTGGCATGGCGAGCCTCGTCAATTACTTCAGCCGCGTGCAGCAACGCCTTTGATGGAATGCAGCCTACGAAAAGGCATACTCCTCCCGGCCTTTCCCGCCCATCGATCAAAGTCACGTCCAGCCCCATATCCGACGCATGAAAGGCGGCCACGTAACCGCCGGGACCTCCGCCGATGACTGCCAGATCCGTCTCATGTTTCGATTCCGCCATCCGTTCTCTCCCTTCCGAATTCGGTCAAACGCTATTCAAGGGGAGAATCCCCTCCGCTGAAGTATTGTAACCGATGCCCGGCAGCGCAGGGTTGACCGGGCGCAATGCAGTTCGCGATGCCGGAAAGGCCGTATCCCGCCGGATTCACACGCTCGGGTCAGCCGAATGTGGTGTAATGTGTCAAGAGTCGAATGCAGCAGTATCTGTATCTCCTCAAGACAATCCTGAACGATGGGGCGAAGAAGGCGGATCGCACCGGCACGGGCACTTACAGTCTCTTCGGCTATCAAATGCGGTTCCGGTTGGGTGAGGGATTTCCGCTGCTGACCACCAAGAAGCTGCACATCCGTTCGATCGTGCACGAGTTGCTGTGGTTCCTTTCGGGCGACACCAACATTCGTTATCTGAATGAAAACGGCGTCACGATCTGGAACGAGTGGGCCGATGCGGAAGGCGAACTGGGTCCCGTTTACGGCCATCAGTGGCGGTCCTGGCCGGCGCCGGACGGGCGGCGCATCGACCAGATCACGGAGGTCATCGAACGGATTCGCAACGAACCCGATTCGCGCAGACTGATCGTGAGCGCCTGGAACCCGGCCGACATCGACAGGATGGCGCTTCCTCCCTGTCATCTTCTGTTTCAGTTCTATGTGGCCGACGGGCGCCTGTCGTGCCAGCTCTATCAGCGCAGCGCCGACGTGTTTCTGGGAGTCCCATTCAACATCGCCTCCTACTCGCTGCTGACGATGATGGTCGCGCAGGTTTGCGACCTGCAGCCGGGAGATTTCGTCCACACCTTCGGCGACGTGCATCTGTATCTGAATCATGTCGATCAGGCCCGGACCCAACTGGAGCGCAAACCGCGCCCCTTGCCGCGCCTGCGGCTAAACCCGGAAGCCAAGGACATCTTCCAGTTTCGATTCGAAGACTTCATGGTCGAAAACTACGATCCCCATCCGGCCATCAAGGCGCCGGTGGCAGTATGATCCTCTCCCTGATCGCCGCGCTGGGGCGCTCCGGGGTCATCGGCAACCGAAACCGCCTCCCCTGGCGTCTGCCGGGCGACCTGGCCCATTTCAAAAAAACCACATGGGGCAAGACCCTGATCGTCGGAAGAAAGACGTACGAATCGATCGGCGGACCGCTGCCGGGCCGGCAGATGATCGTCCTGACGCGAAACCCGGAATATCGACCGGAAACGGAAGCCAGCGGCGAAAACGGCCCGAACGATCGAAATCCGCTGGTCGTTCAATCGCTCGACGAAGCCCTGTCCCTGGCCGATTCTGAGGAGATCTTCGTAGCAGGCGGCGCCGAAATCTACCAGCTGGCCCTGCCCAAAGCCGATCGCCTTTACCTGACCCGCATTGACGGAGATTTTCCCGGAGATGTCTATTTCCCGACCGTCAACTTTCAGGAATGGAAGCTGCTCGATCGAACGCCCCATCCAGCCGACGACCGCCATTCCCATTCCTTTGCATTTGAATTGTATGAGAGGGTGGGATAGGTGCTTCGTGCTTCGTGCTTCGTGCTTCGTGCTTCGTGCTTCGTGCTTCGTGCTTCGTGCTGGGCTCTGCTTCCTACTTTGTAGGTTCTAGGCACTAGTGTCCCGTTATAAGTCCCATAATTTCAATTGTTTAGGG
>CAZAEY010000070.1:0-16763 GCA_964484155.1 uncultured Acidobacteriota bacterium
GGCGCTGGGAGAATCGGAACGATTCTGCCCGCACTTTGAATATTTTTGGACCTGACGCGTTTCATTGCCTGGGAAAGGAGACCGCCGATGAATGAACCAGTAGAGAACCGTGAAGAATCCGCCTCGTGGCTGTCCGGGCTGACGGGAATTTTTTTTGAGCCCGGCCGGACGTTCCGGCAGATCGACCGCAACCCGAGCTGGTTGCCGCCATTGCTCGCCTCAATCGTCCTGGGGATTGCCGGCACGCTGCTGATCCTGCAGGTGATCGACATGGCCGAAATCTTTCGCAATGAGATGCTGAACAGTCCCCAGGGGCGGAACATGACGACCGAACAGATCGACGAGATGGCCGTACAATTGACCCAGAGCTCATGGGTGAAGGCCTTTCAGTTTCTCGGCCCAATCTTTCTTCCGATACTGACGACTCTGCTGGTGGGGGGGCTGTTGATGGCGTTTCTGCCCATCATGGGAGGCGATGCGTCGTTTAAGAAGGTCTTTTCCGTGGTGACTCACGGCTATTTTTTCTACTACGCCGTGGGGACCGTCCTGACCGTTCTGGTTTACTTTTTAAGTCCGGAGCCGAACTCGATACACCCGCAGAATCCCGTCTTTACGAATCCCGGCGGATTCTTCAACCGAAGGGAGGATGCGCTGTTGTACCAGCTGGCATCTTCGATCGATCTACTATCCTTTTATCGGATTTATCTGATCGGGGCGGGGCTGTCGGTTGTGGCCAAGGGGTTGAGCCGCGCGGGAGGCGTGTTGGCTTCGGCTCTTCCGTACGCCCTCTACGTGCTGATTACGCTGGTCTGGACTGCGTTGATCGGATAGCGAGCTATCCGGTCGCTCATGACCCAAGACACTAGCCCGAAGCCGGCTTTTTCCCGGTGCCGCTCTTCTTTCTGGCGGGAGCCTTTTTTTCGGCTTTCGGCTTCGACTTTGAGGCGGTTTTTTTCGAAGCTGAAACCGGCTTCTTCTCAGGCTTCTTGGCGGCCTGCTTCTTGACTGCGGGCTTCTTGTCGGCGGCCTTTGCTTTGGGCTCTGGCTTTTTCGCCTTCTTCTTATCCGAGGACGGGGCTTCCGGAACCAGATCGCCGTCGAGCAGCTCCAGCAGCGCCAGTTCGGCGGCATCGCCTTTCCGCTCGCCCAGCCGCAGGATTCTGGTGTATCCGCCCTGGCGATCCGCGAAGCGCGGACCGAGAGTCTCGAAGAGCTTATGCACGACCGCCTTCTTTCGAATGAATCCCAGGGCTTGCCGGCGGGCGTGCAAGGTTTCCTTTTTGCCGAGCGTAATCATCTTCTCGGCGACCGAGCGAAGTTCCTTGGCCTTGGCCACCGTGGTGATCATTCTTTCGTTTTCGAGCAGTTCCGTCACCATCGTCCGCATCAAGGCTTTTCGATGGCTGGAGGTTCTTCCCAGCTTTCGGCCTGAAACTTTATGTCGCATGATTCTTCAATCCTCCAAGGAGCAGATGTCAGACTCAAAGCCCTTTCTTTCCTACGCTTCCACTCTCTCGCGCACAGGGCGTCCCTTGTCGTCCAGCTTCATTCCGAACGTCAGCCCCAAGTCGGCCAGAATCTCCTTGATTTCATTCAGCGACTTACGGCCGAAGTTCTTGGTCCGCAGCATTTCGGCCTCGCTCTTGACGACCAGATCGTTGATCGTCTGGATGTTTGCGTTCTTCAGGCAATTGTACGAGCGAACGGAAAGTTCCAGCTCTTCAATCGATTTGTTGAGATTTTCGTTCAAGATCTCGCGTTCGCCGCCTGCTTCTTCCCCTCTGTCTTCGGGCTCTTCCTTGAAATGAATGAAGACGTACAGGTGATCCTTCAAGATTTTTGCAGCCTGCCCGACTGCGTCCTGAGGAGACACGCTTCCGTCGGTCCAGACATCCAGGTTGAGCCGATCGTAGTCGGTGGAATGGCCGAGACGGGCCGACTCCACCCAGTAGTTCACTTTTTCAATTGGAGAATGAACGGAATCGATGGGCATCCAGCCAATGCCCAGCTCTTCTTCGAAGTTTTCGTCGGCCGACACATAGCCGCGTCCGTTCGCGACTCGGATTTCCATTTTCAGACTGCCGGAAGCGTCAACGGTTGCGATGTGGACGTCCGGATCGAGAATCTCGACTTCCGGATCAGGTTTAATGTCCCCCGCTTTTAGTTCCTGATCCTTCTTGGAGCTTTCCAGGTACAGCGTCTTGGGCTTGTCGCTGTGCAGCTTCAACGGAATCTGCTTGAGGTTCATCAGGATGTCGGTGACGTCCTCTCTGACCGCAGGAACGGACGAAAACTCGTGCAGGACGCCCTCAATTCTCACCCCGGTGACGGCGGCGCCGGTGATGGAGGAGAGAAGGATGCGGCGCAGGGCGTTGCCCAGCGTTGTCCCGAAGCCGCGCTCGAACGGCTGCGCGTAAAAACGCCCAAAGCGCCCGGTAAGGCTGTCGAGGTCGCATGCCAGTCTCTTGGGAATTTGTAAACCAATCATGAAATCCGCTCCTATTGACAGAATATGGGTTCGAAAACGCTTTCAGCCTGAGCCTGCAGCCCCCTGTTCGCGGTTGCTTTCCGCCGCGTCAATTTGCGCGCGTCAAGATCCTGAACTGGCGGCGATGGTCGCCCATGCCGGGGATATCCTTCCAATTCGGCTCTATTTTGAGTACAGTTCGACGATCAGCGACTCCTCAATGGGCACCCGGATATCCTCCCGCTTGGGAAGTTCAGTCACCTGCGCGGCAAATGCCTCAGGATCGAGCTGGAGCCAACCGGGGATGCCGCGGCTCACGGCGTCTTCCATCGACGCCTGAATCTGGAGGTTCTTGCGGCTTTTCTCCCGGACGCTGATCTTGTCACCCTGTCCGACCAGAAAGGAAGGGATCGTGACCTTCCGCTCGTTGACTTCGATATGCCCGTGACGAACCAACTGCCTGGCCTGCTTGCGGGAGCTTCCGAACCCGAGGCGATAGACGACGTTGTCGAGGCGCCTCTCCAGAAACTGAAACAGGAGTTCTCCGGTGACGCCTCGCTTTCTCGACGCCTTCTTGAAATAGTTTCGAAACTGCCGCTCCAGGACGCCGTACATGCGCTTGACTTTTTGCTTTTCGCGCAATTGCTGCCCGTAGCCAATCACCTGGCTGCGTCTGAAAAAAGTCCGTCCATGCTCTCCGGGACCGTAATTGCGCTTTTCGATGGCGCACTTTTCGGAAAAACAGCGCTGCCCTTTCAGAAACAGCTTCATTCCTTCGCGTCTGCAGAGCCTGCAGACCGGACCGATATATCTGGCCAATTCAAAACCTCCTGTTTGCGATCTTCTCGCCGCATGCCCCGGCGAACTCGAACTCGACCCGCATACCCCTGGAGCCTGCCGCCGCGGCGGACTCGGACGTCACGGACCGGCGATGGCTACACTCTTCTTTTCTTTGGCGGGCGGCATCCGTTGTGCGGAATCGGAGTGACATCCTTGATCGATCGCACTTCGATTCCGGCTGCCTGCACGGAGCGAATGGCAGCCTCCCGGCCCGATCCCGGCCCTTTGATCTCCACGTCGCAATATCGCATTCCAAACTGCTCCCGCGCCTGAGCGGCCGCCGTGTGCGCGGCTTGCGAGGCGGCAAAAGGGGTGCTCTTACGACTCCCGCGAAAGCCTTGCGAGCCCGCGCTGGAATGGGTCAACACGTTTCCCTGCGGGTCGCTGATGCTGATCAAGGTGTTGTTGAAAGTCGCCTTGATGTGAACGATCCCATGTGAAACCGACCGCTTCTCCTTTTTCTTGGTCGTCTTCTTCTTTTTCGTCTTCGTCCCTTTTGCCATGCTTCAGTCCTTCAGCTTTCTATCTTTTCTTCCGACCGATGCGGCCTCTTCGAGGCCCTTTCCGAGTCCGGGCGTTGGTATGGGTCCTCTGACCCCGCACGGGAAGGCCCCGGCGGTGACGAAGGCCGCGGTAGCAGCCGATATCCATCAACCGCTTGATGTTCAGCTGCACTTCCTTTCGGAGATCCCCTTCCACCATCCCTTCATCCTGGATGATCGTACGAATTCGGGCCCCCTCGTCCTCGGTCAAATCCTTCACTTTCGCATGCACGTCCACGCCGGCCTTTTCGCAGATTTCGGCGGCGCGCGACTGACCGATCCCGTAGATGTAGGTCAGCGAAATCTGAATCCTCTTGTTTTCCGGAATATTGACTCCAGCCACTCGCATAAAAGTCCCTCCAAAGACCGGCCTCCGCGCCGAACCGGCGCCGGCCGGAAGCCGACAGCGCTATCCCTGCCTCTGCTTATGCTTCGGGTTGCTGCAAATCACCCGCACGACGCCTTTTCGTCGGATGACTTTGCATTTCATACAGATTTTTTTCACCGATGCTCGTACTTTCATTTTCGAACTTCACTTTCCGGTCGCGCCGGCCTATACCAGGGGCTTGCGCCCCGATCACTTATACCGATACACGATTCTGCCCCGCGACAGATCGTAGGGCGACAACTCCAACTTGACCTTGTCTCCGGGGAGAATGCGGATGAAGTATTTACGCATCTTCCCGGACACGTGGGCCAGCACTTCGTGCTTGTTTTCCAGCTCCACCCTGAACATGGCATTGGGGAGGGTCTCGACGACCGTTCCCATCACCTCAATCGCTTCTTCCTTTTTACTCACCGGCTCGCTTTCGCTTCCAATTCGCTCTCCAGTTCACTCAAAATCCACGGGCCGTTTCCGGTGACGGCGACCGAATGCTCGAAATGAGCGCTGTATCCGCCGTCGACGGTAACGGCCGTCCATCTGTCCTCAAGAATCCGGGCTTCCGGCCCGTTGCTGTTCACCATCGGCTCGATGGCCAGCACCATCCCTTCGACCAGACGCGGCCCTCTCCCGGGAGTTCCGAAGTTCGGCACTTGCGGCTCTTCATGAAGCGACCGGCCGATCCCGTGCCCCACGAATTCACGGACCACGGAAAACCCATGGGCTTCCACGTACTTCTGAATGGCCGATGATATATCGGAAACGCGGTTTCCGACCCGTACCTGTTCAATCCCCTGGTAAAGCGAGCAGCGCGTCACATCCAGGAGTCGCTGCAATTCCGGTGAGATGCTTCCCACAGGAATCGTCAAAGCGGCATCTCCGAAAAAGCCCTGATAGTAGACGCCGACATCGACCGCCACGATGTCGCCGTCATTCAGAATTCGCTCGGCGCGAGGAATTCCGTGAACGATTTCCTCGTTGACCGAGGTGCAGACGCTTGCCGGAAAACCCTGATAACCTTTGAAAGCCGGCGCGCCGCCGGCTTCCCGAATCATCCCTTCGGCCGCCTCATCCAGCTCCAGCGTCGAAACGCCGGGCTTCACGATTCCATGCAGATGGCGCAAAACCTGCGCCACGATCTGGTTGGCAGCCCTCATCTTCTCCAGCTCGTGACGACTCTTGCAGACGATCATCCCCGGATCTCTCCAACTATATGGGCAACCGCCTGAAAAACCTCTCCGACTCCGCGACTCCCGTCCACGACAAAATAATTGCCCTTAGACGAATAATAGTTGATGACCGGTCGAGTCTGCTCTCGGTAGATGCGCAGCCGCTCGGCTATGATCTCGTCACGGTCGTCGCGCCGCTGGATTAATTGCGTTCCGCAGTTTTCGCACGCGCCTTTAGCCAGAGCCGATGACGCGGCATTGTAGATCTTACCACACTGCGGGCAGGAGAGTCTTCCGGACAAACGGTCCAGGGTCACTTTCTCGTCGACCAGCAGATTGATAGCGAACACGGGTCTATCGTCGGCGATCGCGTTGAGCTCCTCCGCCTGCTGGACCGTGCGCGGGTAGCCGTCCAATAGAAATCCCGCTTCGCACTCGGAATCGTTCATCCGCTTCCGAATGATTTCATTGACCAGTTCATCCGGCACCAATTCGCCGGCCTCCATGATCTCCTGCACTTTCTTCCCGAGTTCGGAGCCGTCTCGCACTTCGGTGCGCAGGATTTCTCCGGTGGAAATATGCTTGATCCCAAACTCCTGCACCAGTTTTCGCGCTTGAGTTCCCTTACCGGCGCCGGGCGAGCCAAACAAGATGATCACCTTCCCTTTCATCCATCAACCCCGGCGGCCCTTGATCCGGCCCTTTTTCAAGAACCCTTCATAGTGGCGCATGATCAACTGTGACTCGATCTGGTGGACGGTGTCCATTGCAACGGCGACGACGATCAGCAGCGAGGTTCCGCCGAAGTAAAAGTTCACGCCCAATCCGGTGGTGATGAAATCGAGGTCGTAGTTGGTCAGGAAATTATCCAGAGGCGGCCCGATCCAGGGAATCGGCTGCACTTTGAATCCGGTGATCATGAATTCGGGGATCAGGCAGACGATGACCAGATAGGCGGCGCCGACGGTGGTGAGGCGGCTCAGCACGCCGTCGATGTAATCGGACGTTCTCTTGCCGGGCCGTATTCCGGGGATATAGCCGCCGTATTTCCTGATGTTGTCGGCCACCTCGTCGGGATTGAAGATGATGCTGACGTAAAAGAAGGTAAAAAAGACGATGCCGCCAATGTACATCAGGTTGTACAGCGGATATCCCTGCGCCAGCTGCTGCGCTACCTGTTGCGTAAATTCCCCCGGGATCACGAGCGCCAGCGTGGACGGAAAGGCGACGATAGATGCCGCGAAGATGACTGGAATGACGCCGCCCGAATTCACTTTCAGGGGCAAATGCGTGGCCTGTCCGCCGTACATCTTGCGGCCGACGACTCTCTTGGCGTACTGCACGGGTATGCGTCGTTGAGCGCGTTCCACGAATACGATCCCCATCGTAACCAGCAGCATCATGATCAACAGGAGCAAAATAATCAGGATCCCCCTTTCCCCCAGCACCCAACTGCTGTACAGGTGGTGTATGGCTGAAGGGAGTCCGACCACGATGCCGGCGAAGATGATCAGAGAAATCCCGTTTCCGATGCCTCGCTCGGTGATCTGCTCCCCAATCCACATGACGAAAATGGTCCCTGCGGTCAGAGTCAGCATCGTCATGACGCGAAAGCTCCAGCCCGGTTCAGGGACGATCGGGGGCCCTGCTCCGACGGTCTGCTCGAGGGCGAAGGCGGTGGCGAAGCCCTGGAAGGCGCTCAATCCCACCGTCAGGTAGCGAGTGTACTGGGTGATTTTCTTTCTTCCCAGCTCCCCTTCCTTGGACAACCGTTCCAGGTAGGGCCAGACCACGGTCATCAATTGCAGAATGATGGAAGCCGTGATGTAGGGCATGATCCCGAGCGCAAAAATGGACAGCCGCTCCAGGTTTCCACCGGCGAACATGTTGAACAGGCCGAATACGGTTCCGGCCTGATCCTCGAAGAAAAGCTGCAGGGCCGCGGTGTCGATGCCGGGGGTGGGGATGAAGCTGCCGACCCGGTAGACGGAAAGCATCATCAACATAAACAGAACCCGATTGCGCAGTTCCGGAATGTTGACGATGTTGCGGATTCCGGCACCCAGGGTGCTCAGTTCGATCATTTATCGAGGACCTCGACGCTACCTCCGGCTTTCTCAATCTTGGCGCGGGCGGCCTGGCTGAAATGGTGGGCGCAAACGGTCAGTTTCTTTTCCAGATTGCCTTCGCCGAGCACGCGCACTCCATCGTCAATCTTCTTGACCAGGCCGATTTCGATCAGCGACGCGGGGCTCACTGTGGCGCCTTCGTCAAACCGGTTCAAATCCTGAACATTGACGACAACGAACTTGCCTGAAAAGGGATTTCGGAAACCTCGCTTCGGGAGCCTTCGGTAAAGGGGCATCTGCCCGCCTTCGAAGCCCGCCTTCCGGGAATATCCTGATCTGGATTTTTGGCCTTTATCGCCGCGCCCTGCAGTAACGCCAGTCCCGGAACCAGGCCCTCTCCCCACTCTCTTTTTCTTTCGATTTGCGCCCTTGGGGCGCTTTAGATTTTCCAGACGCAGAGTCATGATGATTCATCTCCGTCGACGACTTTGACCAAATGGCCGATTTTTGCGATCAGACCTCTGACTCCGGGGGTGTCCTGCCGCTCGACGATCTGGTTCAGTTTTCTGAAACCGAGGCTTTTGACCGCCAACCCCTGGGAGCGGGGACGCCCGATCGCGCTGCGGACGTATTTGATTCGGATCGTTTCAGCTTTCTCTTTGGCCATTGCTCAGAGCCTCTTTCCAATTACAGTTCTTCCGGCGCCAGGCCTCGGGTCCGGGCGATCTCTTCCCGGCTCCGCAGACGGATCAGCCCGTCAAAGGTTGCCTTGATGACGTTGTTTGGGTTGGCCGTTCCCAGCGACTTGGTGACGACGTCCCGAATGCCGGCGGATTCCATGACGGCCCGCACAGGACCTCCCGCAATCACTCCAGTTCCTTCGGCGGCCGGCTTCAACAAAACCTGTCCCGCTCCGAATTTGCCCAAGATCTGGTGCGGAATGGTGGTGCCCTCCATGGGAACCGAAATCATGCTCTTTCTAGCCTTTTCCACACCTTTACGGATAGCGGACGGGACCTCCTTCGCCTTTCCCAGGCCGAAGCCGACGCGCCCGTTGCGGTCTCCGACGACGACCAGCGCGCTGAAGCTGAGATTCTTTCCGCCTTTGACCACTTTGGTCACACGTTTGATGGTGACCACCTGGTCTTTAATTTCCATTACGTTGGGTTCTTCTCTAGCCATCGAAACTCCTTCAGGCGGCGGTATTAGAACTTCAGGCCCGCCTCGCGGGCCGCATCCGCCAGCGCCTTCACGCGGCCGTGGTAAATGTAGCCGTTCCGGTCAAATACGACCGTTTCGAAACCCAGCTCCCGGGCCTTCTCGGCCGCCGCCTTTCCGACTTCCTTGGCGGCTCCGACGTTGCTCCCGTTGGCCAGTTTCTTGTCGTTCATCTTCAATGACGAAACGGAGGCAAGGGTGCGCAAGTTCTCGTCATCGATCAACTGAGCGTAAATGTGGCGAGCGCTCCGGAAAACGCACAAACGCGGTCGGGTCGCGCTTCCGACCACCTTGCCTCGAACCCTCTGATGCACTTTGCGCCGCCTCTCGGCGCGACTCATTTTTCTACTCATCGTTTAGACCTACGCTCCCTTCTTGCCGACTTTCGTCCGCACCAGCTCGTCCGAATAGCGGATCCCCTTGCCCTTGTAGGCATCCGGCGGACGGAGGGATCGAATATCAGCGGCCACCTGTCCGACCCTGTACTTGCTGGCGCCGGAAACCTTGATGGTGGCTACGTAGTTGGAAATCGTCTTGGCTTCCCGTTCGACGCTGATCTGAATGCCGTCGGGAACAGGAAACTCGACGGGGTGAGAAAACCCCAGACTCAGGTGCAGGTGCTTTCCCCGCATTTCCGCACGGTATCCGATGCCGACCAGGTCGAGCCCCTTTTCGAAGCCCTGGCTGGCGCCGTTGACGGAATTGGCAAGCAGCGCCCGGGTCAGGCCGTGCAAGGCTCTGGTTGACTTCTGGTCGTTTTCTCTTTTGGCCACGAGGACATTCTCGGAAAGCTCAATCTGAATTCCCCGGGGAATCGGGGTTTCATTGGTTCCTTTAGGCCCTTCGACGAGAACTCGCTCCTTTTCAATCTTGACCTTGACCCCGCTCGGGACCTCGATCGGCATTTTTCCTATTCGCGACATCGCATCCTCGTATTCAGCTGTCTAATAGACTTCAAAAAGCAATTCTCCGCCGACGCCCTCGCGGCGGGCCGCCTTTCCGGTCAAGATTCCCTTCGAAGTCGACAAGACGTTGACCCCCAGTCCATTGAGGACCTCCGGTATTTCGTCACTGCCGACATAAACCCTGCGTCCGGGCTTGCTGATCCGTTTCAGTCGGCGAATCGCCGGCTCCTGCTCGCCGGTGTATTTCAACACGATCGAGATACTCCGAAACGGCGACTCCTTCGGATCGTTCAACTTGTAGCTGCCGATATAGCCTTCCTCGGCCAGGATTTCGACGATGGCCTCCTTTTGTCTGGAGTGCGGAAGCTCCAGACTCTCGTGGAGGGCCATCTGCGCGTTTCGAATTCTCGTCAGCAAATCGGAAACCTGATCTCTTACTGTCATGTAATCTGCACTCCTGCCGCTTCTCTCCGCCGCATCGGCGGCTGCCGCCGGCGCAATCCCTTACCAGCTCGCCTTGGTGATTCCGGGGATCTCTCCCCGCAGGGCCAGCTCTCGAAAGCAGAGACGGCAAAGTTGAAACCTTCTCAAATATCCCCGCGATCTGCCGCAGCGCTGGCAGCGGCTGTAACGGCGGGAGGAAAACTTCGCCTTGTTCCTCTGCTTGGCAATCAATGATTTACGTGCCATAGGTCCTTCATTTCGTCGAACACTTTAACCGGCAGCAGCCGCCTGCTGCGGTCGCTTGGTAAACGGCATTCCGAACTGTTCGAGAAGGAACCGTCCTTCCTCGTCGCTGCCGGCCGTCGTGGTGATCGTAACGTTCATGCCGTAGATGCGCTCGCTTCTTCCGGCGTCGATCTCCGGAAAAATCATCTGATCGCGGATTCCGATCGTATAGTTTCCTCTGCCGTCGAAGGATCGGGGAGAAACGCCGCGAAAGTCTCGCACTCGCGGGAGGGCGATATTGAGCAGGCGATCCAGGAACTCGTACATGCGATCTCCCCGCAGGGTAACCATGACCCCGATCGGCATCCCTTCCCGCAGCTTGAATCCGGCGATCGCCCTCTTGGCCTTGCGAATCAGCGCCTTCTGCCCCGTAATGCCCGCCAGCTCCTCGGCCACGCCGTCCAGCAGCCGCGGGTTCTGAGTCGCTTCGCCGACTCCCACATTGATGGTGATCTTTTCGATTGCGGGAACGGCCATGACGTTTCCATATCCGAAGCGCTCCATCATGGCGCTGACGATCTCCTTCTGGTACTTTTCCTTCAGTCTGGCCATCTCGTTCACCCTACCTGTCGATGGTTCCGTTGCAGGCCTTGCAGACACGCACTTTGCGATCGTCGCTCAGGGCCTGAAAGGCCACTTTGACCGCTTTTCCGCATTCGGGACAAATCACTTTCAAATTGGAAATGTGGACGGGGGTTTCCCGTTCGACGATTCCGCCTTTGACGTTCCTCTGCGGGTTCGGCCGCGTATGTCGCCGGATGATCTTGATCTTCTCCACCAGGGCCCGGTTCTTGGAGGGAAAGACTCGCAGCACTCGTCCTTCCTTTCCCCGGTCGCCGCCGGCCAGTATCTTGACCTGATCGTTTTTCTTGATGTGCAGCATGTTGAATCGATCCTTGCTAAATCACTTCCGGCGCCAGCGACACGATCCGCATAAACTGCTTATCGCGCAACTCGCGCGCAACCGGCCCGAACACCCGGGTTCCGATGGGCTCCTTTTGATTGTTGATCAACACGGCGGCGTTCTCGTCAAAACGGATATAGGAGCCGTCGATCCGCTTGGCGCCTCGACGGGTTCGGACGATTACGGCCTTGACCACTTCGCCCTTCTTAACGGCGCCGTCAGGGGAAGCCTCTTTGACGGAGGCCGTAATGACGTCGCCCAAGCCCGCTCCCCTTCCCGTGTCGCCGCCGACGGGCAAGATGCAGGCGATCTTTCGGGCGCCGGAATTGTCCGCCACGTTGAGCACGGTTTGCATCTGAATCATGGCCGACTACTCCTTTGCCCTCTCCAGAATTTCCTTGACGATCCACCGTTTCCTGCGGCTCAGCGGCCGCGTCTCTTCAATCCGGACGCGGTCTCCGACGTGACACTCGTTGGCTTCGTCGTGCGCCATAAAGCGCCGGGTCTTCCGAATGTATTTGCCGTACGCCGGGTGCCGAACCAGGCTGTCGACGGCCACAACCACCGACTTTTCCATCGAGTTGGAAACCACCTGCCCGGTTTTTGCGTTGCGGTGCGGCTTCTTCTGTTCCGCCATCTAATTCCTTCCCTTTTCCGTCAGGACGGTGTTGACTCGAGCCAGATCTCTGCGCACGGCGCCCACCCGGGATGAGTTGCTCAACTGCCCGGTGGCTTTCTGGAGGCGCAGGTGAAAGAGCTGCTTGGACAGCTCCCTGGCTTCATTTCGCAGTTCATCGACCGTCATTTCACGAAGCTTTGAGGCTTTCATCATTCACCAAACCGTGACACGAATTTCGTCTGAATCGGAAGCTTATGGGCGGCCAGCCGCATCGCCTCCCGAGCCACCTCTTCGGTGACCCCTTCCATTTCGTACAGGATTCTTCCCGGGCGCACCACGGCAACCCATCCTTCCGGAGCTCCCTTTCCTTTGCCCATCCGGGTTTCAGCCGGTTTCTTCGTGACCGGCTTATCCGGAAAGATGCGAATCCAGATCTTTCCGCCGCGCTTGGTGTGCCGGGTCATCGCGATTCGGGCGGCCTCGATCTGTCGATCCGTAATCCAGCCTGGCTCCAAGGCCTTCAGTCCAAATTGGCCGAAGTCGACCGTGCTCCCGGAGGTGGCCTTCCCGCGCATGCGCCCCTTCATCTGCTTGCGATATTTGACTTTCTTAGGCATCAACATGATGGTGGCTCCCTGAATCCTCTAGCCCGCATTGCTCACGCGCGTCCTACTGCGGCCTGCGGCGCAAGACCCGGATGAATCATCCGCGCTAGCGACCGTGACGTTCGTCCTGACGCTCCTCAAAAATTTCTCCCTTGTACACCCAGACCTTGACTCCGATCACTCCATAGGAGGTGTACGCCTGAGCGAAACCGTAATCGATGTCGGCGCGCAGCGTGTGCAGGGGCAGACGGCCGTGAAGGTACCATTCCGAGCGTGCGATTTCAGCTCCATTCAAGCGACCCCCGCAGCGCACCTTGATTCCCTGAGCTCCGAAGCGCAGCGCCGTGTCCACGGAGCGCCTCATGGCACGGCGGAAAGCCACCCGCTTCTCCAACTGCTGGCTGATGCTCTCGGCCACCAGTTGCGCGTCCAGTTCCGGTTTGTGCACTTCCTGGATGTTGATGTACACCTCGCGCCCGGTCTTGGCCTGCAGCTCGGCTTTCAGCCGCTCGATTTCGCTCCCCTTCCGCCCGATGATGATTCCGGGGCGGGAGGTGTAGACGATCAGAGTCAGCTTGTTTGCCGCACGCTCGATTTCAATCCTGGATATTCCGGCATGATAGAAGATCTTCTTCAAATGCTTCTTGATCTTGAGATCTTCATGCAGCAGCTCCCCATAGTTCTTCTTTGCGAACCAGCGGGACTTCCAGGTTCGATTGACGCCCAAACGAAATCCGTAGGGATGAACTTTCTGACCCAAGCGCTTACCTCCTGATTCCTTTATTCCTTCTTTTCCGACAATTGAATGGTGATATGGCTCTGTCGCCGCCTTTGGCGAAAGGCTCTTCCCATCGGCGCCGGCATCATTCTGAAGCGGTTCTTGGTCGGACCAAGATCCACGACCGCTTCTCGAACGACCAGATCCTCCAAGCCGACGGTCGTTGATTTCTGCTCTGCGTTGGCAATAGCAGAGCGCAGGACCTTTTCGATCGGTCGGGCCGCACGTTTTCGGGACGTCTGAAGAATGCTCAACGCCTCCTCCACGCCCTTTCCCCGAATCAAGTCGATTACCAGCCGCGCTTTCTGCGGAGATCCTTTGATATATTTGCCAGTTGCTTTCGCTTCCATTTCACTATCCCAATCCGAAGGCCTTCTCTACTTCAGCCGGGTCGCCCTTTCCGTTTTGGTCGTGTGTCCCCGGAACGTCCGCGTCGGAGCAAATTCGCCCAGCTTGTGTCCGACCATATTTTCCGTGATATAGATCGGCACGAACTTCCTTCCGTTGTGTACGGCGATGGTGTGCCCGACCATATCTGGAATCACCGTGGAACGGCGGGACCAGGTCTTGATGACCGACTTGTCGTTGATCTCGTTGAGCCTCTCGATCTTCTTCAAGAGGTGGTCGTCGATAAAGGGGCCCTTTTTCAGTGATCGCGGCATAGTCTTAATTCCCGGCCTTCCATTACTTCTTGTTCCGCTTTCGAACGATAAAGCGTTCGGTGCGCTTGTTGTTTCGCGTCTTGTAGCCCTTGGTCTTCCAGCCCCAAGGCGAGCAGGGATGGCGTCCGCCCGAGGTTTTTCCTTCGCCTCCGCCCATAGGGTGATCGACCGGATTCATGGCAACCCCCCGCACTTTGGGCCTGCGCCCCCGCCAGCGCGTCGCGCCGGCCTTGCCATAGGAAACGTTTTCGTAATCCGTGTTTCCAACCTGACCCACTGTCGCTTTGCAGAGAATGTGGACCTTGCGGACTTCGCCGGAAGGCAGCCGCACCTGAGCGTAGCTTCCTTCCTTGGCCACCAGCTGCACTGAGGACCCGGCGCTTCGAGCCAACTGGCCCCCGCGCCCCTGGTGCAATTCCACGTTGTGAATCGTCGTCCCCACCGGGATATTCAGCAGCGGAAGCGCATTCCCCACCACAATGTCCGCTCCCGGACCGGAAACGACCGAGGCTCCCACGCTGATCTGAGCCGGCGCAAGAATATAGCGCTTTTCGCCGTCCGCGTAATGCAGGCGAGCCAGATTGGCGCTCCGGTTGGGGTCGTATTCGATCGCGGCAACGCTTGCTGGGATCCCGTCCTTGTCCCGTTTGAAGTCGACGATTCGATACCGCCTCTTGTGGCCGCCGCCCCGGCGTCGAACTGCGATCTGGCCTTTGCCGTCGCGACCGCTGATTCGCTTCTTCCCAACGGTCAGACTCTTCAGCGGCTCGATTCGCGTCAACTCTTCGGAGGTCTTGACGGTCCGAAATCGGGTTCCCGGAGATGTCGGCTTATAGATTTTGATTCCCATGACTAAACGCCTTCAAAGAATTCGATTCGTTCGCCCGCCTTCAAAGTGACCTGCGCCTTCTTCCAGTTAGGCCGGTGACCTTCGTTGCGCCCCTGCCGTTTGGGTTTCCCCTGCACTCGCTGTGTCCGCACTTTTTGCACCTTGACGTTGAAAACCGTCTCCACGGCCTCTCGAATCTGATGCTTGTTGGCATTGGGGTGCACCTTGAAAGTCACCACCTGCCCTCCCGCGGAGCCTTCCTGGAGAGTGGTCTTTTCCGTGATATGCGGAAATCGGATGATATCGTACACGGTCATTTCGTTAACGCCTCCTGCAATGCCAGCACCGCTTCCCTGCTGATGACCAGGTGCTCGTGGTTCAGCAGATCGTATACATTGACGCCCGTGGCTGTCACCGGCTTGACGCCCGCCAGGTTGCGAGCGCTCAGGAGCAGGTTTCGGTTGCCGGGCGCGTCCGCAATCAGCGCCTTGCCGTTGATGCCGAGCTTTTCCAGAACTCCGGCAAAATCTTTCGTCTTGTGCGAATCGAGTTCGAACTTTTCCACCACGATCAGCCGATCGTTTTTCAGCTTGTCGGTCAGAACGAGTTTGACTGCGCCACGCCTCTTCTTTTTCGGGAGTGCCTGTCGATAGTCGCGCGGCTGCGGACCGTGGACGGTTCCTCCGCCGGTCCAGAGTGGACTGCGGATGGTCCCGACACGGGCTCGGCCGGTGCCCTTCTGCCTCCAGGGTTTGCGGCCTCCGCCCCTGACCTTCGCTCGATTCTTGGTCGAGTGAGTTCCCTTCCTCTGCGCGGCCCGATAAGCGTTGACCGCTTCCCACACCAAGGCCTCGCTGGCCTCGTATGCGAAGACCTCTTCGGAAAGGTCCAGCTTCCCGACGACCTTGTTCTTCAGGTCCTTGACTTCAACTTGTGGCATTGCGATCCTCGCCTCTTCCTCTTAGAAACGCCCCGACTTTTCCAGGTACACATAGCTCTGCTTGCTGCCCGGAATCGACCCCTTGACCAGCAGAAGGTTGTTTTCCTCGTCGATTCCGACCACTTTCAATAAGCGGATTTTGACCTGATTTCCACCCATCCGTCCGGGCCCCTTCATGCCCGCAAACACTCGACTCGGGTACGCGCTGGAGCCGATCGACCCAGGGGCGCGATGAAACATCGAGCCATGGGTGGCGCGTCCGCCCTTAAAGCCGTGACGCTTGATCACTCCCTGAAAGCCTTTTCCCTTGGCGGCGCCGACCACGTTGACTTTTTCGTCGACGTTGAAGACGTCCTGCACGCGAATCTGGTCGCCGGGCTGAATCGGCGTCTCCGCTTCATCCAGATAGCGAAATTCGCGCAGCACTTTAACCGGAGGCACTTCGGCCTTGCGGAAATGCCCGTCCAAGGGTCGATTGACCCGGATTTTCCGACCCGGCTCCACCAATCCCAGCTGCACTGCGGCATACCCTTCCTTTTCCGGCGTCTTCTTCTGCACCACCACACAGGGTCCAGCCTGAATGACGGTGACAGCCACGGCGTTCCCCGCGGAATCAAACACTTGAGTCATTCCCAGCTTTTTTCCGATCAGTCCCTGAACCATGACTATTCCTTCTCCGTGCCGAAGGCCTTGATTTCCACATCGATCGCCGCTGGCAAATCCAGCTTCATCAGCGCGTCGACCGTTTGCGGGGTCGGCTCCAGGATGTCGACCAGCCGCTTGTAAGTCCGCATTTCAAACTGCTCCCGGGACTTCTTGTCCACATGGGGGGAGCGAAGCACGGTGTACCGGCTGATCCGGGTCGGAAGCGGGATGGGTCCCGAAACCCGGGCTCCCGTTCGCCGGGCGATTTCGACGATCTCGCGCGTGGACTGATCCAGCACCTGGTGATCGTAGGCTTTAAGTCGAATTCTAATTTTCTCGTCGATCATGCCTGATTCCTGTTTTCTCCAGTTTGCAGCTGGAATGCCTTTCTCAGCCCGGCTTTCGCTCCTACTCGTAGATCTCGGTAATGGTGCCGGCTCCGACGGTGCGGCCGCCTTCC
>CAZAEY010000071.1:0-9369 GCA_964484155.1 uncultured Acidobacteriota bacterium
CGGCCAGAATCACCGAACTCTACTACCAAAACCGCTTCGGCCATCGCAGCCTGACCGCCGAACAACTCACCGAAATCTACTCCGCCATTCGCCAGCTCGCCCGACGCCGGCCAGCTTAGTTTCAGGTTTCAGGCTTCTCGTTTCGGGCTTCGCCTCATACGTTCTGTGTTCGGCTTTGAAAGCGCCGGGGGAGCGGGCCCGACGGAGCGCCGGATGTCGGAGCGACGGGCCCACCCCGGGGCCGTTGATTCTTAAAATTCGAAGGCTCACAATGCCGGCCCGCAAGGGCCTGGAGGATTTAGCCCCGCCCGAGCCGCAGGCGAGGGCGGGGTCAGTCGCCCCCTCCAAGCGCCGAGGGTCCGCCAGGACCCGGCAGGCCCGCCTACATCAACCTCTGAACACGTTTTCCCGGTGCCAGCGGAGAAACTCGCGATGGGGGCGTACGGCGGAGCTGTCGGGAAGGAGCGCGTACCCGTCCTTTCGAAGGAATCGTTCGACCGATTCCGGAACAAGGGAACCTGCCTTAAGGATCCTTCCGTCGTCCTCCAAGGACACGACGCCTCGATCGAACAGCCAGTGAATGGTACGGGAAAGCGCGATTCCGTTTCGGGTGGAATCCGGCCCCCTCGCCTGAACGGATCGAATGTGAGCGGCCTCGACTTCCGGTCTGCCGGCTCCGTTCAAAAGCCGCAGGCCGCTCAACGAGCACGTTGAATCATAAACCGCGCGAACCAGTCTGGAAAAAGCGCGGTCCCGGTACGGCCGAGCTGACAGCTGCTCAATCAGTCGGCGTTCCCGGGAAACTTCTTCGGCTGCTCTTTCTTCCGGAAAGATCTCAAAGTCGTCCTCGGCTGAAAGGCCACTCGCGACGATCAACTCATACTCGTGTGCGGGCAGGTGGTGAATTGCCCACTGGAACAAGCCCAGATTCACGCTCCCGTCCGGATTGCGCAAGCCGCTTTCGTAGAAATCATCCCCCTCTCTGAAGGGAACCGGATTGGGAAACTCCAGATAATCCTCGACAAAAGCGTAAAAGTGGTCCTTCTTGCGCGGATCCTTCTCGATTCGCACCACCCGCGCCGTAGCAAAATAAACCTGCCGCCCCGAGTTCCGACGCGGCTCGTAGTAGAGGATCCAGTCCCCGACGCACTCCTGCGCCTTCCGAAGATACCGGGCCGGAAAATGATAGCGCACCTCCGGCAGGTCGTCGTAATCCGGATCGGGCTTGCTGATGAAAATGCCTTTGGACATTGCGCTTCGTCAAGAAGGACTATGCCTGCGCTCCAAAGTGTGATTGAATTGAAGCTAGGCGTCTCCTAAGGTTGGCCTTTCTTATTGTTCACCTCAATGTATTGCATTAGAGCCGTCGGATAGGAGGCGTACTGCCCTCAGGAACTTCATCCGAATACCGGCTTCGCCGCGGACCCAATTCCCACAGCCGAGCGCGTCCCTGTGCTATTCTTATTTCCGCTGCCAATTTTGCACCATCTATCGGGTCCCGTCCAGGAATCACTGACTGATCACAACTATGTTGTCCTAGCAAGTTCAAGACAGAAATCCCATTACCTTTCGTCGCGGTGGGAGAGCGACGCAATTGCAGACCGTACTGCTTCCGGCAATTAATTGCTCTGGGACTCCCTCTTCAGGTACCTCCAATTCATAGGAAACCCTTGATTCGCCGCCAGCGAGAAAAGCGGTTCGAGGCTTGCCTGATAGGCTTCAGAGAGGCGCTTCGGCTCGAAGAGATCGTCCATGACTGTAATCCTCAGGTCGGTGAGGAACGGCTCCACTAACCGACTCCACTTCCTTTTCGGCAGCATCTCCTGAGTGATTCTCAGGCCCAGCGCCTGAATTGCGACAAACTTCTCGAAATACTCGCGGCTGGGCAGGGAGTTGGCTTTCGAAGAGTTTGCTTCGGGTGCCACTGGGACGAGATTCCACAGCTGGTCGTGAGCCACGAATGACCACGGCAGGTAGTGGTCAAGTGCGAATGCTTCTGATTTGAGTCGCTCGTTCGAATAAATGCAATGGACGGGCTTTCGCTGAAGCACAAGCCTCCAGTAATCAGACTGCGCCTTGAGAGCTCCTCGCTGAGCGGGCGGAAAAAGCTTGCGGGAAACTGCAGGAACGCTTGGATTGCGAGATTGCACGTACTGCAGCCACTCCCAGCTTGCCCATGAGTGGACAATACTGAAATTCACCTTCAAGTATTCAAGCCAGTCCGGGTGCATAAGAATGTCCCGGCGCTTTCCAATGAAACAGTAGAGCGGCTTTCCGTAATGAAAGGTCTCTTCGGCGACTTGGAAGATCGTGTCGTTCACCTCGCTGTCCTTCAACCCACGGGTTTCCTCTCTAAGAAAGGTTCGCAACAAGCGATAAGGCACCCAGCGAAGGAGGCGGGCTGCCTTCAATCCGTCTGCAAAGAGAGAAATAGCGCCTCTAAGCTGGTCTTGCTGGGACGCAACTGGTGAAAGTCTACTCGCGGCAAATGCGGGAATTCGGCCGAGCACCTTGGAAACCTGATCCATGGCGCCGAAGGACAGGCGAAAATAAGTCAGCGGATACCACGCCAGGACCAGCATCTCGATAAGCAACTCCCGCTGTGGTATGGGGCTTTCAGACGAAAAGTTCCGATCTCGCAGGGTCCTTAACAGCGCGAGAAAAAACAGATACTTGTAGGAAGTTGTTGTGTGTCTGAATAATCGGCTCAGAGCTGCGATGTCGAGTGGGGGTGAACTGGGCAACTGGATGGGATTCATGAGCGTTGTACGTTCCAGAATTGAAGTACATCGAGACCCCGGCGTCAAGCGCCCTGGTTACTGGAGGCTGCCGTTACGCCCAATCAAATCAGGAAGCGCTCGGGAAAAACAGACACGCCATTTTTCCCGGCTCTCGCCCCGTCGTTCCCGCTTTTTCGCGCCAATGGCCGAATGCTCTGAAGCATGCCGCACCCTGACGGGCGCTGGGGAGATTCGTTCTGGGCGCAAACCCCGCCCTCGCGCCTGATGGCGCTCGGACGGGGCTAAACCCTGACGGCCCTCATCGGGCCTGGAGGAAGGAACCAGGCTTGGTGAAGCCGATCCTCACATTCAGCCAATAAGGCGATTGCTTTGCCGCAGCTCTTTGCATTGTTGTAAACTTTGTTTCATGAGCCTTCTTGAGCGCATCAGCGTCGATTCAGAGATCAGATTCGGAAAGCCCTGCATTCGCGGGACGCGCATCAGCGTGGGAGATGTTCTGGGCTATCTTGCCGGCGGCATGTCGGAGGATGAATTGCTCAAGGAGTTCCCGCAACTGAAACGCGAAGATATCAGGGCGTGCCTGGCCTACGCGGCCGAACGCGAACGCCGAACTCTCGGCATTCCGGCGGCCTGATTCATGCGCCTTCTCTTCGACGAGCAGCTGTCGGAGGACTTAGCCACTCTAGTTCATGACATCTTCCCCGACTCGTTGCATGTTCGACAAATCGATTTCGGGGGCGCGCACGACTTAAGACTCTGGAAGTTTGCCAGGGAGCATGGGTGCGTGCTCGTGACAAAAGATGAAGACTTCCATCGCCTCAGCGTGCTTCGCGGCGCCCCTCCGAAAGTGATCTGGGTGCGCCTCGGGAACTGCAGAACCTCTGATGTGGCGCATTTGTTGCGTCTGCATGTTCGGGAGATCCAGCGTTTCGTCGAGCAGGAGGAAGTCACCTTCCTTGCGCTTGGTTAGCGACGGGCAGCCGATGTAATGCGGATTCACTCCCCCCTTGCCGCTTAGCGCCTCATCTCTTACAATGTCGGAAAATTCTGGAAAGGAGGAAGGATGGCTTCAGGGCCTGGACTGGACCGACGAAAGATTGTCAACTGGCTGCTTGCCGTGACGGGCGCGTCGACGGTGGGGAGCATCTTATATCCGATTTTTCGATTTCTGACGCCTCCGGAAGTGGTGGAGGCGACCACCACGACCGTCGAGGCCGCGACTCTGGACGAGCTGCCTGTTAACGGTTGGAAGATCTTTCGATTCGGGACGCGGCCCGGAATCATCATCCGCACCTCGGAGAGCGAGTTCCGCGCCTTCGCCGCCACATGCACCCATCTGGACTGCATCGTTCAGTACCGCGACGACAAGCGGATGATCTGGTGCGCATGCCATAACGGCCTGTTCGATCTCTCCGGGAGAAACGTCTCGGGCCCGCCCCCGCGTCCGCTTGAGACCTATCGGGTCAACGTGGTGGGCGACAAAGTCTATGCTTCGAAAACTTGACGAATCAATCAGATGAGCTCACGAATACTGGACTGGTTCGATCAGCGCCTGCATCTGGAATCGGTCAGGAACGCGCTCTACAAGAAGGACATTCCCATCCACCGGCACACGGTCTGGTACTTCGTCGGCGGGATGGCGCTTTTTCTTTTCGTCGTCCAGTTCGTCACTGGAATCCTGCTGTTGTTCTACTACAAGCCGACGGCCGAAGAAGCCTTCGAAAGCGTCCAGTACATCATGACCGAAGTCAGTTTCGGCTGGCTGGTGCGGTCGATTCACGCGTGGTCTGCCGATCTTCTGGTGGCGGTCGTCGTGGTCCATCTGGTCAGCGTTTACTTTCTGCAGGCGTACCGGCGTCCGCGAGAGATGCTCTGGATTTCGGGCTGCGTCCTTTTGTTGATCACGCTGGGCTTCGGATTTACGGGATACCTGCTCCCCTGGAACCAACTGGCATTTTTCGCCACCGCAGTCGGCACCGAGATGGCCGGCTCCGTCCCGCTGATCGGTCAGTGGACGCTGGAGTTTCTGCGGGGCGGACCGGACGTTTCCGGCGCCACCCTGAACCGGTTTTTCGCTATCCACGTCTGGGTCCTGCCCGCGGCGTTTCTTCTGTTTATCGCCGTTCATCTCTACCTTGTGCAGGCCCATGGGATGAGCAGGCCGATCGGAGAGAAAAGTACGCGGAGTTTCAAGTTCTACCCCGATTTTTTGCTCCGCGACGCGGTGGGGTGGCTTCTTGCGATCGGAATTCTGGCCGCTTTGGGAGCGCTTTTTCCTTGGGAGCTGGGAGAGAAGGCCGACCCGTTTTCTCCCGCACCGGAGGGGATCAAACCCGAATGGTACTTTCTGTTCATGTTTCAGGCGCTGAAGCTGATTCCGGGTACGATCGGTCCGTTTCCCGGAGACACGGTAGGCGTTCTGCTGTTTGGAATTGGGGCGCTGGCGTTGTTTCTGGTTCCGTTTATCGATCGCAAAGCGGACCGGGGTGAGAAGAATCTGCTTTTGCGCTGGGCGGGAATCGTTGCGCTGGCGTTCGTCGTTATCATGACGGTCTGGGGAATTCTGGAATAGATTCATGGGCGCTGAAAATTTAGTTCGATGCATGGATTTGTCGGCCCGGGCTCCTCTGCACGGGCGGTCCTTGGCCGCTGAAGTCGAGAGCGGTTGGAGGGGCTGGGGGATGGCGATAGCCGGAGGCGGAGTACTGTGAGACGGTTGATGTTGCTCCTTGCCGCCATATTCTTGCCGGCATTTCTGAGCTTTTCCGGATTGGGCGTATACGCTCAGGAAAGCGTCTGCATCGAATGTCATCTGGCCATCGACGTTCCTGAACTGACCGACCCGGTCCGCGAGTTCCGCAGCAGGGAAGAGGAGCGGTTTCTGGACGTCCACGCCCGAGAGGGCTTTTCATGCCACCATTGTCACGGAGGCGATCCTCAGGATATAGGAAGGGCCAAGGATCCGGCAGCCGGCTATATCGGAAAGCCGGACCCGCGAAGAATTCCGCAGCTCTGCGCCGAATGCCACAGCGATATCGAGTTCATGCGGCGGTACAATCCGCGGCTTCCGACAGACCAGCATCGCCTGTATGAAACCAGCCAGCACGGCAAGCTGCTTCTGGAAGGAGACGTAAAGGTGGCCACCTGCGCGAGTTGTCACTCCGCGCACAGGGTGCTGCGTGGAGACGACCCGCGCTCGCCGGTGTATGTCCGCAACATTCCTGAAACCTGCGCGGCCTGCCACTCGGACGCCGACTACATGGCCGAATACGGGATTCCAACCGATCAACTCGAATCGTATCGGAAAAGCCGCCACGGAATGCTCCTGGCGGAAGGCGATACAAGCGCGCCGGCGTGCAATTCCTGTCACGGGAACCACGGAGCCATTCCTCCGCTTGTGGCGTCCGTGCACCACGTCTGCGGGCAGTGCCACGCCCAGCACGATGAGTACTTCGAGCAGAGCACGCACGGGCAGATCTTCGAAGTCATGGGATTTCCCGGGTGCGCCACCTGCCACGGGCATCACGATATCCCGCCGCCTTCCCCGCAGATGTTGAGCAACGAGCCCGGTTCCGTGTGCATGACGTGTCATGAAGAGGGGGACCGCTGCTATCTCTATGTCGCGGAGGTGCGGGAGCTGTTTGACACCGTGCAGGCCGAATTCGACCAAACCGAGCTGTTGCTCGGGCGAGCCGAGCGGATGGGACTGGGGGTTCAGCAGGCGCAGTTTCAGATGAGCGAGATCCGGGACCATTTCATCCGGGCCCGCATAAAGATCCACCGATTTGAATCCGGGGTGGTGCAGGAGGAACTCGAAGCAGCGCTTGCGATCGTTCAAAGAGCCCAGGGACGCGGGGAGGAAGCCCTTCGAGAGTATCAGATGCGCCGTGTCGGCCTAGCCGTTTCGCTCGTTTTCATCGCCCTCTTCATGACAGCTCTGATAATGAAAATCAGGATGAGGACGGCTTCCTGACCTGGGCTGAGCCCACAAGCCTCCCGGAGCGCCGAACTCTTGCGGGCGTTTGATTTTTTTTGGACGAGGCTGCCCCAGCCTTCTTGGACCCCATCCAGAAGTTCCGCACTTTCGGTCCTGTCTGGCGCCCGGGCAGAGACCGCGTCAGGAGGGCGGGCAGCTATTCCTTGTCGACGCCGGTCAGAACTCGCGTGAATTCCGAGACCAGCCGGATCTGCTCATCCGTAAGTCGTGACTTGTAGCCGGGCATTTTTCCGGCGCCGTCTCTGACGATTTTCTCCACGTCTTCCTGCGAGGTTCCGTGCTTCCACGGAGTCTGCGTGATGTCGGGCGTCTGAACGACTTTGCCCATTCGGGTGTCGCCCTTGCCGTCGTCGCCGTGGCAGGTTGCGCACTGCGCGCGATACACTTTCTCTCCCGGCGAGGCCTCCTCGGTGAACCCGTAGGATCCTGCCAGTAACAATACCGGGACCGCCGTCAAAACGGCGATGCCCAGCGCTGAAACGATCGATGATGTGGTTTTCAATATGCCTCCTGTCTTGTTATCTTAAAACAAAGCTCTTTACCCGCTCGCCTCCGCGCAGCAAACGCCGACCTCAAGATGGGTAAACTCGTCGGTCCTGCGTGTTGCGGCGCCCAGGACTCGAATTTTAAAGCAGGCATCGCTACCTTTCGCCTATACCCCTAGCAATCATCGTGCCAGAGGGAGCCTTTTCGCGCAGGTTTTTCGGGCCGAGCTGAATTTACCGTACGAAACTCCTGTCAATTAGAGGATTCCCCTCAGGCGGAATAGTTTTGCCGATCAGGCGCAATAATTAAAAGAGGCTCTTGGGAAAACTCGAATGGGTTATTTCACCCATGCCTTGGCGGTACAGTTCTGGCCGGCCTTATCGCCCCTCTGCCGGCAAGGCCTCAGGTCAGCATCGTGAATTCGTGCCCGGGCGTCTTTTTGGAGCTGTTTCCGCAATCGAGATCGTCCGTCAGCCTCCTGCACAGCGCGTTTCAGTGGAGATTTCGGCCGAATAGTTTTAAAATCTAGAATATGAAGCGCCAGATGCCTCGATCCTGGCGCCACGTGGGGTGCGGCCATTCTCGGTTCCCGAGCGGGCCCCCCGCAGAGCATTTTGAACGCAACGGAATTGCAGCCTCAGGCAAACCCGTCAGAACGGTGAATGTGAGCCGGCGGCTGCAGCAAACCGACTGGGCCGGAGGGCCGGCGTCTTCGTTCGCCGATCCGGTACCGGAAAGGTAAGGCTAAAAGATGAAAGTTTTCAGTTGGAGCAGATCTTTTATTGGCATATTGATTCTTTTTTGGGGCGCCGGCGAAATCATGGCCGCGCGGGACTTGCTACTCTACCCCGTTCGATTCGATCCGAGGCGCGAAGTGGAGGTCTCGATGCTTCCGACTCGCCACATTCCTGGCTCCTCGATGACGGCCAAGGTCCGACTCGATCAGGGACAGGCGCGGGTGCGGCTGGAGTCGCGCAATATGAAACCGGCCATCCTGTTTGGCGGCGAAGTGACTTCTTTTGTCGTGTGGGCGGTCAACCGGGACGGCGCAGTGCAGAATCTCGGAGAATTTTGGGTGCGTCCCGGCAGCGGCCGCGAAAACCACGAGTTTTCGACGGGATTCCAAAACTTTGCTTTGATGGTCACCGCGGAAAGCTATTACCAGGTCAGCCGCCCTTCGGAGTTCGTACTCTTCTGGAACGACAAGACTCCCAACCCCCCTGTCATCACGGACGAGCTGATGTTCACGGCCTTTGATCCTTCGCCCGCGGTGGGGATCGACAACCTGGCCAATGTGGACTTTACCGGGCGCAAGCCGGTGGAACTGATCCAGGCGGAGCGCGTGTTTGAGCTGGCGCAGAGGGTCGATGGGCGGCAGTATGCCCCGGATCTCTACTCAGACGCCGAATTGGCGCTTGAGCAGGCGACGCTCATGTACGATCGGAACCGCTCCCAGGGCGCCGCGCAGTTCGGCCGCCGCTCGGTGGCCGCGGCCAATGAGGCGATCCTGCTGACCCTTCGCAAGAAGGAAGTCGAGGAATTGGAACGCCGGATCGCGGAACGCCGGCAGCAAATGGGCGATTTGGAGACGAGAGCCCGGGAAGCCGAAGAGTCGCTGGAGCAGTCCAGGCTTGAAAAAATCCGCTTTCAGAGCGAGCTGGACAGCGTTTCGGGTCAACTGGATCAGGTGCGCCGCGAACACGAAATGGTGCAGAGGCAAAGAGTGGAGCTGGCTTCCGAATTGGAAGGGATGCGCCGCGAGCAGGCCCAGCTTCAGGAATCGATGCGCGCGCTCAGAGAGGAGCGGGAAATGCTCCAGAGCCGCCTGCAGGACGCCCTCTCGCTAGTTGCGGACACTCGCGACTCCGCGCGAGGAATCATCGTCAATCTGCCGGACATCCTCTTTGACGTTGACCGGGCGACGATCAAGACTGAAGCCCAGATCGTGCTGGCCAAGCTGACGGGAATTCTTCTGATCATGAGAGACCTCAACCTGCGAGTCGAAGGGCATACCGACTCCACGGGCTCAGCAGAATACAACCTGCGGCTTTCCAGGCAGCGCGCCGACTCGGTTTACAATTTTCTGGTCAGCCAGGGGATCGACAGCCAACGGATCATCACCGCCGGTTACGGGCTGACAAGACC
>CAZAEY010000071.1:9469-16685 GCA_964484155.1 uncultured Acidobacteriota bacterium
ACGAATCGACTCAGAAAAACTTCATCGAGTAGGTAAACCTCACGCCGCGTCCGATTTCCGGGGCCAGATCCTTGATGAAAGAGGAGTGGTTCCGGTACAGACGATCTCCAATATTGAATACTTTGACTGAGAAATGGTGGATGAAGTGATCCTGAGGAAGCGTGTAGGAGCCCGTCAGATCCACCACGGCGTATCCGGGCGTGCGCGTCTCAGTAGGGAAGAGACTGCTCTGCTGACGAGCAATCACGACCTGGGGACGAACGCTGAAGCCTTGGTAACGCGCATCGAAGCCGACTCTCCCTCGCAGCGGGGGAATCCGCGGCAACGGGGTCCCCGTGTCACTCAGTTCGGCATCCACGTGGTCCATTCCCAGGTTCAACCAGAGTCCCGGCGCCATACCGATGTCCAGACCGAGTTCGGTTCCCGTAAACCGTGAGTCGTCCTGAAGAAACTCGGCCTCGATCAGTCCGTCCTCAAAGTCTCCAGTGGGAGCCATGAAAACGAAATCGTCGATTCGGTAGTAGAAGAAGTTTGCCTCTGCGCGAACCCGATTTCCCACGTGGCGCAGCGAAAATTCAATGCCGTTGCTCGTCTCTCGCTTCAGATCCGGGTTACCGATCTCAAACGCCAGGTTCCCGACGTGAGGTCCAAAATTGTACAACTCCTCCAGTGCAGGCGCCCGGGAGGCATGATTGAAGTTGGTGACGAATGCGGTGCCCGGACCGAGAGGGACGTGGAGTCCTGCAGCTCCGGAGAAAGTTGTGAAATTTCTCCGCGGAAGCAGCACCAGGTCGACTTCGTTGTGAGCTTCGTCGGGGCCTTCCTGATTGTCGTGATCGTGGTCTCCTCGTTCCACCAACCCGGTCGGAGTGTAGCGATTGTGCTCGACGCGAGCTCCAAATTGCAGTTTGAATCGCTCCGTGGCCAACTCCTGGAGGCCGAAGAAGGCGATCGCCTTCTGATCCACCGGAGGGGCCAGCGCTTCCACGCCCGTCGCCTCGTAATCCCTGACCAGTCCCCAGAAACCGAAGCTGCCGGAGTGTATGCCGCGACGGCGCTGCTCGAACACGCCTCGATACACGAACTGCTGGTTCTCAAATCGAGTGCCCACCTCCTCCGTTCCGTCGGGCTCGATCTCCAGTTCCCGGTGCGTCCAGTCGGTGTAGTTCAACGAAAGGCGAAAGCGCTCGATAAAGTTGCCGAGGTTCTGAAACCCTCCGGTGAAACGCACGTTGTGCCTCCGGAATCCCAGATCCACAAACTCTTCGTCGTGATCGTCTTCTTCAAAGGCATGATCGTCATTGGGGTCATCCTCGTGATCGTCTTCCTGCCCGTGGCCGTGAAACTCGCCTGCGAATGGGATCCCATAACGGCCGTCGTTGGCGTCGTAGTCGAAGGTAAAGAACGTGCGATTCCCGAACCATCCGAGGCCGGCGGTTCCGCCCGAGATCCGGCTCTTTGAGTTTTCCACTTCGCCGATCGGAGTGTTATAGTCGCCGGTTCGCTGACCGCTCCCGGCGCCCCAGAAAAGCCAGTTTCCTTCCCCGTATTCGACGCTGGCGCCGCCTCCGCCGTGGGCGTTGTTGGATCCGGCCACTCCGGTGATCGTTCCGCTCAAGCCCTGGTGAGGATGAGCGTGGGCCCTGGAATGCCGGCCGATGGTGTTGACGACGCCTCCGATGGCGTTGCTGCCGTACAGCAGGGCCGCCGGTCCTTTGACGACTTCCAGCCGGTCCAGGTTCAGCGGATCGATCGGCTCGCCATGATCGCCCGACTGGGAGCCGAGCGAGCCGGTTCGGATGCCGTCTTGTAGAACCAGTACGCGGTCGCCGTCGAATCCCCGGATGATGGGGCGTGCCGTGCCGGGACCGAAACTTCGTTTAGCTATCCCAGGCTTTCCTTCTAGAACTTCGCCGATGGAGGTCGACATGTTCTCGGCCAGGTCGAATGAGTCCATCGAGACGATTGTCTGGAAGGCGTCAAAGGTCGTTCCTTCGCGTCCTCCGGGACTGGCTGTGACCGTTATTTCATGTTTGACCGGGGAAAACCCCAAGGTAAAATCCAACTGGACGGTATCTCCCGCGGACAATCGGACAGTTTGAATCTTAGAAGCCAGTGAAGCTAGATGGGCGACAAGATCGTAGACGCCCGGCGGCACGTTTTCAAACGAAAAACGTCCGTCATCGTCGGTTTCCACCGTACGGCCCAACTGCACGATCAGGACGCTGGCATGATGCACAGGTCTGCCGGTCTGTTCGGTGACGACGGTTCCCTCAATTCTCCCGGAAGCGGATTGGGCTGGAAGCAAAGTAAAGGTAAAAGCCAGGATCAGCAAGAATCCCATTTGCGGGACGAAGCTATCAAATACTTTCATGGATGGAGATCCTCCTGTGAATCTCAAATTCTCTTCAATCTAAAGAATTGCTTGAGCAGGCGTCTAGGAAGGAAATCCGAGTGCAGGAGGCGCTCGCAGCAAATTAGTGGAAGCCGAGCGGACTACCGGGGCCATCGCGATCGAAAGCGACCGGTCTGTGGATGGAGCTTCAAAAAAGACCTGGCCCACGACTCCGGCCGGAGCTATGGGGATTCCGTGATGGCAGAAATGCGAATCGTGGTCCGACTCGCAGTCCGAATTCTTGTCAGCGCAATGACCGATTGGGTCCAGATGAAAGGCGTGCGGCCCCTCCTCAATGGGATGAGCCACCTCGATCGACTGAGCCAGCGCAAATACGCCAAGCGCAAGCAAAAGTACGAGCACCGATCGTCGCAAACCAGTTTTGCGTAGCATTGAATCGGCGTTCAGTATAACAAAACCAAACGGGCGGTAGGACCGACGAAGCCGAAATCAGACACGCGAACGGAAATATCGCTCTGGCGGCCGGATCGACAAAGGGCGCCGGGCACGCCTTCACTTTCTGAACCTTGTATCCTGAAAACTGAAAGTGGAGACCGATGACCGATCCCTTCTGGCTGGAGCTGCTGAACGGACTGTTTTTCGTATTCCACGCGGCGTTCGTGCTGTTTATCTTGATCGCGTGGGCGCCGCCGGCCCTGCGCGGATGGCATTTGATCGCCATCGGGTTGACTGTTCTCTCTTGGGGTTTCCTCGGAATCTGGTACGGATGGGGTTACTGTCCCTGCACCGATTGGCACTGGCAAGTCCGCATTCGTCTCGGATTAGACATTACCAGCAACTCCTATCTGCACTTCCTGGTGTTGAAGCTGACTGGGTTGGATCTTCCCGAAGCGATCGTGGACGCCGCCGCGGTGGCCGGCCTGGCGATCGCGCTCGGATTGAATGGCGCGCTTCGCTTTCTTCGCTGTTCAACTGGACGATAACGAAAAATTGGGATCTCGCTCCTCAGGATCGCGAGAAGTACGCCGCCATCCGCAGTCGCAACGTAGCGCCCTGAAGAGTTAAAGAGGCGCAGGAGCTGATCCTGCAAGGATGGGACGAAAAGGCTTGATTCATCCGGCCTTTCCGGATCCGTTACACTTCTGACAGCTTCCTGTACCGTGGCATTTGGCGCAGGCCTTGGAGGCACCGCCGCCCGGATTCGATCCGATGTTGCCGACCATCGGGTCGGGCGTCACCGACTTTTCGTTTCCGGTTCCGCCGCATCCCGAACATTTACCCGTTCCCGTGCATCTGCTACAAACCTGCTGATCGCTCATTGAAAATCGACCTCCATCTTTTCACGATACCGGACGCGGCCAAATCCTTCAAATGTGAGCGTTTCGAAGTAGGCACAGGATTCATGGCCGTATCTTCCCGAATGCGAAGCGTAGAACGAGGAACGGTGGCTCCGAATCGGCGCCGATCAGGCTATGATGGGCGGGTGCCGGAAACGGAAAGAAGAAGGTCGTACGAGCGACTGAGGCGCGCCCTCTTGCGAATGGGCGATTCCAAAGTGGCGGCTATCCTGGATCATGCGCCCGCAGGTTCCTGCGAGTTGTACGTCGACCCATTGGAAGTGGTGGAAGGACGGGGCGGGGGCGATCTTGAGGCGAACTTTGCTCGATTGGAAGACTTGCGCCGGAAATGCGCGCTGGTGGGAGCGGTCGCCTATGAGGCGGGAGAGTGGATGGACGAATCGATTGCTTCCCCTCCGTCCGAGGCGGCTCCGCTTTTGTGGTGGTTCGGCGCCTATCGGGGTTCCCGAAGAGTCGGCGAGGATGATCCGCCTTTTCAGGCGCATGCGTTTTCACTGGAGCGTTTCGAAACGGATATATCCCGAGAAAGATACCTGGAAAGGGTGAGGCGGATTCTTCAGGAAATCGCCGCCGGCAACGTCTATCAAGTCAACTTCACCATTCGCCTGCGATTCGTTTTCCATGGGGATCCGCGGTCGCTGTTTCTGGACTTGCGGCGTTCCCAGCCGGTTTCGCCAGCAATGCTTCTGCGTAGAGCGGGCGACTGGACCCTCTGTTTTTCGCCGGAACTGTTCTTTAGAGAATCGAAACGTCGCATTAAAGTGCAGCCTATGAAGGGAACCATGCCGCGGGGACGGTTTTCCACAGAGGACGACGAGCGCGGCCGCAGCCTGCAGCTCGACCCGAAAAATCGAGCGGAGAATCTGATGATCGTCGACTTGATGAGAAACGACCTGGGACGCGTCTGCCGCACAGGCAGCATTCAAGTGGAAAGCCTGTTTGACGTTCGAAAACTTCCCACGCTCTGGCAGATGACCTCGAGCCTGCGAGGAGAGCTCCGCGAGGAAGCTTCCTTGGCCGAAGTTTTTCGGGCCCTCTTCCCGCCCGGATCCGTCACCGGCGCTCCAAAACTGGCTGCCATGGATCTGATTCGGCGGCTGGAGGGATCCCCTCGAGGCGTCTACTGCGGCGCCTTGGGGAAAATGGACGCCTCTTCCAGTCTCTTTAACGTAGGAATTCGAACCCTCCGTCTTCTTCGAGAGGACGGAAAAGACGCGGAAGCGCCACCTGGCCGCTACTGCGGCGAGCTTGGAATCGGCAGCGGCATTGTTGCCGATTCGGATCCAGCTTCCGAATGGGAGGAGTCGCAACTGAAGCGACGCTTTCTCTCTGCACCGGCGCCCTCTTTTGAGTTGATTGAGACGATTCGATTCGAAGAGGGATTTCATCGGCTGGAGGAGCACATCGCGCGCATGGCGCGCAGCGCCCGCTATTTCGCATTCGAATTCGACGAAGACGTTGCCCGGCGGCAGTTGCGCATTTCCGTCCCATCCGGGACGTCGCCCCAAAGGGTCCGGTTGCTCTTGAATTGGTTCGGCGAATTTCGGGTTGAAACCCGTTCCCTCGAAATGCTGCATGCGCCGGTGTGCGTCGGCTTGGCGGAAAAGCCGGTCGATTCCAGCGACCCTTTTCTATTTCACAAGACGACGTGGCGGCCCCTCTATTCCCGGGCCCGGCAAGAAGCGCAGCAAGCGGGGTTGTGGGACTTGATTTTCGTCAACGAGCGAGGCGCCGTCACCGAGGGATCCATTTGCAACGTTTTTATCCGCCGAAACGGAAAGTGGCTGACGCCCCCGCTGACCGCGGGGCTTTTGGACGGGGTCATGAGACGGCGCCTGCTGGTTGAGCTGAAGGCCGAAGAGAGAGAGTTTCCGGCAATCTGGCTGACGGATGCGGAGCAAATCGTCGTTTCCAACTCCGTCAGGGGAGCAGTCACCGCTCGCTTCGCCGTAACTCGAAAAACCGGCCCGCTGCTTCACAATTCCTGATCGAAGGAGCGCTGCGGTTCAAAGCAGATCGTAGCACCGGCATCCTTGCCGGTCGTTTCCGAATCGCCGGCTGGAAGCCGGCGCCCGCAGATCAAGCTTTAGGTCACGCCCAGCGCTTTCTCTGCGGGTCCCATTGCACCAGCTTGTTGTCGAACCAGGACTGGTTGGCGCCGATGGCGACAATGGTCACATTTCCCCCCAGATCGGCCGGACAATGAAGCTCAGCCTGACCGCGAATCGCTGCATGCAGATTCTGGTGGTGCAGGTAGATGTCCTCGCCTCCGGACTTCTGGTGCGCCTCGATGACTTGCCCGCCTCTTTGTTCTCGGATCTCCCAGCCCGTCGGTGTGAAGACGAGAGTCGCCTCAGAGCCCCGGATCATGTGAGCATTCGGCGTCTGATTGGCCATCGCGCCCAGGACGTGAAGCGTCATGCCCGGCGTGACCTTTTCGACGGCATCGAACTGGGCCAGCATTTCGATGTGGTCAGGCAACTCGCGGCCGTCGTCCCACATCATGATGCCCCCCAATCCTGCAACCCGAGAGGGAATTCCGAGGCTGCAGGCTTTCATGATGCGGCAGATTCTGTGGACGAACAGGTCGGTGGCGACGCCGCCGGAGTAATCCCGATAGCAGCGCCATTCGAAATAACGGTGCGGATCCCAGGCGCGGCTCGGCGCTGGCCCCAGCCATTCCTCCCAATCCAGATCCTCCGGCTTTTCCAGCCCGGAGTCGACTCCCGTTCGCCAGGGGCCCGACTCAGGATTATATCTGCGCACATATTCGGTCTGGGCATGGACAACGGCCCCGATCTTTCCATTCAGTATCGCGTCCCGTGCGCTGGAATAGCTGTCGTCGCTCATCCCCTGGACGCCGACCTGAAGCTTCAGACCCGTGGCACCGACTTTCTCCTGAATCTCCAAATTGTCTTCCAGCTTGTGCGCCAAGGGCTTCTCGCAGTACACATGCAGCCCCTTCTCCAGAGCGTCCAGCGACTGGCGAGCGTGCCAGTGCTCGGGCGTGGCGATGGTCAGGTAATCCAGCTCCACCGAGTCCAGCAATTCGCGGTGGTTCTGAAACCGCTTGGCGTTCCCGCCAATTGTCCAGATCCGATCCTGGAAGGCCTGCGCCCGACGCTCGAAAACGTCGCAAACGGCTGCAATCTCAACCGAGCCTTCCCGCTGGTGCCTCAGCAGCGCAGCCAGGTGCTGCTGACCGATGACGCCGCAGCCGATCAGAGCCGTCTTGAGCCGATCGTTTGCGCCCAGAACGCGATTTCGAGAAGCCGCAGCCAACGTCAAACCCGCAGCCGATGCCTGTAGAAACTTTCTTCGATTCAGTCGGTTCCGCATTTCCATGGAAAATTACTATAACCGATGACCTCAGTGATGCAACCCGGCGCGTTCCGCGTTCCGAGTTCATAGTTTTGAGTTCAGAGAGGCAGGAGTCAGGAGGCAGGAGTCAGGAGTCAGGAGTCAGGAGTCAGGAGGGGAGCACGCAGCACGCAGCACGCAG
>CAZAEY010000072.1:0-2396 GCA_964484155.1 uncultured Acidobacteriota bacterium
GGCCCGGCGCAGCAGGAGCCCAGCAGGGCGGGTCGATAGGGAGCGCCCCGGCTGTTCAGGAACTGGTGAATGGCTTCGGGGTTCGAGCCCTTTGCCGGACCATTGATGCGCGCCAATACGCGATCGCGCGAGGCCTCGATCTCGTCGAGCAGCTTCGCTTCGTCGACGCCCACCAGCCGGCCTCTCCACTTCTTGACCTTTCCGGCGATCAACACCGTGTCCACATGGCTCGTATCCATCAACGTGACGATCGCGCCCGGCGCGTTGTTCAACGGCCAGGTGCTCAGCGTCCTGGCGTTCAGCAGGATGACGTCGGCCTCCAGCCCCGGCGCCAGCCTGCCCACTTTGCGGCCGAGGCCGGCCGCCGCCGCGCCCGCCCATGTGGCCATCTGGAGGACCTGATAGCTGGTCAGCAGGGGAGGCAAAGAGGAAGGATCCTCTCCAGCTCCCTGCATGGGCGAATCGTCTCCCTGCTGATCGACCGGCAAAGCCCGCTGATGGAGCAGCGTCCGCTGCAGCGCGAATGCCGCTCGCATCTGCGAAAACATGTCGGGCGTGTTGTTGGTTTCGACGTCGGCGCTCAGGCTGGGAAGGATCCCGCGGTTCAGGCAGGCCTGAAACGGAGGCATGCCGTGGCCCATCTGCATCTCGGTCAGACACGCGATCGAGATGTGCACTCCGTGGCGTGCGCAGACGTCGTAGGCCTCGGGAGTGAAGCGGGCGCAATGGATCAGCGTCACGGGGCGCCCCTCCCGAGCGTACCGCTCCAGAAGCTCTTCGTTGTCGATGATGTTGCGGCCCAGGCTGTTGTTGTGGTTGACGATGACCGCATCGAAGCTGCGGGCCAGCTCCCATCCCTCCGGCGGGCCCTGCTGATGCCCCAGCGTCACCAGCAGATCCTCGGAGTCGAACCATGTCCGGCGAAGCCTCCCGAGCCCGCGCGTCTCATCCCCGATCGCCCCGGGAAACTCGTAGCCCGGCATGTCCGGTCGCCCTCCCGAGTATGCGAACACGGACCTCCTGCCCGAATCGAACAGGGCCTGAATCATGGCGTCGGTGTGCTCCGGAGAGTGCGAGCTCTGCGAGGTGTCGATAACTGTGGTCACGCCTTGATTGATGCCGGAAATCGAGGCGACGAGAACGCTGATGTAGTTGTCCTCCGGGTCGTAGGGCGATCGGCCGATATCCCACAGCGGATCCTCGGGAGGCCCGATACGGCCGGTCGTCCATACGTTCTGAACGATCGTTCCGTAGCTTTCCTGCGGCCATTGCGCCCCCGCTCCGCCCCATTGGATGACGCCGTCCGGGATGGTGCTGCGCTGAATCGTCTCGTACTGATGATGGTGGGTGTCGACGAACCCCGGCATGACGATCTTGCCGCGGGCGTCGACAACCTCCGCCTCCGCGACGATGTCCGGCGCCACCCTGGCGATCTTGCTTCCCTCGATCAGCACGTCGGCCTCCTCGAAATCGCCGACTTCGGGGTCCATCGACAGCACGATGCCGCCCTTGAGCAGAATGCGAGGGCCTGCGGGGATTTGATCGTTCCTCTCCGATTCCGATTCGGCGGTGGGCCCGCAGGCGGCTCCTGCCGCGCCAGCCGCCCCCGCAGCGCCGAGCTTCAGCAGCTCCCTTCTGGATACTCCCTTCCGGCCGGAGGGGGTTAGTTCTCTGCCGCTCATTTCATTCCTCCAATGCGCTGAATTTCCGGTTTTCCTTTCCTGACCGCAGATAGAAAGCAGCCCGGCCGCAATTGCAATCTTATGGGCAACGGTTCTAAATTGAAAACCGAAAGCCGTCGCGCAATGAATGAGATTCTTCGGTTATTCGATCACCTGTACTGGGCGGACGCCCGACTGCTTGAGGCGCTGGAGCGGAACGGCCCTCCGGCGGCCCTTCGAGAATTCGCGCACGTCATCGGCGCGGAAGAGATCTGGCTGGCCCGCCTGCAAGGGCGGAAGCCTCGCTGCGCGGTGTGGCCGGAGCTGACCGCCTCCGACCTGCGCAAGCTGATGGAGACCACTCACGCCGCCTATCGCGATTTCGTGGCGGAACTCGCTTCAGACCTCCTGAATGAGAGCGTCGATTACACCAACAGCGAGGGCCGCCGCTTCACTAACACGATCGGAGAGATCCTTCTGCACCTGACGCTGCACGCGCAATACCATCGCGGCAAAGTCAACCTCCTGCTCCGGCAAAGCGGACGGAATCCCGCGCCGACCGACTACATCGCCTGGGCGCGGGGCGCCCCCGCCGCGACCGAGGCTTCTTCCCGGAATAGCCGCGAGAACCAATGAGCCGATTTTTCGTTCCGGGGTTCCGGGTTCCGGGTTCCGGGGTTTCGCGTGCTCCTTTCGAAGCGCCGGGCTGGCATTGAAGACCACGGAACCGACGCA
>CAZAEY010000072.1:2496-3990 GCA_964484155.1 uncultured Acidobacteriota bacterium
CGCCAGTTGTCAGAGCGACGGGCCCGAAGGGACCGTTGATCCCGTCTGGGATCGGCGGTCACCACCCTATGCGAAGCCAAGATTCAAGCTGACATATTTATGCTCTAGAAAATATGTTATTATGTCAAAATGAGAACGACTGTAGACATCCCTGATGAAGTTTTCAGAGCGGCGAAGCGCCGGGCGGCCGACGAAGGAAAGTCTTTCCGCGAAGTGATTGAAACTGCCTTGCGATTGCATTTGTCGGGGCCTGCGGCGCCATCGGACTACAAGCTGCAGTGGCGCACTGAGAAAGGAAAGCTACAGCCCGGCGTCCGGCTGGACGACCGGGACGCGTTGTTTGACCTGATGGAAGGGCGCGCGTGATTGCCGTCGACACCAACCTTTTGATTTACGCTCGCCGGGAAGAAGCGCCCGGCCATCGGAAGGCGCTCGAGCTGTTGCGAAAGCTGGCGGAAGGCCAAGAACCGTGGGCAATTCCCTGGCCGTGCATCTACGAGTTCCTTCGCGTCGTCACGCACCCGCGGGTTTTCGACCCGCCCACGCGGATGGAGGACGCGCTGGCTGATCTGGAGTCGCTTCTTCGCTCCCCTTCGTTGCGGATGCTAGGCGAAGGATCCGCTCACCGGGAGCACATGCGCCGAACGATCCGGCAGGGGGGGGTCTCGGGAAATCTGGTGCACGACGCCCACATCGCCGCGCTCGTCGTCGAACATGGCGTCCGCGAACTCTGGACTTCGGATCGCGATTTCACTCGATTCAGCGGGCTCCGAATTCGTAATCCAATCGAAGGATTATGAAGAATCGCACCGGCAGCAAATCCCGTGAAATGGCTGAAGAATATGATTTCAGTCAGGGGATCCGCGGCAAGTTCACTCGCGCCATCCCACCCGCGCCCGTAGCGCCCCCATCCTGCCGGTCATTTCCAATCGCGGACTGGAAGACGATCGGACGGATCAACGGGCCCTTCGGCCGCGTCGCTCTGACATCCGGCGCTCCGTCGGCTCCGCGCCCGCCAACCGCGTCAACCCCACTCTGAACGCAGCACGCGGAACGAATCCTGCGGCGAGCGAAACGAATCACTTCCCGATCCCTGGATGCAGACGGAAGGATTTCATCGACGCGGATGTCTTCCCGACGGCCAGCCAAGCGCCGTACTTCGCAGTCTGATATACGTCCTGGTTTTCAAGCCCGGGATACTCTCGGACGATCTCGTCGGCCGAATACCCGCCTCCCAGCAACTTCAGGACGAAGTCCCCCGTGATTAGCTAGTCGCGAATCCTCGGCTTCCCTTCGCAGATTCCCGGATCAATCGTAATGCGATCCAACATGCTGCACTTAGAAGAATTGATCGCCGCCATCGTCGGCAACAGTGGACGCGGCAACGAACAGCCCGCAAAGCGGGATTGGAGGCTCCCGCCCCGATTCGATTGCGCACCTGATGCCGCGCCAACCCAGAATCGGGCGCGCCGAAATGCCCGCCTCGCCGCGATG
>CAZAEY010000072.1:4090-16323 GCA_964484155.1 uncultured Acidobacteriota bacterium
CGACACATGTGACGCGAGTCACAGGAAGCTGGAAAGAGGGCGTGGTACATCAGGACTCCGCGCCCCGCCGGGGGTGGAGGAATCCGACTTACAGAACGCCGGCTGTGCGACCGGACCGGCAAAAGGGGCATTGATGGAAAATCCTTCTGCAACGCCGGTGCTCGGCCCGAAACGGGCTCTCTTTTATTCCCACGATACGCTGGGCCTCGGTCACCTGAGACGAACTCTTCTGATCTGTGAAGGGCTCCGGGCGCGGTTTAGCGACCTGTCGACCTTGATCGTGACCGGTTCCGCGGTTGCCCATGCATTTCGAATTTCCGAGGGAGTTGACTACGTCAAACTTCCCAGCGTCTTCAAAGTCGACAACGAGAGCTATGCATCTCGCTCGTTGCGGATATCATTCGATGACGTTTGGAGGCTTCGCAAGCAGATCATACTCTGCACCGCCAAAAATTATAAGCCTGATCTGTTTTTCGTGGACAATGTGCCGCTTGGCATGAATCGAGAGCTCCAAGAGACTCTCCTATATCTGAGGGCAACCAACCCCAGGGCTCGCAGCTTCCTTATTCTCAGAGACATTCTGGACGATCAGCGTTACATCGTCTCCTTCTGGAAAAAATCAGGGACCTATGAAGCCCTCGAGGCTCTGTACGATCGCATCTTGATCTGCGGCTCACAAACAGTCTACGATCTAGCCCGCGAGTACGGCTTTCCGAGATCATTGCTGGCCAAAACCCGGTTCTGCGGCTATATCCCTCGCGGCTCGAAAAGGCTCGACGTCCACAAGCTGCGCCGGGACCATTGCGCCGCAGGGGAGAAACTGGTTCTCGTGACCGTCGGGGGAGGCTCCGACGGGGTTCCCCTTGTGGAGGCATACCTCGACGCACTCCCTGAAATTCAGCATCACATGGCCACGAGCAGCATTATCGTTCTGGGCCCGGACATGGATCGAGGGGAGGCCAAGCGCCTCGCAGCCAGATGTGGCAACGGCTCCCGGGTCACAATCCTGGAATTCACCGGGGACCTCTCGACTTATATGGACGCCGCCGATTGCGTCATTTCGATGGCGGGATACAACGCGATCAGTGAAATCCTTTGGTTCAAGAAGAAATCGATAGTCGTCCCGCGGGCTCGCCCCCGCACCGAACAACTGATACGGGCCCGGCTGCTTCATGAACGGGGACTGGTGGAAATGATTCATCCGGCCCAACTGACCCCTGAGAACCTGGCCCGGCGGGTAGTTCTCAGTCTCAGCTCAGTTGTCGAACCCAAAGCTTTCCCTGATTTCACCGCCATCGAGAACCTGGCGGCGGAAGTCGGACCCTACGTCGGCGAAAGCCACAACGGACATGTCAGAGGAGGTGTCGGATGAGGGATTCCATTGGCCGCACCGTCAGCGTGGGATACGTGCTGAAGGTCTTTCCGCGGCTCTCCGAAACTTTCGTGCTCAACGAGATCCTTGAACTGGAGAACCAGGGAGTCAACCTTGAAGTGTTCTCTCTCAAGCCCTCGACCGAGGCTCGATACCATGCAGGACTGGCTCAGTTGAAGGCGCAGATCCACCACCTGCACCAGAATGGATCGCCGGAACGCTGCTGGAGGAACCTGAAGGAACAGTGTGAGGCCTGGGGCCTCCTCCAACCCTCCGGATCAAGCGCGGCATTGGCCACAGCTCTGCGCTCCGGCGAACTCCGCCATCTGATTCAGGCCATGCAACTGGTCGCGGAGGCCCGAAAACGAGGCGTGCAACATCTGCACGCCCACTTTGCCACTTCGGCTACGTGGGTGTCGCTTCTGGCTCATACCCTGAGTGGGATCAGCTTCAGCTTTACCGCGCACGCGAAGGACATTTATCACCGGGATGTCGACCGCTCCCTGCTCCAGGAGGCGCTGGAAAGGGCCTCCTTCGTCGTGTCGGTGACCGACCACAATGTCAGGCTGTTGCAGAGGCATGCCCCAGACGCCGCCCACAAGATCCATCGCGTTTACAACGGCATTCGCATGGAAGAGCATGGTCCCGCCCCCACCCTGGTGGGCGAGAAGCCGCTGATTCTGGGAGTGGGTCGCCTGGTGGAGAAGAAGGGCTTTCGCTACCTGATCGAGGCCTGCCGGATTCTCAAGCAGCAGGCTCGAGACTTCCGGTGCGTCATCATCGGAGGCGGGGTCGAAAGGGGCAACCTGCGCAACCTGATCTCGAAGTGTTCGCTGGAGGACACCGTAGAGTTGATGGGACCCCAGACCCTGAGCGTCGTAATGGACCACATGGTCCGCGCTCAGATGCTGGTTCTGCCATGCATCGTCGCCGAGGACGGGAATCGAGACGCTCTGCCGACGGTGATGCTGGAGGCCATGGCTCTCGGCCGGCCCGTCGTGTCCACTGATCTGCCGGGTGTGACGGAAATCGTCGATCACGGCAGAACCGGACTTCTGGTGAACCAGCACGACAGCAAGGCTCTTGCTGAGGCGATAGGCCGGATTCTGACAGAAACCGGGCTGGGGCTCGAGATGGGCCGGGAGGGCCGCCGGAAGGCCGAGAGACTCTTCAGTCTGAGGAAGAACGTCGCTACTATTGCTTCCCTTTTTGAAGAGGCCGTGTCCGGTTCTCGGGAAGAGATCTCTCACGGTGCCGTGGGGAGTTGAGCAAATGCGCGTCGCTTACATCTGCGCCGATGGCGGTGTCCCGGTGTTCGGCCGGAAGGGTTGTTCGATTCACGTCCAGGAGGTCGTCCAGGCTTTCCTGAAGCGGGGAGTGAAGGTCGAGCTCTTTGCCGCCAACGTGGAGGGAGATTCCTGCATGCAGCGTCTCCCCACGGCCATCCACCGGCTTCCCCGTCCCGCCAGGCTGCCGGCGGACCAGCGAGAAAGGTTCAGCCTCGACTCCAACCGCGCTTTGAGTCGGCTTCTCCGGGATCACGGCCCCTTTGATCTGGTCTACGAGCGATACTCCCTGTGGAGCCATGCCGGGATGGATTACGCGCGGGCCGTCGGCATTCCTGCGATTCTCGAAATCAACGCTCCACTACTCGAAGAGTCCAGGCAGCATCGCGTTCTAGTCGATGAAGAAAGCGCCCTCAACATCGCGCGCCATGTTTTTTCTTCCGCCAATCACTGCATCGTCGTCTCCCGTCGGCTGGCCGAATATGTCGAGAGGCTCCGCGGGAGCCGCCATGGCATTCATACGCTGCCCAACGCGGCAAACACCGACCGCTTTAAACCCGTCCTTCCCCGTTCGCGGCCTACGGCGGATCGTTTCACCGTCGGTTTCGTCGGCACTCTTAAGCCGTGGCACGACACGGTCGGTCTGGTCGAGGCCTTCGCCGAGACTTACAAGAAAAATAGAAACAGCCGGCTTCTCCTCGTCGGCGACGGGCCGGAGAAGGCAAAGGTCAAGCAGTCGATCAAACGGCTCAAAATCAAACAGGCTGTTCGTTTGGAGGGATCGGTTGACCCAGACTCGGTGCCCGCTCTGCTCAACTCCGTCGACGTGGGAGTCGCCCCTTACCCGAATCTGGAGGATTTCTACTTTTCGCCGATCAAAATATTCGAGTACATGGCTTCCGGATTGCCGGTCGTGGCCGGCCGGATCGGTCAGATCCCCGAGGTGATTGAACACGGGGTTCATGGGTTGCTTTACCGGCCCGGTGATGGCAAGGCCCTCTCCGAGGCGCTCGACCGGCTTCAGTCGGATGATTCCCTGCGCCGTCGATTGGGTGACAACGCCCGCAAGTGCGCCGAGCTGAATCATTCCTGGCATGCGCGAGCGAGGCAGATTTTGGAAATTGGAGGGTTCATGTCGGAAGCGTCGAAGAAGGTTTTGAATTAGCATGGGGCGCCCGCAACGGATCCAGAAGATTGCTCCCGCCCTGTGGCGCATTATGCAGCGCTTCTGGCCATATCTCCGCAGAGAGCGGCGACTGGCCTTCGGCGCCGTGGCCGCACTTCTGGCACAGGTCTTTTTTCGCATACTGGAGCCCTGGCCGCTCAAGTTCATCTTCGATCATCTTTTTTCGACCGCTCCCTCGGGCGCCTCCGGTCCGTTCGAAGGAATCGGGACGAACTGGTTGCTGGGGGCATCCGCCCTGGCGCTGGTCATCATAGTGGGATTAAGAGCCTTAACCGTTTACTGGAGCAAGGTGGGCTTCGCCCTCGTCGGTCAGAAAGTCCTCGCAAACGTTCGAAGCGAACTCTTCCAGCACCTCCAGTATCTGTCCCTCCGTTTTCACAAGAAAGCGCGCAGGGGAGATCTGGTGGTTCGATTGATGGGTGACGTCGGACTGATCCGCGAGGTGATGGTGACCGCCTTTCTCCCATTGGCGGCCAACGTTCTGGTATTGGCGGGAATGGCCTCGCTGATGTTGTGGCTGAACTGGCAACTGACGCTGCTTGCCCTGACCACCGTCCCGCTTTTCTGGTTCAATGCGACCCGGATCGGCAAAAGGATTCACGAAGTGGCGCGTGAGCAGCGGGAGAGGCGGAGCCGCATGACAGCCGTGGCGGTCGACTCCATCGACGCCATTGAAACCGTCCAGGCGCTCTCTCTCCACCCTCTCTTTTCGAACGCCTTCAACTCCCAGGACAAAAGGAGCGTCAAGCAGGGAGTGAAAGCCAAACGACTGGCAGCCAGGCTGCAGCGTACGGTTGCCGTTCTGGTCGCGCTGTCCACGGCGCTGGTTCTCTTCTTTGGCGCCAGAATGGTTCTGAGCGGTTCCATGACGCCGGGCGATCTCCTGGTGTTTCTGGCCTATCTGAAGAGCGCCTTTCGCCCGGCCCAGAGTTTCGCCAAATACATGGGCCGGCTGGCCAAGGCCGTGGCGGCGGGTGAGCGCATCCTTGAAATTCTGGATCAGGCTCCAGAAGTCCGAGATCTTCCAGGGGCCGTGGCCGCCCCCGCTTTCAAAGGCGCGCTCAGGCTCGAAAACGTGAGCTTCTCTTACGACTCGGGGAAACGCGCGCTCCGGCAGGTGACGCTTTCCGTGGCTCCCGGCCGAAACGTCGCCATCATCGGACCCTCCGGAGCGGGAAAATCGACTCTGATCAGTTTGCTCTTGCGACTTTACGACCCCCTCGAGGGAAGGGTGCTGGTCGACGGCGTCGACGTCCGAAGTTATACGCTGGAGTCCCTCCGAGCCCAATTCAGCATGGTCCTCCAAGATACGGTGCTGTTCGCCACCTCAGTACGGGAGAATATCACGGCAGGCCTGCCGGACGTGACTGAGGAGGACGTCCGTTCGGCGGCCGAACTGGCCAATGCCACCGACTTCATTGAGTCGCTTCCCGAAGGGTTCGATACAGTTCTGGGCGAGCGGGGAGTCACACTTTCCAAAGGGCAAAGACAGCGGATCGCCATCGCCAGGGCCGCCCTGAAAAAGGCATCCATTCTGATCCTGGACGAACCGACAACGGGCTTGGATGAAGAAAATTCAGGCGCCCTGATCGGGGCCCTGGAGCGGCTGGCGCGCGATCGGACCACTATCATCATCAGCCACGACCTTCGCTTCGGACTTCGCGCCGACCAGATCCTCTATCTCGAACGCGGACGGCTGTTGGAGGAGGGGTCGCATGACGAGTTGACGGCGCGACAGGGGCGGTATTCACAACTCTATCAACAGCAATTGGCGAGCCTCAACAGCAAAGTCAGGAATCCGGCATCGAATCCGCCAAAGAAGGCAAAAATGGGGGCGTCCGGCACATGAAAGCTTACGCGACATCAATTCGAATCCCGCAGGATCCAGGGCTGCCTCAACTCGAACTCGCCCTGGATCCGGATCGAGTTCTACCGTTGCTGCAGCTCCCGGAGTTCGCTGCTCCTCCACAGAATTGCAGCGTGCAATACCTGCGGTATAAGCCGGGGACAAACTGCATCGTGCTTTACAAAATCCAGCTCCCGGAAGGTCAACAGACGTGGGCTTATGGGAAGCTGACTTCGAACGGGAGGGAATCTCGGCCGTCCGACGAGATCCGTCTTTCCCACTACTATCCCGATCACAAGCTGTCCCTCTGCGTTTTCCCGCGGGATCTCCAGATTCCTTCTCTCTCCTTGCTCGCTCATCCATTGCGGTCAGAGCTCCTGAAGGGCGTCGTGAGCAGTGGAAAGAGGTCTCGCTTCGAAGCGCATGTGGACGCGTGGACGCCAATCCGGTACAAGCCGGAACGCCGATGCGTTATGAGGGGCAGTTACCAGACCAAGGCAATCGGTCAACCACAAGCTCGTGACAATAAGGACTTCTATGCCAAATTCTACGCGGAGCCGATTGACCGGTTAGCGGGCTGGCACCGGTACTTTTCCAAATTGGACCGCCCAGGCTTCTTAGTGGCGCCGCTTTTGGGCTATGGGCGTAGACGGCGGCTGCTGCTGCTGCGCCAGGTCCAGGGCGTCCCTCTGATTAGTTCCTGCTTGGAGTCCGGGGTGGAAGACGATGGGCCAGTGACCGTTCTGGCCCGGGCGCTGGCTGCATTCCACAGACTCGACCCACCCCTTGGCGCCGCCCCGCTGCAATTAACAAGCGTCCTCGCTCAATCCGCCGAAACACTTCAGCATTTGCTGCCGGAGTGCACGGTTTCGCCCGTCGACATCGCCGAGGAGCTGACAGGCACTATGCCCCGAGAGAATCCGAATCGTCTGCTGCACGGAGATTTCTACTACGATCAGATTCTCATCAGGAAGAGAAAGTCTGCTGTGCTGCTGGACCTGGATCGCCTGACGATCGGCGACCCGGCTTTTGACCTGGCCAATTTCTGCGCCCAGCTCCGCTTTCTTTCACTTCGCGGCGGCATTTCGGCGCCTGATGCCGGACGGATCAGCGAGAGATTCGTTGAATCCTATCTCCAGGAGTCCGGGGAAGCTTCCATTCGCAGTCTCCGCTGGTATTTCGGTGCGAGCCTCTTCCTGTTGGCTCTGTGGCCCTTCAGACATTTCGATCGGGACTGGCCGGAGCTGACCGGCCGACTCATTCGGGAAGCGGCCGAGGAACTGCGGGGGCAAACATGGTAACAAACATGGTGACCGAGCTTCTAAACCGGAATTCGGCGGCGGAGCTTCTGCAAAGCCACTTGCCCTTTTTCCAGGAAGCGGACAGGGAGCTGCTCTCCCTGCGGATCCGAGACGTAAGATTGGACCGGTCATTCCAGGCTCAATACGAATGCCGGATTCGGAACAACGGAACTCAGTCGTACAGGACCCTGGTCTGTCAGGTTCTTCCTCCTCGCAAGTTTCCGTCGAGCGCCCGGAAGCTCAAGCGCCAGTTGGCCAGACTCGAGGCCTCTCACCCGGCTCTGGGATCCTTCTTTTTGGAGGCTCCCGATAAGAGGCTGCTCGTGTCCGCATTCCCCTTGGATTCGAGCATGAAGCACCTGGGCCAGGCGGTAGACCCAGAGCTTGCGGTCAGAACCCTGGCCGAGCACGCCCCTGAGCTCCAGCGCCGGATCGGGCGTCTCACCGACTGTGAGATCGCAGTGGCCCGATATGTAGCCGGGCGGCGCTGCCAGATCGAGTACCGCCTGAAGGGCGAACGCGGGCGGGAGACGCTGCTCGGCAAGACCTTCAAAGATTCCCGCGGCCGGGAGCTTTTCACTCGAATGCAACAGGTGGCCCTCCTGTTCAGCGAGTCCGGAATCTCCGGAGTAACGGCGCCTAGGTCCACTCTGTACCTGCCAAAGTGGCGGATGGTCCTACAGGAGTTCCTCTCCGGAGTCACCCTACATGACCTGATCCAGGCCGGGCGAGCGGAAGACCGGCATATGGCCCTGGCCTCCTCCTGCCTCCACGTGCTGCACAGCGGCTCGCTCGACCTGGAGCACACTCATCTCGTCCAGGACGAACTGGCCCTGATCAGAAAGTGCTACCAGAGAATCGAGGAACTCGGACTGGGCGGAATCCAGTTCGCCAGGATTCTGGAGGAACTCCTGCGCTTTTCTTCACGCCTGCACCTGACTCGTTCGGTCCCCGTGCATCGGGACTTTTATGAGAAGCAGATCCTCATCGACGGTTCGACAGCGGCGCTGATCGACCTCGATACGCTGTCTTGGGGCTGCGCCGAGATCGACCTCGGGAATTTCATCGCCCATCTTGAGTTGAGTTCACTTTTGAAGCCCGGTCTGGCAACGAAACATTGGGAGCAAATCTTTATCGAAAATTATCGCAGCCTGGCGCCGGCCCTGGACTCCGAAGCTTTGCGTTTTTTCACCGCGACCACCCTTTTTCGACTGGCCTGCAGACGCCGTCTGCACTCGTGCCGACGGGCCAGACCGAGCAGCCTCCTGGGGCTTGCCGGCGCCAGACTCGAATCGCCGGCGGCCTCCGGTTTTCAAAAGAGTGTCTTACCATGCTGAAAGCGATCGGCCGCCGCGGAGCGCTCATGACAGGTGTCCTGCTTGCCCTGGGATTGCTCCATGCACATGCCGCCCCATTGCAGCCGCAAGCAAATCGGATCAAAGGGGCGGAGGATTCCGGCCCGTCCGCCCGGGCGGACGCCCGGACCGCGGCGCCGAGGAAACGAGCGCCTTTGTTCCACCTGGCCGTCGGCGATCGAGTTCGAGTTGGAGGCTCCAAATTCGAGAACGGGAAGTTGATCGCCCACAGGATCGAGCTGGTTGAGGACAATGACGTCGAGCTGGAAGGAGTCATTTCGAAAGTCGACGCAGCCCAGCGCGAGTTCCGCATCGGGACGATGATCCTGCGAGTCACGCACGGCACGAAGATCGTCGATCGGGACCGCAGAACCCTGAGCTACTGGGGCCTTTCGGCAGGAATGAGGGTCAAAGTCAAAACCAGTCCTCGTCGGAACCGGAAGATACCCGGTCTTGAGGCCTTGCAAGTCACGTGGTTGCCCAGCGCCCGGGGCCATGATCTCGAGCTTCACGGTCCGATCGAGGCATTCAACGCCGCGAACGGGGAACTGAGGCTCCTGGGAGCGCCGGTCCGCCTGACTGACGAAACCCGATTTGTGACTCCTCACCAGGGGCTGTACGAAGCAATGAATTCGAGCGGCCGAAGGCGTGGGATTCAACGGGAGGACGACGATCCTGACCAGGTGCCGCTTCGTTTGGGCCGAATGCTGGTAGGAGGGAAAGTCGGTCTCTCCTATCGCGCCGAGGAGAACTACAACCTCGACCGGAATCGTGAAGACGTGCGGGAGCGCGTGACTCCCGGGGCCAGGATTGCAGTTTCGGTGCCGGTGGGGGAACACAGCGAATTCCACTCAAGATTCAATTTTTCCCGGGGAACCGAACTCACCGACCTCAGCCGGGGGACGGACCGCTTCCAAGCTGAGATCAAGGAAGCCTACTTCTACTGGGGCCGGTTTCTGCACAGTAACCTGGCGCTTCAGGCGGGACGCCAGCGTTTCAGGGACAGACGGGAATGGATTTATGACGAATACCTCGACGCCATCCGGCTGCACGCCAGGATGCCGAAAGTGCCCAGGCTGCGAATGGAGTTCTCCGCGGCCAAGGGGATCTTCGGGGAAGGTCGAGGGCGAAAGGAGCAGCTCTATCTGATGGCGTCGGCCGAGTACCGTTTCTCCGGAGCGCCTCGTCGGCTTCGGGCCTATGTCATCCAGCGAGACGACTCGACGCCAAGGGATGATAGTCCCACGTGGTGGGGGCTGAGTTCGAACGGAAATATCACGCGAAACTCGAACTACTGGGCCGACTGGTCGCTGATGACCGGTCATCGCCGACAAAGACAGCTCAGGGGCTACGGGTTCGACCTGGGCGCCAGTTATCGCATTACGCTGCCGTGGAGACCGACCCTGACGGCCGGCTACGCCTTTGGCTCCGGAGACGATAACAGCAGGGGTCCGATCGAGCGGAGATTTCGTCAGACCGGACTCCAGGACAACTCGCAGCGTATCGGCGGCTTGAAGAGATACAACACCTACGGTTTCGTTCTCGATCCCGAGTTGTCCAACCTCAAAATCTCCACTTTTCAGATTGGCGTGCGGCCTCTTGAAAACCTGTCGGTGGACGTTATCTATCACCTCTACGATCAGGCCCGGGCTTCCGAAGACATTGGCGATTGGGCGCTGAACGCGGAACCAAACGGACTTGATCCGCGCCTCGGACAGGCCGTCGACGTGTTGCTTGCGGTCAGAATCAACGGGAGATGGGACTTCATGGTGGCCACCGGCATTTTCTACCCTGGCCCGGCCTTCGGGAACCGCGCGAGCCGGGCTTTCTTCCTTCAGCCGGCGATTCTATTTTACTTTTAGACGAGCTTGGAGGCAGGAAAACACCTCAGGAGCAGGGAACATGAAGTCTGAAATCGAAGGAATCCAGACGGGCGCCAACGGAATCCAACTTCCATGCTTTTTCGTGGTCGGCTGTCCGCGTTCGGGAACGACCTTGCTGCAGAGGATCCTGGACCATCACCCCTCCCTGGCCGTGGGATACGATACGCATTTCATTCCCCAGTCGGTACGGCGCTTCGCGTTGGACGAAGATCCGCTTTTGACCCCGGAGCTGGTGGCCAGAGTGAAGGGCCACCGTCGGTTCTCAAGACTGGGTCTGGCGGAAGAGACGGTGATGGAGGCCGCATCCGCCTCGAAAACATTCAGTGAATTCGTGAGTAGGCTTTACGGGGCCTTCGCCGCGATTCACGGGAAGACTCTGGCGGGCGAAAAGAGCCCCGGGTATTGTCGCCACATTCCTCGTCTCCACGCCCTGTTTCCCAATGCCAAGATCGTTCACCTCATACGGGATGGCCGCGACGTCACACTCTCGGTCCTGGACTGGGGCAAGGGACAGCCCGGTCGCCTGGCTCTGTGGAAAAGAAGTCCGGTCGCAACCTGTGCCCTGTGGTGGAAATGGAAGGTCGGCAAGGGGATCCTGGACGGAAGGCGGCTCCGGTCCGAAATTTACCAGGAGGCTCGCTATGAAGAGCTGGTCCTCGAACCGGAGGATAGCACCAGGTCGCTGGCAGCTTTTCTCGAGATCCCCTTCTCGTCGGCGATGGTCAATTATCACCAGGGGAGGACGCGCCAAAGCGCCGGACTCTCCGCCAAAGCCGCCTGGCTTCCCCCTACGCCGGGGTTGAGAGACTGGCGCGTGCAGATGAAAGAAGACGACGTTGAGCTCTTTGAGTCGCTGGCGGGCGATCTGCTCTCGGAATTAGAGTATGAGAGGGCGTTTCCGACGATCTCTCCCAGCGTCTGCGAGTTCTCCAGAGAATGCCGGCAATGGTGGCAGGGAGAGATGGGTGAGGACGAACGCAAGGACCGGAAATCGGTCCATCTGGAAAGGAGACGACATTGAAATCGAACGAATCCAGACCTTCGAGCAACCCGTACCTCTTTATCGTCGGGTGCCCCCGGTCGGGGACCACGTTGCTCAAACGTCTCCTTGACGCTCATTCAATGGTCTCGATCACACGCGAAAGCCACTGGATCCCGCGCTTCTACAAGAAGGGGATCGGTCTCGAAAACGGCCGGGTCACCCCGGGCATCATTTCCGAGTTGCTCAGCTACCATCGTTTCGCATTTCTCGGCGTTGGGAAGGACGACCTGAAACGGATCCTTTCAAACGCCCAGGAGCTGAGCTACGCCGAATTCGTCTCCGGAATCTTCGACCTTTTCGGGCAGAGGCAAGGCAAGCCCCTGGTTGGAGACAAGACCCCGGGATACGTCCGGCGCATCCGGGTTCTCCATGAACTCTGGCCACACGCGAAATTCGTGCACCTGGTCCGTGACGGGAGAGACGTCTGTCTTTCCGTCTTGAACTGGAAGAAGGCAAAAGCTGCCGCGGGCAGAGTGTCCACTTGGGAGGAGGATCCGGTCTCGACGACGGCCCTCTGGTGGAAGCGGAACGTCAGGATGGGGCGGGAGGCGGGAGCACTCCTCGGTCCCCGTCTGTACAGCGAGGTTCGCTACGAAGCCCTCTGCCGGAACCCGGAGGCAGAGTGCCGCAAGCTTTGCCGCTTTCTCGGTCTTCCTTTTCGGGGCGAGATGCTTCGATACCATGAGGGCAAAACCAAGGACCTGCCCGGCCTGTCGGCCAAGAGCGCCTTCCTCCCTCCGACCCCGGGACTCAGGGACTGGAGAGTCCAGATGGAGAAGAAGGACCTGGAACGATTCGAGGCGGCCGCTGCGGACGCTCTCGCGGAATTCGATTATGAGCCCGGACTGTCAAGGATTTCGGCAGGCGCCCGAGCCCATGCCCTCAGAATCCGCGAGGCGTTTTCCGGCTCATCGCTTCCTCGGAGATGGTGAAAAGAATCCAGCCCGGGAACCGCGTGACGC